>JAJYDR010000072.1:0-2366 GCA_021777285.1 Actinomycetes bacterium
AGCGGGGTCGAGCTCGTGATCTCTGACGCGCACGGCGGGATCAAGGCCGCCATCGCCCAGGTGCTCTCCGGGGCGAGCTGGCAACGCTGTCGCACCCACTTCATGGCGCCTACGTTCCGCAGGTCGGGTGAGCCCTTCAGCGTGATTTTCCGGGCGTCCGCCGAGCCGGCTCGTAGGCACGATGGGGAACCTTCAGGAGGCTGAGGATCTGGCGCTGAAGGGGATCGAGCGTCGGAGGAGACACGGTGAGCAGGTCACCGGCGTGGAATACAGCCGTCGTGCACAGCGGTTCGAGGAGCTCGAAGACGCGCGCTGCGGTGGGGGCAGCGCAGGCCCGGTCCTCGTAGTAGAGGGGGAGGCTCGCGATGCCGCTGGCGGCCATCGCCCGTCGCAGCTCACGTTCGACGAGCGCGTGCACGAGGAGCGCCACGTACAAGCAGAGGCCGAGCGCGTCGATGCGGGCGTCGCTCTTCAAGGTGAGCGGGGCAGCCTCGATCACGCCCTTGAAGGTGGCGTGGCGCCGTTCGAGGTGTGGTTGGGCCTTGTAGGTCCGAAGCAGCTCTGCTGGAGGCTGCTCCTCGTTCGTGACGAAAGGAAAGCAGCCATCGCTCGCTGCGTCGCAGGCAACCGCCTCGACGTCGGTTGCAAAGGAGACCGAGAAGCGGTGCCGCTCGATCCGCCGGTAGCGGGTGTTCTCCCCTGGGCGGCCTCTTTGCTCTTGGCGGTGCTCGTAGTCGACGGTGTCGATGACGGCCGCCTGCACCCAGCGGGCCGCCCCGGTCTCCTTCAAGATCACCCCCGCCGCGTCTTCGACGGCCGCCTTGGACTTGAGGCGGCAGCGTCGTGAGCGAAGGCTCTGGTCGAGCTCGCCGAGGGCGACCCGGGCGCGTTCGATCCGATCGGTCCGGACCGCTGCGTCGTGGCCCCGCTTGTCCGACGAGCGGAGCCAGACGATCCGGTAGCCCTCCGCAGAGCAGCTCGGCGCCTCTGCCGCCCAGTAGATCTCGTCGGGGTCGTTCTTGCGTTTCCCCGGCCGTCGGGCGATCTCCTGCCACACCACCGCCCCGCTTGCGATCCAGGCACGACCGAGCTCGTCCTCCTTGCGGGTCTTGGGCAAGATGGTGAGGAAGCGACCGCCGTTTCTTGCGATGTGGTCCATGTTGTCGCGCGTCGCGAGTTTGCAGTCTGCGACATAGGTGAACCGGCTCGTGCCGAGCATGGCGACGAGGGTGTCCCAGGTCTCAATGTGCGTCGTCGAGTCCTCGGTCGCGCCGTCGACGAGGCGATGGGCGATGGGGATCGCCCCGTCGGAGGACACCGTGAGGATCTCCACCAGTTGCAACAGGTCCCCGCGATGATCCTTCGAGAACCCCCGCTCGGGCACTGGCGGGCGGACGCCACCTCTCGGCGTCCCGGTGGCATCCCGGTAGGCGCCGTAGAGCGTGATGCTGGTGCTGTCATTGTGGAGCTCTGAGACGTCGATGCCGAAGCGGCGGATCGCGCGGAGGCTAAGGGCGGTCACAAGGCTCGCCCGGTCGGCGAGGAACAGCTCGTCGAGGGCGCGTCCCACCCGGTCGTCGTTGAGCAGTCGCGACTCTTCGGCCGCGAGTCCGAGCCGCGTCGCGTCGTAGTCAGCCGCCCAGGCGCAGAGGCCGTAGAGCGGCTGGCGGCCCAGGGCGAGGTTGCGCACGAGGACGCCGATCGCCTTGGCGGAGCTGAGCTTGCAACGGGGATCGGGCTCGGGAAGGTACCTGGTGATCAGCTCGTCGAAGCCGAGCCGGCCGAGCACCGCGTTCACCACCGGAAGGCCCGAGATGCGCTCGGTCTGCACGCTGAGCTCGTGAGGGTCGACGACCACCTGGTGGCGCTCCACGGAGGGCGGTGCGGAAGGCATGTTCCCCAGTCTGCTACTGTGGAGCCCCGAGGTGGTGGATCCACGGCAAAGATGGAGGCGAGGAGGTGAGCGATGGCCGAACCGAGCGCAGACGAACGATCCGCACAGGCCGCCATCGCCGCGCGTCTCGCAGAGGCGGGCTTCGCCCTGCCGGGCACCCTCATCGACCGCACGATGCGCTGCGGGAAGCCAAACTGCGCCTGCAAAGCCGACCCGCCGAAGCTCCACGGTCCCTACCACCAATGGACTCGCAAGGTCGACGGCACGACGAGGACGATCAACCTCGCCGAGGACCAGATCGAACGCTACGGGCCGTGGTTCGCCGAGGCGCAGCGCCTACGCGGACTTCTCAGTGAGCTCGAAGCGCTGTCCCTTCGGATCGCTGGGCGTGGCGAGGACTGGACCCGATAATCACGCTGAAGGGGTCGACTGAAGTGCGGAACGTAGGTTGCAGAGCCCCCGTGCTTCTTTA
>JAJYDR010000072.1:2376-11558 GCA_021777285.1 Actinomycetes bacterium
GTTTCAGCGATCTCACGCCACCGTCAACAACGACACCGAAGCGGGAAGGCTCTCGGGCTTGCAGCAAATCTATTGGAGGCGGCGTCCGGATTCGAACCGGAGTACGGGGCTTTGCAGGCCCCTGCCTAACCACTCGGCCACGCCGCCAGGACCAGTGATCTTACTGGTGTGAGCGAGGCCGACGGTGCGTCACGCGCCAGACTCCCACGATGATCAGAGCCAGCACCGCCAGGTACACGAGTACGCGCAAGGTCGAGACGATCCATCCGATCACCGATAAGACGAGCAGAATGAGCACGATCACGCCCACCACCGTCAGGACGATCTTCGCGTTCTTCATGATGCCTCCACCCAATGTGGTACTCGACTGCCCGTCTCTGCCACGGTACACGCCCGCGCTGCCCAATCCTTGCCACCGACCTCGTCGAGGCGTGGAAGGCTCCACCACACGGTGCGAATGAATCTCCATCGCGACGTGTGCGGCTTGGACAGGGACGATGAGTCGTCGCGAGGTGCCCCTAGGCCGAAAGAGTAACTTTGGACAGCCCAGGGGGTGAATCAATGGGACGGTGACGACGCTCACCCAGGCGCAGCGCGAGTACCTGGCCGGCGACGACCTCGGCGAGGCCCACCAACCAGTCCGGACCCTGGACGGGCAGTTCGATGTCATCGTGCGCTCCGACATCAGCCGAATTCACTCCGCGCAGACTGATGGTCGACATACCCATCCGTCGTGCCGCGTCGACCACCTGAACAGCCAACTCGAGCGAGAGATCGGACGTCATCACCACGACCAGTGTGGCGTCGCGTCCCTCAGCGCCCAGCGGGCCGTGGAGAAAGTCCGCCACGGAGAAGGCCTCTGCCCGGACGCCCGCCACCTCGCGAATTTTCAACGCGATCTCCAGCGCCACCGGATAGCCAACGCCGCGACCGATCACCGTGACACCTCGCGGCGCATCGAGCACTGCCAGGGGCCACGCGGCCTCGAGCGCCCATTGAGCCGTCTCGTCGACCGACTGAGCCAAGACCCCATCCTCATCAAGCTGGCTGCGGCCCAGGGAGCCCACGAGTTGGACGACTGCTTGCCACGTCGCCGAAAAGGTCTTCGTCGACGCCACCGCCCGCTCCCGACCTACCGCAAGATCGATCACGCGTGTGCTGGCGTACGCGAGCGGCGAGTCCGGCGCATTCGTGATCGTCACCGTAGGGCACCCCTGAGTATTTGCCTCGCCGATAACCTCAGCAATACCCGGAGAACGTCCCGACTGCGAAATCGCCAAGACACCCGCACCTCGAAGCCCGATAGAGCGTTCACCACCATAGAGCGAGGGCGTGGCCAACGCGACGAGCAGGCCCAGTTCGCGGCCAGCGAGGTACTGGAAGAAGATTGCAGCGTGATCCGATGAGCCGCGGCCCGCGACGACCACGTGAGTAACACCCTCCCACGAACGAGCGGCTGTATTGGCGGCGCGGCGCCCGGCGTCTTCCCGGCTCGACAGTAGCCTCCCCTGGGATCGAATCTCCTCTTCGAACACGCTCATCACACACGCACCCCCACCGCGAGCCAGCCCTCCCAGCGCGCGCCGCACCCCTCCGAAAGCCTGTGCCTCCCCGCAGACGCCATCTCGGTCAGGGAGTGCCTCCGAACACGCCTAGGTGAGTTCATGGTCGCGCCCATTCACCAGTAATGACGTAAGCGAGAGCGACTCGTCAACGATCGCCATGGTGGCGGGCGAACCAGGCCGTAACGACGCGATCCCCCCTCGACCCATCTCACGCGCGGGGAGCCACGTCACGGCGCGCAGCGCGTCAATGGGATCGACCCCCACCTGCGAGAGGTGATGCAGCCCTTGACGCAAGGGCGTTGTGCCCCCCGCTAACGTCCCATCGGCCCGGCGCGCAACGCCATTTTCCACGTTCACCACGACGTCGCCAAGCGAATACGTACCATCCGCCAACCCTGCGGCGGCGAGCGCATCAGAGACGACGGAGCATCGACCTTTGGCCGACGCAAACGCGAGACGAAGCATCTCGTCGGCGACGTGCAACCCGTCGGCGATCACGTGCACGCCAACACGAGGATCGCTCAACGCGGCCGCCGCAAGGCCGGGTTGGCGGGCCGACATCGGCTCCATCGCATTAAAGAGATGCGTCACCACTCGTGCTCCATCATCGAAAGCCTGCCGCGCCTCCATCGCCGTCGCCGCGCTATGGCCGATGGCCACAACGCACCGCCCACGGACGGCCCGAATGAGGACTTGCGCGCCGGGTAGCTCGGGAGCCAGGGTGACCGTACTCACACCTCCTGGTGCGAGCAATCTCTCTAGGAGATCCAGGTCAGGAGAGCGTAATTTCTGCGCCGGATGAGTACCAGATCGGCGTGGCGACAGGAAGGGACCCTCCAGGTGAACACCGAGAATTCGCGCACCTTCAGCGGTTCGGCGTGCCCGGTTGATGACGTCGATGGCGCGAACGACTTCCCCTTCGTCACTGGTGATCAAAGTGGGCTGATATGCGACCACGCCATCGCGCAGAAGCGAGCGGCCCATCGCGACCACATCGTCAACGTCGGCGCCGAGCAAATCAACTCCGCCGTACCCGTTGACCTGGAGATCGACCAACCCCGGCACCGCAACACCTTGTCCCCGGCCCGAGAGACCAACCGCCACGATCTCACCATCGGCGATCGCGACGTCACCCTCGATCAGCTCACCATCGATCAACGCTCCGGCCACACCCAGTCGTCGCACCGCACCATTTCCCCGGCGCGACGGTCCCACCGTTGACGTCAACGCGATCTGTTCGCAAGCGGCGCGCAGGTGCCCACGCACCCGATCGAGCTCGCTCTGCGCTTCATCGGCATCGAGGTGAGCCATGACCATCAGCGCGGCGACCTTGGGCCGCCAACTACTCAACTCCAGTGCCTCTCGCGCCTGCTCGGCCCCACAGTGAGCAACCCGCGCCACCATTCGTATTGCCCGTTCGCGCAACTTCTCGTTGGTGGGGCGAAGGTCGATCATGACGTTACCGAAAGTCTTTCCCAACTGCACCATCACCGCAGTCGAGATGACGTTGAGAACAATCTTTTGCACGGTGCCTGCGTTGAGTCTCGTCGACCCCGCGATGACTTCGGGCCCCACGGGAATCTCAATCGCGATATCGCAGAGCCGACCAATCTCCGTATCGCGGTTGCACGCCAGCGCCACAGTTGTCGATCCCGCGCGACGAGCTTCACTGAGGGCGCCGACCACAAACGGAGTCCGCCCGCTCGCCGAAATGCCCAACACCACGTCGCGTGATGTAGCTCTAGCGCCGCGGACTGCGGCGCTACCAGCATCTCCGTCATCCTCCGCGTTCTCCACTGGCGTCGAGAACGCGGAGTCGCCACCCGCGAGTAGCGCAATAATTTGTCCGCGTGGGGAACTAAATGTCGGCCCCGCCTCCGCGGCGTCCAACATGCCAAGGCGCCCGGCAGTTCCGGCTCCGACGTAGATTAGACGTCCCCCATCAGCCAGGCGCGACGTCACGGTGTCGACTGCTTGGCTGATCGAGGGTACGGCCGCTCTAACCAGACCCGGAAGGAGCGCCACATCGCCACACATCAAGTCGACGAGATCCCGAGTGTTGAGCAAGTCCAAATCAACGGTGCTAGCACGTACTTGCTCCGTTTCGAGATCCTCCAAGGCGGGTCCGCGATGTTCACTCACGCCACCACCTCCAACACACGTTGGTGCAGGTCCTCGCGAAACGTGGTCTGTCGCTCCATTTGGCGAACGGGGTGGATCGCATTGGTCAACAGGACGACCGCCACATCCAACCCCGGAGCCACGAGTAGTGAGGTGCCTGTGAAGCCCGTATGCCATATCGTCCCAGGGGGCCATTCCCCCCACTCCGTGGGAGTGACGCGCCAACCCAGTCCCCGCACCTCCGGAGACTGCCCCACGGCAGCGCGCGCCATCTCGCGCACTGTCGACTCCTCCAGGATCGACGGCGATGACCCGCCGAGAAGGGACATGGCGAAGCGGGTGAGATCGCCCGCCGAGGCGAAAAGACCCGCGTGACCGCTCACGCCTCCCATGGCGAACGCGTTCCCATCGTGCACGTCACCCCAGACCAGTCCAGGACCTTGGCGTTGATCGCCGTCGAGCTCCGTGGCAGCCGTCCTGCGACGTTGACCGGGTGTCGGGCGAAAGCGCGCCGTCGACATGGCGAGCGGGCGAGATATGACCCCACGGAAGAGACGATCCAGCGACACACCCGCGCATCTCTCAATAGCCCATCCCAGAAGCATGAAGTTGAGGTCGCTGTAGAGCACGTCGTGCGGACCAAGTTTGCCAGCCACCTCGCGCATCAGCGCTTCACGAATCGAAGTTGTCCCGACTGCGTAGCGGTAGAAGGGGAAGTGGGCCGCGAGGCCCGAGGTGTGGGTCAATAGTTCCCGCAGTGTCGTCTCAGAATGAGGGTAGTCAGGCACCCAACGCTGCAGCGCGTGATCCAGGTCCCAGTGGCCACCATCACGGAGCCACAGCGCTAGCGGTGTCGTGACAACGACTTTGGTTAGTGATGCGAGATCGTACAGTGTCGTGGAACGAATCGGCACGCTTTCGCCAACTCGGCACGCTTCCCCACCGTAGATCCGAACTCTCTCGCCGCCAGATCCCGCGATCACAAGATCGAATCCCGAGGGGAACTCATCCACCAGTGCCTGTCCGAGCAGCGACAAAAGCGCTGCGAGTCGTCTCCCTCGCAGGCTTTCGTCACGAACCGACAAGGTGAGGTTCATCGTAGCGCCCGACACTTCATCCCCTCGGGGCCGGCGTCGATGCCCATTTCGCGTCGTCGAACGCTACCGACCGCACAAGACGGATCTCATCCGCGCGATACTCCTGCTCCACACGACGCGAACCGTCCGGCCGAAAACCCAACCCGCCGTAGAACTTGCGGGCTGTCGCGTTCTTCTCGAAAACCCAGAGGGTGATCGGTCGCGAACCTGCACTCACCAGTTCCGCGATCGCGTAGCGCAGTAGGCGGGTCCCGACTCCCCGTCCCGCACTCTGCGGCGACACGTAGAGCGCTGCAATATGGCCGCTGCGAGGATCGTCGACATCATCGCCAAAGCGGACGAACCCCTCAACTCCCCCGTGAGAGCTCTCCGCAAGCACCGTGCGCTGCGGCCCTGTCGCCACAAGCCGAGCCAACCACTCGCTAACAGCGTTGGCGTCCAACGCATCGAGGATGTCCTCGTCGACTACGCCGCGGTAGCTCCCGCGCCATGCGTCGATGAAAACCCGAGCCAGCGGACCAGCATCCTCGCGGCGTGCAATGCGCAGTCGCACGTCAGGAACCGATGTACGACGCATTGAACCCGGCGGCTCCAAACGCGTCTTGAACTGGAATCGGTCACCCCGATATAAAGAGCACACGTATTCGACTGGTGCTCCCCGAACGTCGACGCTGCAGCGCGAAAACATCAAGAGTGGGGCCCCCACCCACACGTTCAACAGAGTCGCTTCGCGTTCACCCGCCAGGGATACTTCAATCGTCTCCTCCGCCGACGCCAGCGTCACGTCATAGTCGGAAGACAGCAACCGGTACAACGACTGGTCCTCCACCAGCGCCGCAGTAATCCCGTCGAAGCGCAGCGCGTCAAGGTACACCGTCTCTATCGCTATGGGATCACCGTCGGCGAGTCGGAGTCGCTCCAACCGAAGCACTTCAGAGTCAGGTGCCACTCGCAACGCTGCACTCACGTCAGCTGCTGCCACCACGCGCCGCACGTCGAGCAACTTTGATCCGGGCACGATCCCCTGTGACCTCATGCCCTCGGTATGACTGGTCAACTCCAGGGACTGGACGATCTTGCGGCGAGCCACGAATGTCCCCTTCCCTTGGCGGCGCGTGACACGCTGCTCACGCAGCAGCTGGCCCATCGCCTGACGCACGGTGGAGCGCGAGACACTGTATCGTTCGGCCAGTTCGCGTTCAGTAGGTAGGGGGCTGCCCTCGGGAAGGCGTTGGATGTCGCTCACGAGTACATCGTGCAGTTGCTGATACTTCGGGGATCCCACGGGCGAGGTCACGCGCAGCGGGCCCTGTGGCACGTTTCCCCCTTTATGACTCGTGGACTGCAAGTGAGCATACCAATCTCGATTGGTATGAGCAACCTTCATTCTGGTACATCTCGGTATTTTTCCCTTTATTACAACGTTTTACGTCTTCTAAGTACTTCCGCGTCACCGCGAAGTGTTCTTGACGTCCGGCAATTGGTATGCCTATAGTCAAGCGAAGGACACTCAAAGGGGGGACCTCATGAAGCACTGGCGTGGAACAAAGATCGCCACCGTACTCGCCACGGTCAGCGGTATGGCTGCGGCTCTGACCGGTGGTGGCGTGCTCGGCGTGCCACCAAGCGGAGCAAGCACCAAAACATTCGTGATCGCCGACACGTCAAGCGTGCAGAAGATCGATCCCGACATCGTGACCAACTTCCTCGACTTCGAGGCCCTGGGACTCATCTACCAGCCCCTCGTCCAGATGAGTCCGCAACTCGTCATCAAGCCGGATCTAGCCACTAGTTGGGCCTGGACCAACAATGGTCTGGTCTTGACTCTTCACCTTCGTCGCGGCGTCAAGTTCGATAGTGGCGTCCCCTTCACATCCGCCGACGCCGTCGCCTCGTTGAAGCGCGCCGTCGCCCCGAAGACCGCCGACCCGTCAGCGTCCTTCATCGGCTCAGTCAAGACGATCGCTGCAGACGGCCCTTACGCCGTGAAGCTGACGCTCAGCCATCGTGACGCGTCAGTGCTCGAGGGCCTGACCACACTCAATATGGCTATGATGCCAGCCTCGGCAATCGCCAACGGGAGCATCGCCAAGCACCCCGACGGTACCGGGCCATTTAAGTTCTCCTCGTGGAGTCCTGGTAACTCTTTCTCCATGGTGGCCAACCCGCACTACTGGGGCGGCAAGGTGTCGCTGCCATCGGTCAAGATCATCACCATCGCGTCCGAGCAATCGATCGCCGCGGCGTTGGAGGCGGGGACGATCCAGATGGGTGACCTCACCCAGCCGACTGTGGTCTCGAGTCTTCCCAAGAGCATCAAGGTCTCCAAGGCACTGAGCCTGTCCTACCGAGTTCTGCAGATGCAGGACAATCAGCCGAACAGTCCGCTCGACAATGTCAACAACCGACTCGCAATCGAGTGCGCCACCAACCGAAAGCAAATCATCACTGACGCGCTCTCCGGTCAAGGTCAGCCCTCCGGGCCCGTCCCGCTCGGCCCCTTCGCTTCGAAGCCGGTGTCTGCAATTTGCCCGACCCAGAATCTGGCGAAGGCCAAGGCGTATCTCGCGGCCGCTGGCAACCCCAATGGATTCAGTTTCACCGCCATGACATCCACCGCCCTCGACTCAACGTCCGCCGCCCAGGCGACCACCCTGCAGGCGCAACTCGCGCAGGTGGGCATCACAATGACGATTAATAACCTCGACTCCAACAGTTACATCCAGGACTGGCTCGCGGGCAAGTTTCAAGCCGCATTCGCGGAAAACGGAGCTGACCCGAATCCGTACGTGATGTACGACCGGTACTTTGGCGCCGGCGCGGATCTGAAGGTCCCGGCAGGTTACGTCAACCCAACAATCCAGAAGCTCCTAGCCGCAGGTGACTTGGCGACGACCCTCGGCGCACAAAGGGCGGCATGGGCGCGCGTCTCCGCCTTCCTGACGAGTCACGCAGTGTGGGACTGGCTGTTTGATGCCTACAACTTCGAGGCGATGGCCCCCAACGTAAAGGGGTTCACCGCCTCACCCGTCACGTCCGGCGCATTCGCGGCGCTAGCCACGACTCACCTCTCGTAGCCCGCATCTCGCCAGACGTCGTACGATGCTTCTCCCCCTCGTACGACGTCTGGCGAGCATGCTCACCACGCTCTTCGGTGTTCTGGTCGTCGTCTTCATCATTCTCCGACTGCTTCCCGGCAACGCGGTCACGGCATCACTCGGAGTCAATGCGGGACTATTGAGTCACGCGCAACTACAGGCGATCGACAGGTTCTACGGTGTAGGCGAATCCATCCCTCAACAGTTCTTCTCGTGGCTGTGGTCGATGCTGCACGGAAACCTCGGCATCTCACTCAGTTCACGCGAGCCCGTGAGTACTCTCATCGGCTCGGCTCTTCCCGTCACCCTCGAGCTCGCCGTCATGAGTATGGTCCTGGGCATCCTCATCGGGGTCGGCTTCGGCATGATCGGCGCCCTACACCCCAACCAGTGGCAAGACGACGTCGGCCAAGGCCTGGCGGTATTCGGTCTCTCGGTTCCAAGTTTCGTCATTGGCACGATTCTCATCACCTACTTGGCATCGATCTTTCACTACTTCCCCAGTTCCCTCGGCTTCGTGGGTCTATTCACTAATCCTTGGCTCAACCTGCAACAGGTGTTCTTCCCCGCCCTCACGCTGAGCTTTGGCATCGGGGCGGCCATCATGAGGACAACGAGGGCAGCAGTTCTCGAGATCAGGGGCCTCAACTTCGCGCGAACCGCTCGCGGCAAAGGGATTTCCCACCTCGCCTACGTGTGGCGCCACCTCTTCCTCAACGCGCTCGTCGCTATCACAACGATGTCGGGTATCCAGTTCGGCTACCTCCTCGGTGGTGCCGTGATCGTTGAGGATATCTTCGTCCTCCCAGGTATCGGACGACTCCTAATCACGTCAATCACCGACCGCGACTTCCCCGTCGTCCAGTCGGTCACGTTGATCTTCGCGGCTGGATTCATCGTCGTCAACACCTTGATCGACATTTCCTACACCCTCATAGATCCCCGAACGAGGCGCCGATGACAAGCGACACACTCTCCACGAGTGTGAGTGCTCTGTCGCCTCGCGCCTCCTGGCTGTCAGCGGTGTGGCGCCACCGCAATGGCCGCATCGGGCTCGTCTTCGCGATTCTCGTACTACTGGGATCCATCGCAGGTTGGACCCACGTCACTCCCTATCCGCCGGATCAGCTCGGAGCGGGGAGCATCCTGACCAGCCCGAGTACGGCCCACCTATTCGGGACCGACCAGTTCGGTCGCGACGTCTTCTCGCAAGTCCTCCAGGCACTGGCGGTGACGCTGGAGATAGCGCTTCTCGCGGTCATCATTTCCGGGGTCATCGGCTCCATCGCCGGTATCATCGC
>JAJYDR010000073.1 GCA_021777285.1 Actinomycetes bacterium
CCCCCGTAGGCAAAGCCGTCTGGTTTACAGCCAGATCCCATTGGCCGCTCGGGCACCGACCCGTCGAGCATCCTACAAGACCGCCACCCCCACCGTCGCTTCGGCCGGGTCCGTCTTCTACCATGGGGTCATGCCGAGTTTCGACGTCGTCTCAGAGATCGACCTTCAAGAAGTGCGTAATGCGGTCGACCAGGCCAACCGCGAGGCCGGAACCCGCTTCGACTTCAAGAACACCAACGCGATCATCGAGTTCGCCGAGAAGGAGTTGTCCCTGAGCGCGAGCACCGAGGACCGACTGCGCGCGCTCTATTCGCTGCTCGAGGAGAAGTTGGTCAAGCGCAACGTGTCGCTCAAGTCGCTCGACCCGGGCAAGATCGAAGAGGCGAGCCACGGGTCGGCCCGCCAGAAGGTCTCGCTGCGCGCGGGGATCTCCCAGGAGGTCGGCAAGCAGATCAACAAGCTCATCAAGGAGATGGGCGTCAAGAGCCTCAGCTCGTCGATCCAGGGTGACCAGGTCCGCGTAACGGGTAAGCAGCGCGACGACCTTCAGTCGGCGATCGCCCACCTCAAGGAGGCCGAGCTCGCGGTCCCCCTGCAGTTCACCAACTTCCGCGACTAGCGACGAGCCTCTTCGACGCTGAGGTGTTCGTCCATCTCCTCGAGCGTGTGGTCGTGGAAGATTCGATTGAAGACCATCATCTTGAGGACCCAGAACAGGCCGAAACTCACGAGGTTGGTCGAGGACACCAGCGCGGTGTTGATGACGTGGGCCCAGTGGTGGTCCTTGACCATGTCCTTGGCCCAGGCGGCGCCGAGCATCGAGACCCCGATGCCGAAGAACGACATCGCCCAGAAGGGCACGATCTCCGTACGGAAGTGGCTACGACCGCGCTTGCCCCACGTCCAGTTCCGGTTCAGGTAGTAGGACGGCAGCGTGGCGATCAGGTTGCCGTAGACCGTCGCCCAGATGACGCCCTTGACGATGTGGAACCCGTAGAGCACCGAGATCGACGTGAAGGACACGATGGTCGAGACGACCGAGACTGACGTGAAACGGATGACCTTGCGACCCTCGTGGGTCTTGGACCACGCCCAAAGGGCGCGTAGCCGTTCAATCATCCGGACTAGCCTACCCGCCAGCGCCCGGCCCGGGTAACGCAGGCGCGGTGCCACAATGGAGCATGTCCGACGCGCTCGATTTTCTGCTCACCCTGCTCGACCTCGAGACCATCGAAGTCAACACCTACCGGGGCCAGCACCCCAAGGAGGAGCGCCAGCGGACCTTCGGCGGACAGGTCGCGGCCCAGGCGCTGATGGCCGCGGGACGGACGGTCGAGCGCGGCCGTGTTCACTCGCTGCACTCCTACTTCCTGCGCCCGGGTGACCCGAGCACGCCCATCCTCTACGAGGTGGACCGCATCCGCGACGGTCGCAGTTTCACGACCCGACGGGTCGTCGCAATCCAGCATGGGCGTGCGATCTACAACATGCAGGCGAGCTTTCATTCCGACGAGGTCAGCCTCGAGCACCAGTTCCCCATGCCCGAGGTCCCCGGTCCCGAGACGATCGCCCCCCTGGCCGAGCGGGTCCAGCTCGAGTTCGGCGAGGTCGATGAGTGGTTCAAGCGCAAGCACCCGATCGACCAGCGTTTCATCGGCGAGCTGCCCTGGAGTTCGAAGCGCGCGCGCGAGCCGCGCCAGCGGCTCTGGATCCGCGCCGACGGCGAGCTGCCCGAGGACCCGTTGCTGCACGCCTGCGTGGTGACCTACGCGAGCGACATGAGCCTCTTCGACGCGATCCTCGCCCCCCACGCCATCAACTGGAGCGACGGGACCTTCATGGGGGCGCGCCTCGACCACTGCATGTGGTTCCACCGCGACCTGCGCGCCGACGAGTGGCTGCTCTACGACACCGACTCGCCGATCGCCCACGGGGGCCGTGGTCTCGCCCGGGGTTTCCTCTTTGACCGGTCCGGGGCGTTGTGCGTCTCGATGGTCCAAGAGGGGCTAACCCGGGTGGTCGACCCGACGCGCGCAGTCCACGACTGACGCTCGTAGGATTCGCCCATGGACCTCAGCCAGTACCGCACCGACTACGCGGACGCGACGTCGAACTTCCTTTCGGTCGCACGCGACGTCCCCGACGACCAGCTGGACCGGCACGTGCCCGGCGGCTGGTCACCACGCCAGATCATCCACCACCTCGCCGACGCCGAAACCGAGTCGGCCGGGCGGCTGCGCCGGTTGGTGGCCGAGCCGGCGGGCTCGCCGCTGCTCGCCTTTGACGAGGACGCGTGGGCGCGCAGTGACGCGCTCGGCTACCAGTCCTTACCGGTGGCCACGTCGCTCGCCATCGTTGAGAACCTGCGCGCCAGCTCGCTCGCCGTTCTCGAACGGCTGAGCGAGGGCGACCTCGAGCGATACGGCGAGCACAGCGGGCGAGGCCGCTTCAGTCTCGCCGACTGGCTCGAGGCCTACTCGCGGCACCCCCGGGTGCACGCCGAGCAGATCCTCGAAGCAATCAGCGCCTAAGCGCGCTGGGTCATCGGCACGTAGTCACGCACGTCCGACCCGATGTAGAGCTGGCGGGGCCGGGTGATCTTCAGGTCCTGGTCGAGCAGCTCCTGGAAGTGCGCGAGCCAACCCGACGTGCGCGGGATCGCGAAGAGCACGGTGAACATCTCCATCGGGAAGCCCATCGCCTGGTAGATCAGACCCGAGTAGAAGTCGACGTTCGGGTAGAGACGCCGCGAGATGAAGTAGTCATCCGCTAGCGCGATCTCCTCGAGCTTGAGCGCGATGTCGAGCAACGGATTCTTGCCCGTCACGTTGAACACCGAGTCGGCCGTCTGCTTGATGATCTTGGCGCGCGGGTCGTAGTTCTTGTAGACGCGGTGGCCGAAGCCCTCGAGCATGACCTTGCCCTGCTTCACCGATTCGATGTACGCCGGGATGTTCTCGTAGCTACCGATCTTCGCGAGCATCTTCAAGACGGCTTCGTTGGCCCCGCCGTGACGCGGGCCGTAGAGGGCCGCGGTCGCCGCCGCCGTGGCGACGTAGG
Source organism: Actinomycetes bacterium (assembly GCA_021777285.1). The sequence goes on from JAJYDR010000073.1 coordinate 3,061, forward strand.
GGTCGCCGTGGGACGAGCCGACGGTGCGCATCGCGGTCGTACCGCAGTTCTGCTCGTGGTCCGCGTGCAGGATGAACAGCACATCGAGCGCGTGCGCGAGGACCGGATCGGCCTCGTAGCGCGGCTCGGCGACCTTCCACATCATCGAGAGGAAGTTCTGGGTGTAGTCGAGCCCGTTGTCCGGGTAGACGAAGGGCATCCCCACCGAGAACCGGTGCGCCGCAGCGGCGAGCGTCGGCATCTTCGCGATCAGGCGCACCACCTGCTTGTGCAGGACCTCGGGGTCCGAGAGGACCTTGGCGTCCTTGTAGTACGTCGATAGCGCGGCGACCGCCGAGACCAGCATGCCCATCGGGTGGGCGTCGTAGTTGAAGCCCTCGAGGAACCGCTTGCGCACGTTCTCATGGATGAAGGTGTGATACGTGACCTCACGCTTCCAGACGTCGAACTGCTCGGTGGTCGGCAGTTCGCCGTAGTTGAGCAGGTAGGCGACCTCGAGGTACGTCGACTTCTCGGCGAGCTGTTCGATCGGGTAGCCGCGGTAGCGCAGGATGCCGGCGTCACCGTCCAGGTAGGTGATCGCGGACTCCGCTGCGGCCGTGGCCATGAAGCCCGGGTCTAAGAACCAGACGCCCGGCACCGCTTTCTGGAAATCCTTGGCGGCGACGCCACCGTTGTTGATCGGGATCTCGTGAACTTCACCCGTCCGATTGTCGGTCACAGTAATTGACTCGGTCACGGTTCCTCACTTCCTTAATGGCCCTCGTTCACATTAGGCCAACGTCAGAGTGGTCAAATCATCCCCCGTTGCCCGACGGCGCCATCGTCACCTGATAGATCCGAGTCGTCGGCCACCCCCGGCCACTGGGCGCGCCGCCGGCCACGATACGCAACGTGAAATGCTCACTCGGCACGGTCGTGAGGTCGTGCAGGACGAACCCGTAGGACCCGAGCGAGTCGAGGGTCGCGGTCATCACCTGGTGCTGGGCCGTGCCGAGCCTGCCGGTCGGGGTCACCGTGACCGTGAGGCTCACCGGCTGGGTGTCGACCGCCGCGTTGGTGACCGTCACCGCGAGGTGCACTGAGGCGACCGGAGCCAATACGAGCTGTCCGGCGGGGGCGGGCAGCGGCGCGGGCGTCACCGCGACGGCCGTGATGCCGATCCCTCGCGTGAGCACCAACGAGGACGACGAGGTGAGCGCGGTGACCGCGGTTCGAAACGGCACCGTGGCCAGCGCGCCGCTCAACGCGTCGAGGTGCACCAGGCCCGGCTCTTTGACGAGACCCCAGCGCGCCACCGACCAGGCGGCGGTGCTCTGGGCGAGTGACTGCTGGGCGCTCACCCACGACTGGGTGAGCGTCGCGATCGGTGTCCAGGGCAGGTGGAGGGCCTGGGCGAGCGTGTCGAGGATCGTCGCGTCGTCGTTGACCCGCTGGGTCACAAGGTCGGCGATCGTGGAGTTGAGCCCGTGGGCGATTTTCGGGCGCCGGAGCAGCCTCGCGTCGTTGGCCCAGGACGGCAGCTGTTGGGCGATCTGGAGGAGACGGGCGAGCAGGACGGAGCGACTCAGTGTCTGGCCGTGCTCGAGCAGGTAGACGAGTCGGGCGTCATCCGCGTTCTCCTGGGTGATGAGTCGATTGGCGAGGACGCCAAAGGACCGGTTCTCGCTACGCCGGGGCGATCGTGCCTGGTGCGCCGCGTGGGTGACGTCGTTGGCGAAGGCGAGCACCAGCAGCGTGGCGACCAAGGCGAGGCTCACCAGCACCTGGTAGCGACGGCGCTGTGCGCGAGTACGGGCCACGACGCTCCAACTTACTCACTGGGCCGCTCGTCTCGACCGGTGGGGTCCGCGTCCTCGGGCTCGAACGAGACCGTCTCGAACTCGTCAGCTACCACTTCGTCGGACTCGAGTTCGAGGATCTCGACGCTCGCCAGGTCCACGGGTTCCGACGGATCGATCCCCCAGCGCTGGGGGTCGAGCCCCGCGGCCAGGGTCGTCACCTCAGCGAGGTCGGGCACCGGCTTCGCGGCCGAGGCGACGCGCAGACGACGCATCGTGCGCGCGGCGGGGATGAGACGGCTCTCCACCGAGGAGATCATCTTGTTGTACGCCTTGGTCGCGTCGTTGAGTGCTTTGCCCACCGACTCGATCGGTCCTGCGACCACGCGGATCCGGTCGTAGACCGTCTCGGCGACGCGCAGGATCTCCTCGGCGTTGACCGCCACCTCGTGCTGGCGCAGCACCATCTGCACCGACCAGAGCAGCGCCAGCAGGTTGGTCGGTCCGGCGATCAACACCCGCTCACGCGTCGCGTACGCGTGCAGCTCGACGTCCACGCTGAAGGCCGCCGTCACGGCGGCGTCGCTCGGCACGAAGCAGACCACGAACTCGGGCGAGGGGCCCACCACCTCCCAGTAGGACTTCTCGCGCAGGGTCTTCACGTGGCCGCGCAGGGCCTGAGCGTGTTCGCGATAGAGGGCTTCGCGAACCTCGGGCTCGGCGGCCGCCACCGCCTCTTCGAAGCGGTCGAAGGGGAACTTCGCGTCGATTGCGACGCGCCCGTTGGGCAGGGTCACCACACAGTCGGGTCGCCGCACTCGTCCCGCGTCCGAGACGGCCGAGACCTGTAGCTGGAAATCGAGGCCCTCGACGAGACCCGAGGCGCGCAAGACGTTGGCCAGCTGCACCTCGCCCCAGTGGCCGCGCTGGCTTGAGCGCCCGAGCAACTGGTTGAGTCGTTGGGTCTCGGCCTGGGTGCGCAGCTGGGCCTCGAGGAGCTGGTCCGCGCTCTGACGAACCGCGGCCAGCGCGCCCACGTGTTCCTTGTCAAAGGTGGTGAGGTTGCGCTGGTAGGCGTCGAGTGCGTCGCGCAAGGGCTTGAGGGTGGTATCGAGGCGAACGTCGCGTTCGCGTTGGATCTCGGTCTGGGACTGGTTGAAGGCCTCCATCGTCTGGGCGAGGACGCGTCGCGAGAGGCTCTCGAACTGGGACTCGGCCTCGGCCATCGCGGCGTCGTGCTCGAGTCGCTCTCGCTCGGCAATCTGGCGGGCGCTCGCGAGCTCGCTCTCACGCACCGCCACCGTCGCGCGCGACTCGGCGAGCTCGTCGCGCACCGACTGGATGCGACGGGCCGACCACACCACGGTGGCCAGCACCCCCACCAGTAATCCGACCACCGCACTCACGACCGCGACCATGACACCTCCTCGTGCCCCAACCATAGGGAACGGCCGTGACACGGCGGTAGCCTGGGTCGATGAATCGGCGCTTCGGACTCTCGCACCGCACGCCCACCCCGATCGTGCCGGTGTTGGCGGCACCGGCGATGCACCAGTCCGTCGTACGGGTGTTCGCCATGGTGGGCGAGGCGATGGCCGAGGCGACCCATTCGTTGCTCGCGGGTGACCGGGAGTTGGCCAAGCAGGTCGTCGAGCAGGACGACGCGATCGACACCCTGGTCAACGAGATCGTCGCCAGCGTCGAGGCGCAACTACTCGAGAGCGACGGGCTGTCCGTCGAGACCCGGCGAACCCTGTTGACCCTGCTGCGGGTGCTACCCGAGGTCGAGCGAAACGGCGACCTCGCCGAGCACATCGCGCGCCGTGCGGCGCGCGGTCTCGGCACCGAGATGTCCCCGCGCAGTCGTGGGCTGGTCGAGCGAATGGGCGAGGTCGCCTCTACGATCTGGCGCGAGGCAACCGACGTCGTGATCGACGGCAAGCTCGAGGCGACGGGTGCCATCGAGGACATCGACGACGAGTTGGACGAACTGCACGTGGCGCTCACGGCGGAACTGGTGTCGGGCTCGATGGCCCTACCGGTCGCGGTGGAGGTCTCGCTGCTCGCGCGCTTCTACGAGCGCTTCGGCGACCACTGCGTCAACCTCGCGCGACGCCAGGTCGGACGAGACGGCGCCGACTGATCAGACCGAGGCCGCCGCCCAGACCTCGGCGATCTGGACCGCGTTAAGCGCCGCCCCCTTGCGCAGGTTGTCACCCGCCACGAACAGGGACAGTCCATTCGCAACGGTCTCGGCGCGACGGATGCGCCCGACGTAGCTCGGGTCGCGGCCGGCGGTGAGCCGGGGCGTAGGCACATCCTCGAGCACGACACCCGGCGCGCCGTCGAGCAGGGTGATTGCCTCGTCGGGCGTGAGGGGCCGTTCGAAACTCGCGGTGATCGCGAGCGAGTGCCCCGTGAAGACGGGCACGCGCACACACGTCGCGTCCACGAGCAAGCCCGGAATCTCGAGGATCTTGCGGCTCTCGTCGCGCAGCTTCTGCTCCTCGCCGGTCTCGCGCGAGCCGTCGTTCACGTACGAACCCGCCATCGGCACCACGTTGTGGGCGATGGTCACGGGGAACTTCACCCCGGGGCCGAGTGGCAGCGCCGAGCCGTCGAAGGTGAGCACGCGCACGTCTCGGTCGCGCGTGGACTCAAGTTCGTCGAAGAGTTCATCCACGCCTTCACGACCGGCGCCGCTGACCGCCTGGTAGGTGGCGACCACCAGGGAGACCAGTCCCGCGGCGGCGTGCAACGGCTTCAGGACCGGCATCGCGGCCATCGTGGTGCAGTTGGGGTTGGCCACGATGCCCTTGGGGATCGAGGCGAGCGCGTGCGCGTTGACCTCGGGAACGACGAGGGGGACATCGGGGTCCATCCGCCAGGCCGAGGAGTTGTCGATGACGATGGCCCCGGCCGCGGCGATGCGCGGGCTGAGCGCCTTGGAGGCGGTCGCCCCCGACGACATCAACGCGACGTCGATGCCGCTGAAGTCCGCCGTGGCCGCGTCCTCGACGACGATCGCGGACCCATTCCAGTCCAGGGTGGTCCCGGCCGAGCGCGAGGAGCCGAAGAATCGGATCTCGTCAACGGGGAAGTTCCGCTCGCGCAGGATGGCGCGCATGACCGTCCCAACCTGTCCCGTGGCACCAACGATCGCAATTCGCATGGCGAAAGTCTAGGACTACTGCGCGTCGAGTCCGAACGCGGTGTGCAAGTACCGAACGGCTTCGGCCACGCGGTCGGCGCGCACCACACACGAGATGCGGATCGAACTGGTCGAGATCATCTCGATGTTGATTCCGTTCGACGAGAGCGTCTCGAACATCAAGGCCGTGATGCCGGGGCTCGACTTCATGCCGGCGCCCACGATGGTGACGCGACCGATCTTGTCGTCGGTGGTGACCTCGGCCGCACCGATCTCCTCCTTGACCGTCATGCAGGCGTCACGCGCGGCGTCGAGGTCGGTCATCGCTACGGTGAAGGAGATGTCGGTCAGGCCGTTGGCGCCGGTGTTCTGGACGATCATGTCGACGTTGATAGAGCGGTCCGCGAGCGCGCGAAACAAGTGCGCCGCGATGCCGGGACGGTCGGGAACGCCGCCCACGGTGATCTTGGCCTCCGAGGTGTCGTCGGTCACGGCCGAGACGACTGCGTCTTCCATGGTGGGGTCCTCCTCAACGATCCAGGTACCTGGCTCCCAGGTAAAACTCGAACGAACGTGCAACGGCACCTGGTGTCGGCGAGCGAATTCGACCGATCGCAGCATCAGCACGCGGCCACCGGTCGCCGCCATCTCGAGCATCTCGTCGAAGGACACCTTCGCGAGCCGCCGGGCGCTCGAAACGACGCGCGGGTCGGCCGAGAAGACGCCGGTCACGTCGGTGTAGATCTCGCAGACGTCGGCCTTCAACGCCGCGGCGAGCGCCACCGCGGTCACGTCCGAGCCGCCCCGGCCGAGGGTCGTGATGTCGCGTTCCGTCGACACACCCTGGAAACCAGCGACCACCGGGACGAGGCCCGCGTCGAGCGCGTCGCGGATCCGGTCGGGCCGCATCTCGAGGATCTTGGCCTTGGTGTGGTCGGTGTCGGTGATGATCCCGGCCTGGGAGCCCGTGAAGGACGCCGAGTCGACGCCACAGGCCGCCAGCGCCATCGAGACGAGCGCCATCGAGATGCGCTCGCCGGCGGTGAGGAGCATGTCGAGCTCCCGGGGTGGTCGGTTCGGCGAGACGTCATCGGCTAGGCGGATCAGGTCGTCGGTGAACTTGCCCATCGCCGAGACGACGACCACGACGTCGTTGCCCGCGGCGCGCGTACGGGCCACGTGATCAGCGACGGCGCGGATTCGTTCGGCGTCACCGACCGACGTGCCGCCGTACTTCTGAACGACCAGTGCCATGCAGCAACGATAGTTGACCGGCGGGCGACCTTTCGTGGGCCAAGTAATGTCGCACCCATGGCAACTGCGAAGCGAGAGCGACAGAAGGCGGCCCGTCGCCAAAAGATTGAGACCCAGCAACGCGCCGCGAAGCGGCGTAAGACCATCCAACGCACGTCGATCGTGGTCGTCGTCGCGATCGCGATCATCGTCTCGGCCGCACTGCTGTTCCGTGGCAAGTCAACGCCGACGACGACCACCACCGTCGCCGCGGCTCCAACCACGACCACCGCACCGGTGACCTCCACGACGACCGCGCCCGTGCACTTCGCCCCCGTGGCCAGCCCCTCGCCGGCGGGAACCTTCGGCAAGGCGCCGACAGTGATCGTGCCCGCCGGGGCGCCCCCCACCACGCCCGAGATGAGCAACCTCATCACGGGCACCGGACCGGCCGCGAAGGTCGGCCAGAAGCTCACCGTGCAGTACGTCCTCGCCACCTACTCGACGCGCAAAGTTATCCAGTCGTCGTGGACGGCCCAACCCTTCACCTTCACCCTCGGCGCCGGACAGGTGATCACCGGCTGGGACAAGGGGATGGTGGGCATGCGCGTCGGCGGACGCCGCGAGCTCATCCTGCCGCCGTCACTCGGCTACGGCGCCGTAGCCCGGGGCGGCGGCATCGCGGCGAACGATACCCTCGTCTTCGTCGTCGACCTTCTGAAGATCAGTTAACCAATCCACCAGCGAAGCGAGCGATCATGAGCGACCTCATCCCCAACCCCGACGGCTCGAGCGTCCAGCGCCAGCGTTTTGACGCGCCGCCGCCGATGATCATCGACCCCGCCAAGACCTACGGCGCGACGATGGTGACCTCCATGGGCACCCTCGAGATCGCCCTGGACCCGCTCGCGGCCCCACAGACGGTCAACAGCTTCGTCTTCCTCGCGCGCTGGCACTACTTCGACGGCATCGTCTTTCACCGCATCATCCCCGGCTTCGTCCTCCAAGGTGGCGATCCGACAGGTAGCGGCAGCGGCGGCCCCGGCTACCGCTTCGAGGACGAACTACCCAAGGCCGGTCGCTACGAGCTCGGGTCGCTCGCCATGGCCAACGCCGGCCCCAACACCAACGGCAGCCAGTTCTTCGTCATCTCGGGACCCGACGGCGTCCGGCTCCCGCCGCTCTACGCGCTCTTTGGCAAGGTCGTCAAGGGCCTCGACGTGGTCGCCGCCATCAATGACGTCGGCACGCCGTCGGGCAAGCCCCGCGAACGCGTCGTCATCGAGTCGGTGACGATCAGCGAGTCCTAGTCCAGGTTCGCGGCGTTCGCGCCACGGGTCACCTCGACGTCGTCGGCAACGACGACGCGCCACCGACCGTCTGACTCGGCCAAGACGCCTCGCGCACCCACGACCACCAGTGGCTCGTCGCCCGTGTGCAGGTGGCGGGTCCGCTCGAGTTGCTCCACCGTTGCGGGAACCGTGAGTACCACCCCGCGCCGGTAGCCGAGCCCGATGGTCGGCGCGCCGCCACGTGGATCGATCATCACCGACCCGAGCACCGTCGCCACCGACCCGATCGCGACGAGTCGCGCCGCGGCGAGCGCGTCGCCAAAGGCGCTGGCACGCCAGACCGCTCGCGCGTGCAACGCCGCCCCGTCGCTCAACACCACGTAGTCGGCGTGCGCGACGCGTTCGACGAGGGCGGCCTCGTGGACACCGGCGCGGTCGAGCACCATCAGCGCTTCCACCTGTGCCCCGAACGGTTCGAGCGCGGTGGCGACCTCGAGCGCCGCCTGTGCGGCGCCGACGAAGGCGGCGGCGGTCGGCACGACCACCACAGACGCGCCCTCGAGCTCGCCAGCCATAGCGTCGATGAGGGCGCGCAGCGAGCCGGCGACGAGCGTGGTCACGTGTCGAGTATCCCACCCAGACGACCGGGAACTACTATCCAGCAATGAACTTGCGAACCATCGGCGTCTTGGGGTCAGGCATCATGGGTAGCGGCATCGCCGAGGTGGTCGCGGCCACGGGGGCGAGCGTCATCGTCCGCAGCCGTAATCGGGCGAGCGCCGACGCGTTGCTCGTGGGACTGGACCGTTCACTCGCGCGCCAAGTCGAGCGGGGCACGCGTGACGCCGCCGACGCCGCCGCGTTGCACGCGCGCGTCACGGTCACGACCGAGCTTGCCGACCTCGCGAACTGCGACCTGGTCATCGAGTCGGTCGTCGAGGACATGGACGTCAAGCGAGTGCTCTTCAACGATCTCGACCACGTCGTACGACCAGATGCGATCCTCGCGACCAACACCTCGACCCTGTCGG
>JAJYDR010000074.1 GCA_021777285.1 Actinomycetes bacterium
CCTCTCCTACTGGCTCTACCTGATGGGCTCGATCACCATGCTCTCGGGCTTCTTCACCGCCGGCGGCGCGGCGAACTTCGGCTGGGTCGCCTACGCGCCGCTGTCGAACTCGCTCAACACCCCCGGGGCGGGAGCCGACCTGTGGATCGGCGGCTTGCTGCTGACGGGCTTCTCGGCGATCTTCACCGGGGTGAATTTGGTGGCGACGATCTTCTACCTGCGCGCACCGGGCATGACGATGTTCCGCATGCCGATCTTCACCTGGAACATGCTCGTCACGGCGATCCTGATCCTGCTCGCCTTCCCGGTGCTGACGGCCGGGCTCATCATGCTCTACGCCGACCGGCACTTCGGCACCCACATCTTCTCGGTCGCGGGCGGCGGGGTGCCCGTGCTCTGGCAGCACATCTTCTGGTTCTGGGGCCACCCCGAGGTCTACATCCTCGCCCTGCCGTTCTTTGGCATGGTGACCGAGATCCTCGCGGTCTTCTCGCGCAAGCCCGTCTTTGGCTACAAGGGCATGGTCTTTGCCACCCTGTCGATCGCCGCGCTGTCACTGGGGGTGTGGGCCCACCACATGTTCACCACCGGCGTCGTGCTGCTGCCGTTCTTCTCGATCATGAGCCTCCTCATCGCGGTGCCCACGGGGATCAAGATATTCAACTGGATCGGCACGATGTGGCGAGGCGAGATCTGGTTCTCGACGGCGATGCTGATGGCGATCGGCTTCGTCGTGACGTTCCTCATCGGCGGACTCACCGGGATCTACCTCGCGAGCCCGCCGCTGGACTTCTTCACCCACGACACCTACTTCGTGGTCGCCCACTTCCACTCGGTCGTGATGGCCCTCGTGCTCGCGGGCATGGCCGGGCTCTACTACTGGGGCCCGAAGTTCACCGGCTACCTGCTCGACGAGCGCATCGGCAAGATCCAGTTCTGGTTCCTCTTCATCGGCACCCAGGTCTTCACCCTGCCGCTCTACCTCGTCGGCCTGCGCGGGATGCCCCGGCGCATGGCGATCTACCCGCACGACCCCCAGTGGCAGTTCCTCAACGACCTCTCGACAGCCGGAGCGGTCCTCATCGGGGTCTCGACGATCCTCTTCGTCGTGAACGTCGTCGTCAGCTGGAAGAAGCACCCGGCCGGTGACAATCCCTGGGACGGCCAGACCCTCGAGTGGTTCACCACCTCCCCGCCGCCGCACCACAACTTCTACCGCCTGCCGATCATCCGCTCGGAGCGCCCGACGTGGGACTACAACCACCCCGAGCACCGCTCGATCGCCCACGCGCCGGCCCACCCGAGCACCGAGGACGCTCGATGAAGGTCGAGGCCAAGATCCTGCTCGGGCTGGGTGTGTTCTTTGGCGTCATGTGCGCCGTCTACTGGAACTGGAGCCTCGAAAACGCCGGCGGCGTGATGATGTTCGCCGGCATGCTGCTCGGCTTCCTGCCCGGTGGTTACTACTACTGGTGGAGCCGGCGCATGGCCCCGCGCGCCGAGGACGACCCCAACGCGACCCAGGCCCAGGGGGCCGGTGTCGTCGGCGCCTTCCCCGGCACCTCGATCTGGCCCTTCACCCTCGGCATGGGCTCGTTCTTCACCGTGCTCGCGCTCGTCTTTGGGATTTGGCTGCTCGTGCCGGGCCTGGCGCTCATCGTCTGGGCGCTCTTCGGCGGCGTCGCCGAGAGCCGCCGCGGCGGCAAGGTCTAACGAGCCCCACAGCGCGCGGCGTTACCCTTCTAGGGTGCTCGCCACCTGGACCCGCGCCGTCGTGCGCTGGCGCTACCTCGTCCTCGGTGCCTGGCTGCTAGCGGCCCTCGGCGGCCTCGCCGGCTACCACCAGCTGGGCCAGCGCCTCACCACTTCGCTCGCGGTGCCCCACTCGGCCTCGGCGCGCGCCGACGCGATCCTGATCACCCACTTCGGCGAGAACATCGAGGGTGCCATCACCGTCGTCGTGCCCCACCTCGCCACGACCCACGCCGACCAGGTCGCCAAGGCCCGCCTCGCGCGCGCCATTGCGCGCGTGCCCTCCCTGCACGTCGTCGAGGAGCAGGCCCTCGGGGGATTGCTGCTCACCGACCTCGAGTCACGCGACGCGCTCAACCAGGCGACCGGCGAGGTGACGGCGCTGCGCGCCGCGCTCGCGGGCGCGGGGCCCGCGAGCGCCCTCGTGACCGGCCCCGCGGCCCTGCAGGCCGACGTCACGCCCATCTTGCGCGGCGACCTCGTGCGCGGCGAGCTGCTCGCCCTCGGCGCGGCGCTCGTGCTGCTGCTCGGCGTGCTCGGGTTCAGCCTCGCCGTGCTGCTCCCCTTCCTCGTCGCCGGCGCCACCACGGCCGTCGCCCTCGGGATCGTCGACCTGCTCGCCGGTCATCTCCTGATGGTGCTCTACGTACCCAACGTGGTCGCCCTCGTCGGACTCGGGCTCGCCATCGACTACTCGCTGCTCATCGTGCACCGCTTCCGCGCCGAACTCGCGCGTGGCGAGGTCGAGGAAGCGATTGTCGCGACGATGGCGACGGCCGGGCGCACCGTCGTGATCTCGGGCGCGGTGGTCGCGATCGGACTCGCCACGATGCTGCTGGTACCGGTGCCCCTCGTGCGCTCCCTCGGCGCCGCGGGCCTCGTGGTGCCCGCGGTCGCCCTCGCCGCGGCCCTGACACTCCAGCCGGCACTCCTGGCGCTCGCCGGGCGCCGCGGCGTCACGACCGTCGGCCCCCGGGGTCTGCTCGAGCCCCGCGACCCGGCAAATAGCGCCTTTGCCCGCCTCGCGCGTGGCGTCGTCGCCCACCCGGTTCGCGTACTCGTCGGCGCACTGGTCGGCCTCGGGGTCATCGCCGGCGCGAGTAGTGGACTCAGCCTCACGCCCGGCTCGCTCAGCGCGATTCCCCCCTCGATGCCCTCGGCCCGGGCCATCGCCCTGGTCAACCAGACCGTCGGCCCGGGCATCCTCACGCCCATCGAGGTGCTGATCGACACGGGCCGGGCCCACGGCGCGAGCCGTCCCGGCCAGGTCGCCGCGCGGCTCTCGCTCGAGGAGTCACTGCTGCACACGCCCGGGGTCGAGGTGGTCGCGGCCGACTCGACCTGGCCCTTCGTCGACCATTCTGGGCGCTACGCGCGCATCCTCGTCGTCAGCCAGGGCGAGCTCGGCAGTCCGGTCTCCCAGCGACTGGTCCGCGCGGTGCGCGCCGAGGCGGCCGCGGCCCGGTTCCCCACCGGCACCGCACTCGTCGTCGGCGGCGCGCCCGCCCAGGGGGTCGACTTCCTGCACGCCATCTACGTCGTCTTCCCCTGGCTGGTGCTCGGGGCGCTGCTGCTCGCCTTCCTCGCACTCGCGCGCGCCGTGCGGTCGGTCTTCGCGGCCCTCATCGCGATCGTGCTCGACCTCGTGTCAGTCGGCGTCGCCTACGGCGTGCTCGTGTGGCTCTTTCGCCTCGGGCTCGGCGCCGACCTGTTCGGCACCTACCGCGTCGCCCAGATCGAAGGCTGGGTCCCGGTCTTCATCTTCGCCGTGCTCTTCGGGCTCTCCATGGACTACGAGGTCTTCATTCTCGCGCGGATCCGCGAGGCCCACGACCTCGGTCTCAGCACCGAGGCGGCCATCGTCGAGGGACTCGCGCGAACGGGCGGGGTCGTCACGAGCGCCGCGGTGATCATGGTCGGGGCGCTCGCGGGCTTTGTCACGGGCCACGTCGCGGGCCTCCAGGAGCTCGGCGCGGGCCTCGCCATCGGCGTGCTCGTCGACGCGACGGTCGTGCGCAGCCTCTTGCTGCCGAGCCTGCTCGCGCTCGCGGGCGACCGGCTCTGGCGCGACGGGCGCCGAAACGCGTAAGGGCTATCGCGCCACGAGTCGGCCACTCGATTCATCGCCTCGGATGCCACCCGCCCGGGTCGCCACTCGACGCGACGTGACACGGCCAAGTCACGCGTCTAGCGTGCGGGTGGGCTTGCGCCCGGACATGTCAGCGCCTCGCCCCCTGCGCACGGGGGGCGAGGCGCTGGCACTCGCAGTTGGGAGTTTGCGACTTATTTAACGATTCGGATCGCGAAGTGCATCGACGGGACCTGGTAGCCAAGGGCCAGGCCCGGGAAGTCCCGCGCGTAGGTCAAGACCGGTGCCATGCCGTAGGGCGTGTTCGCGAAAGACGGCTGCTGGGTGTAGAGCTGCGGGTAGAGGTCGATCAGGTGGATGCCCGGACCGCCGGTCGCGCGCAGGTGGATCACGGTGTAGCCGTTGGAGTTGAAGCCACAGCCGTAGCCGATGTAGCCGTTGTCGTAGTCGACGCCGAGCGTGTTGTCGAGCTGGGTCCAGCCAACGCCCTTCAGGCTGATCGTGATCTCTTGACCCTCGTGGAACGTGTAGGTACCCGTGCCGGACTGTCCGACCGCGATCGCCTCGGGCGTCGCGGCGTCATTGGCCGTCGCGATGCCCATACTCAGCAGTTTGCCGGCCGAGTTGTAGAAGGGGACCATGCTCTCTTTCACATAGAAGGGCACCTGGGCCTCGACCGTCGTGCCGTTGAGGACCTGGATGACGTGCCAGCCGCCGAGTCCGTCGGGGACGGTGACAGTGCTGGTCAGCGTGCCGTTAGACGCCGAGGCCGTTCCCAGCGGAACCGAGATGTAGGCCCAGCACGACGACGTCGCGCAGTTCACCCGACTGCCTTGAACCGACGCCCACGCGAGGTGGTAGGGACCGGTTCCCGACAGGCCCGTGACCGAGACGTTCACCGATGTCCCTACCGGGCCCTGGGTCGGTGCAGCGGTAGCAACCGCGTCCGACTGCGGATCGAGTCCGGCGTTCGAGAGCGTCGTGACGAGCTTCAGCGTCGGCGCGACCGAGGTCGGCCAGCTGATGTAGGGGGTCATCGAGGTCGTGCCCTTGGTGACCGTGAAGGTCGCCACCCCGCCGTTCGCGAACGGCACCGGGGACTGGATGATGTTCATGTACATCGAGCTGAGCGCGTCGGCCACTTGGATCAGGTGCGACCCGACCGCACCGACCGCGCGGATCGTGGTCGTCGCGGTGCCGCGGGTCCAGTTCGCCGTCAACTCACCGGTGAAGTGGTTGTCGTAGAGGACTGCCGCGCCACCGGTGTACAGCGTCGCACCCATTCCCGTGTAGGTGATGTGGATCGGCGTGCCGACCGGACCGTGCGTCGGCGAGATGGTCACCGTGCGCAAGAGTTCGTAGCCACCGTGGTCGAGTGCCACGTTGTTCACGACGGCGTAGATGTCGTGGGTTCCGCCGAAGTCGACGGGCGCGTTCGTGGTGTAGCTGAAGCTACCGCTTGCGCTGGTTGTGACCGTCGCGAGGGTGACAAAGAAGTTGGTACCCGTTCGGCCCAGGTAGTTGACCGTGTCCGGCTGGGGGCTCAGCACCCAAGTCACGCTGGACGTGGACCACGCAATTGCCACGCTGGTCGACGCGGGCAGCCCGCTTCCCGAAATCGTCAGGGGTGAACCTTCCACGCCCTGATTCGGCGTCACCGTGAGGTTGCCAATCGACGGGCTGAGGGTGAAGGCCGGCGTCACCGGGCCCGCCAGCGACGCCACATTGGGAATGGCGGGAGCGGTCAAGTTCGTTGGAATCAGGGGTGAGGACGTGTCAGCGGCCCCACTCGTGGTTGTCGTGATGGCCAATGGAAGTAGTACGCCGGCTGCGACGAGCGCCCACGCCCTTCGAAGGCCGTGACGGGTCAAATTCATGGATTTCCTTTCAGGGGGGGTAGCGTTACGTCGCCAGCGAATGGAATGTCGGTGGTTTGGTGCGTAGTTGCCCCCGGTCAATCCGGGGGCAACTACTCCCAAGTGCTGCTATACCTTCGGAACTGCGTTCAGGGTCAGCTGCGACGGCGTCGCGGTGCCGGCCTGGGTGAAGGTGTAGGTCTGGCTCTTAACGCCCGGCTTCACGACGTAGCGCCGCTTGACCCACTTCGTGCCGACCTTGACGCGGTGAATCTTCGTGACCGCCGGGATCGCCTTCGTGGTTACGACGATCTGGAAGTTCACGACCCCAAGTGTCGGGTACGACGCGGTGTTCCATCCGTAGGTCCAGAACGCAACGGTGCCGTGGTTGCCGTAGTTCATCGGGAACGGCGTAGCGATCCCCGGGATCACCACGTTGGCGCTCTTCACGGTCGCCGGGGTGAGCGGTGTGCCACCCGAGGCGACGTTGACACCCGACATCCGGAATACCACGGTCTGACCAACGTAAAACTCATTGGTCATGGCACAGCCGACGGGCGCCTTCAAGATGCCCGTGCCGCCACCGCCGACCACCGTGTCCACCTGCATGTAAACCGGCAGCGGGTTGGCGCCCTGAATCGGCGGGCCCAACGTCGTCGTCGTCGGAGCGACGGTGGTCGTCGGAGCTGTCGTCGTGGTTGGCGCGGTCGTCGTGGTGGTGTCCGCGGACGCGGCTCCCATGCCCACGATGGCTGCACCGCTCAGGGACAGCATCCCCGCGGTTACAACTGCTACTACTCGCTTCATACTTCTTCCTCCTCTATCGAATCGTCAGGGCACTACTTCTTGATGCTCAACACACCGTTCAGCGCTGCGCTGAACGCGTCGGTCTCGCTGGATCCCGCGGTGGTGGACTTGATCGAGAACGACCCGGTGAACTTCAAGACACCGAAGACGCCCTTGTACTTGCCCGTACCCGACAGGACCTTGGCGATTCCCTTGACGCTCACCGACGTCGGCGCGGACTGGCCGGCGGCACAGGCCTGCGAGGTCGCTGGTGCGATGATCTTGAGCACGAGCTTGCTGCCGCCACCAATGAGTGTGCCGGTGCCGGTGAGCGGGTCACAGGTGTTGGACGCGGGTGCCGAACCGGTACCCGAGAGCTTGCTCTTCCCGAGGTAGGTCCCGGTGCCAGTGCCGGTCACGGCCGTTGCCTTCACGCCCGTGGACGACCACAGCATGGCGATCGTCCCGGTGTACTTGCCCACGAACTTGACCTTCACGATCTTGGGCACGACGCGCGCGGCGACGCTGGCAGTGGACTGATGGATAGTGGTGGCTCCCACACTCGGGGCAAAACCCATCGCCGAAACGGTGAGCGCGCCAACTAGCACGGGGGCTGAAATCATTTTGAATGTGCGCATAAGCCCAATGTAAAGTTCCCAACTATAGATTTCCAATTGATTACTCCAGTGATTTTGATAGGTTCGTTCTATGTTCACCGCCCGTGATCTCACCATCCAGCAGCTCCGCTGCTTCGTCGCCGTCGCTGACGAGGGGCAGTTCACCGCCGCCGCCGACGAACTGCGCCTCGCCCAGCCCTCGATCAGCGCCCAAATTCATCGGCTCGAGCAGGTCTTAGGGGTCTCGCTGTTTCACCGCGGCCGGCGGCCGATCGCACTGACCGACGCGGGGGCGAGCTTGCTGCCCCTCGCGCGGCGGGTCCTGCGCGGCGTCGACGACGTCTTCCACGGCGCCGACGAGCTCGAATCGCTGCACCGCGGGCACGTCACGATCGGCACCACTCCGAGCATCGGCGCGACGCTGCTGCCGCTCGTCTTCGCTCGATTCCGCGAGCGCTACCCCAACGTCTCGATCTCCTTCGTCGAGCGGCACTCGGAGGAGATCGTCCAGTCCGTCGAGTCCGGCATCCTCGATCTGGCCCTCGTGGTCGGCCCCCTCGTCACCGACACCCTCGAGCAGAACGAGCTCGCGATCGAGCGAATGGTGCTCGTCGTCGGGGCCGACCATCCGCTCGCCACACGCGACACGATCGCCATCAGCGAGTTGCGGGGTGTCCCACTGGTCATGTTCCACCAGGGCTACGACGTGCGCGCCGCCACGGTTGCAGCCTTCGAGCGAGCCGGGTTCGCCCCGACGATCGCGATCGACGGGGCCGAGATGGCGACGGCGCACTCCTTCGTCGCCGCGGGCATCGGCGTCGCCATCGTGCCGAGCATCGTGGCGACACTCAACGACGACCTGCACGTGATCCACATCGACGACCAGGTGATGGAGCGAACGATCTGTCTCGTGCGCGACGTGCGTCACACCTTGTCGCGCGCGGCGACGGCCCTGCGCGACGAGATCATCGAGTTCCTCGCCGAAGGGTCCTGGCCGAACTCGGACGATGGTGACCTGCAACTCGCGACCGTCTGGCCGCCGATAACGCTGCCGGGGCACGAGTAAGCACGCCCCGTTGCGGCGGCGAGGTCGCAGTTCGCAGGTGGGTCTTTAGTCACAAATTCTGTCGACCCCCGAACGCTCGCGCCCACCGGCGCCGTCTCGACCGCGTTGGGCCATGGGGCCACGCCGACGACAGACCATCCCAGCGACGAACCGGTATTGGCAGTGCGCACTTGGGCCTGATCATCGATGCATCGCCCGTCCCGTGGGACCGTCACGCCGCGCCGGCGCGGTCTCCGGCCGCGTCGGCGCGACGCCGGGTGCCGTATGCGTCATACCGGTGGTGCCACCTGGCGAAACTGGGCTCGCTCATTCGAAGGCCGCCAAGCCCCGTGCCTACAATGGGGGTCGTTGTGGCAGGCGAGCCGATGCTCGCGACGATGAGAGCGAGGAGCACCGGTGGCAGCCATAGAAAGCGCGACGAAGGTCGAGTTGGGAGGGGTCCGCGGCGGACCTGACGTCGCAACTCTTCGACAGGACCGTTGGTGGATCCAGCCGGTCATCACCGTTTCAATCCTCACCGCCTTCGTCGTGTACTCGACCTGGGCGGCGTTCCAGAACCAGAACTACTACGTCGGCGCGGCCGCGCACCGCGACCTGATCAGCCCCTTCTACTCACCGTGTCTCACGACGACGTGCGTGCCCGGTTCGGGTTCGGGCTTCGCCATCCACGGCTGGGGCCTCTCGCCGGCGCTGATCATCCTGATCTTCCCCCTCGGCTTCCGACTGACGTGCTACTACTACCGCCGCAGCTACTACCGCGCCTTCTGGTGGTCGCCGCCGGCGTGCGCCGTCGCCGACGGACACCGCTCGTACTCCGGTGAGACGAAGTTCCCGCTGATCATGCACAACGCCCACCGGTACTTCTTCTTCGCCGGTCTGGTCTTTAACGTGCTGCTCACCTACGACGCGATCCGCGCCTTCCACCAGCCGGGCCTCGGCTGGGGTGTGACGGTCGGCACGGTGGTGCTGGTGGTCAACGCGTTCCTGCTCTGGTCGTACTCGCTCACCTGCCACGCCTGCCGGCACCTGTGCGGCGGCGGCATCAAGACGTTCTCCAAGCACCGGGCTCGCTACCGGACCTGGAAGTTCCTCTCGAAGTACAACTCCAAGCACATGAACTTCGCCTGGGCATCGCTCATCTTCGTCGCTCTCACCGACGTCTACGTGCGCCTGGTCGCATCGGGCGCCATCACTGACTACAAGCTCTTCTAAAGGACCGAACGTGACCACGTCTCCCTACGAACACCACGAGTACGACGTACTCATCATCGGCGCCGGCGGCGCCGGCCTGCGCGCCGCCATCGAGGCCAAGCAGCGCGGACTCTCCGTCGGCATCGTCACCAAGTCCCTCCTCGGCAAGGCCCACACGGTCATGGCCGAGGGCGGGATGGCCGCGGCCATGGGCAACGTCTCGTCCGAGGACAACTGGCGCGTCCACTTCCGCGACACCATGCGCGGGGGCAAGATGCTCAACAACTACCGCATGGCCGAGCTGCACGCGAAGGAGTCCCCCGACCGGGTCCGCGAGCTCGAGCAGTGGGGTGCGCTCTTTGACCGGACCAAGGACGGCAAGATCCTCCAGCGCGACTTCGGCGGGCACCGCTACGCGCGCCTCGCGCACGTCGGCGACCGCACGGGCCTCGAGTTGATCCGCACGCTCCAGCAGAAGGTCGTCTCGATGGGCACCGACGTGTTCATGGAGTGCAAGGTCCTCCAGCTGGTGCACGACGAGTCGGGCCGCATCGCCGGCGCGGTCGCCTACTGGCGCCCGACCGGCGAGTTCGTCACCTTCGCCGCCAAGTCGGTCATCCTCGCCAGCGGCGGGGTCGGCAAGTCGTGGAAGTTCACCTCGAACTCCTGGGAGAGCACCGGCGACGGCCACGCGATGGCGCTGTGGGCCGGGGCCGAGCTGATCGACATGGAGTGCATCCAGTTCCACCCGACCGGCATGGTCTGGCCGCTCAGCGTTCGCGGCCTGCTCGTGACCGAGGGCGTCCGCGGTGACGGTGGCGTGCTGCGCAACTCCGACGGCGAACGCTTCATGTTCAACTACGTGGCCGACATGTTCCGCGCCGAGACGGCCGAGTCCGAAGAGGAGGGCGACCGCTGGTACGAAGACCACTCGGCGGGCCGTCGTCCCCCCGAGCTCCTGCCCCGTGACGAGGTGGCGCGCGCCATCAACACCGAGGTCAAGGCCGGCCGCGGCAGCCCCCACGGCGGCGTCTACCTGGACATCGGCACGCGCCGCAGCGCCGAGTACATCCGTCGGCGCCTACCCTCGATGTACCACCAGTTCATGGAACTCGCCGGCGTCGACATCACGCGCGAGGCCATGGAGATCGGCCCGACCTGCCACTACATCATGGGCGGGGTCAAGGTCGACGCGGACACCGCGGCCACCAAGGTCGCGGGCCTGTACGCGGCCGGCGAGGTCGCGGGCGGCATGCACGGGGCCAACCGGCTCGGTGGCAACTCGCTGTCGGACCTCGTGGTCTTCGGCCGTCGCGCGGGCCTCGCGGCCTCGGAGTACGTCGAGGGTGGTTCGGGACCGAGCGGCTTTGACTGGGGCGAGGTCGAGTCGGCCGTCGCACGCGCGCTCGCACCCTTCGAGAACGAGAACGGCGAGAACCCCTACGACATCCAGCGCGACCTCCAAGAGATGATGCAGGCCAACGTCGGCATCATCCGTACCGGCAGCGAGATCGAGTTCGCCATCGGCGAGCTCGAGACCTTCACCGAGCGGGTGAAGAACATCTCGGTCAAGGGCGGCCGGGCCTACAACCCCGGCTGGAACCTCGCCACCGACCTGCCGAGCATGCTCACGGTGTCCAAGTGCACCTCGCGAGGCGCGCGCGACCGCAAGGAGTCGCGCGGTGGCCACACCCGCGAGGACTTCCCCAAGGCCAGCGCCGAGTTCGGCACCTTCAACCTGGCCCACACCGTCGCGAACGGTGCCTGGGATGGCGAGATCACAACCGAGCGGTCGCCGCTCCTGACCATGCCCGATGAATTGAAAGCGCTGCTCGAGGAGGGGAAGTAATGGCTGAGGTAACGATGCGGGTCTGGCGCGGTGACGCCAGCGGTGGGAACTTCGAGGACTACACGGTCGCCCAGAACGAGGGCGAAGTGGTCCTCGACGTGATCCACCGCATCCAGGCGACCGAGGCCCCCGACCTCGCCTGCCGGTGGAACTGCAAGGCCGGCAAGTGCGGCAGCTGCGCCGCCGAGATCAACGGCAAGCCCCGCCTGATGTGCATGACGCGCATGGACGACCTGCCCGAGGGACCGGTGACGGTCACGCCGATGAAGACCTTCCCGATCATCCGCGACTTGGTGACCGACGTGTCGTTCAACTTCGCGATGGCCGAGCGGG
>JAJYDR010000075.1 GCA_021777285.1 Actinomycetes bacterium
CAGCTACGTGTTCAGCGCCCTCTACCAGACGGGCAGCGGGGCGGGCGACCTCTCGGGCAACGTGACCGAGGTGTCCTCCACCCAGGAGACGACCAACGAGTCCTTCACGGTGGGCCCGCAGACTCCGACGATTGCGACCACGGTCAACTCGGGTGGACAATTGGTGAACGGCGTGATGTCCGGCGGTACGGCTGTGACTGGTCCGCTTACGGCGCCGGCATCGGTCTACGACACGGCGACGGTAACCGGCATCGCGGGCCTGCCCGCACCGACCGGATTTGTCGACTTTGCCCTCTTCCAGGGCGGGTGCTCGGACGGAGGCGTAATCCAGCCCGAAGTGGCTCCGATTTGGTTCGGCTCAGGTATTTATTCCAACGGTGTGTGGGTGAGTCCGCAGGTGACGCCGGCATTGGCCGCGGGTAACTACTACTTCGCGAGCTACTACTACGGCGACAGCAACTACGTCGGCCTGGCCGGCCCGTGCGAACCGTTTACTGTCGTGACTCTTCCGCCGCCACCACCGACAACACCGAGCGCCTCGATTTCAACGACTCCCAACCCGTCGGGCCAGTCGGCTACTGACACCGCCACCGTGACGGGCAGTGGTTCGACGCCCACCGGAACGGTGACCTTCACGCTCTACACCTCGGGTGGCACCGCGGTCGGCAACGCGGACACCGAGACGTTGACGAACGGGACTGCGACGTCGGCGGCGTTCACCAATCTGCCACCCGGCAACTACTACTTCGTAGCTGTCTACAACGGTAGTTCGCCGTATGGATCCGTGACCGGTTCACCCGAGCCGTTCGTGATCGCGCCTCTCACGCCCACTGTGACCACGACGCCGAGCGTGACGGGCTCGTCGGCGAGCGACTCGGTCACCGTGAGCGGAGTGACGGGACAGCCCATCCCGGGCGGAGTCGTGACCTTCACGCTCTACGACTCCAACGGCAACGTGGTGGGAACGCCGGACGCGAACGTCGCGTTGGTGAACGGTCAGGCCACCTCGACGACGTATACGGGGCTGGCTAGTGGCAACTACTACTTCGTGGCTACTTACACCAGCACCGACGGGATCTACTCGTCCTCGGTGGGAGCGCACGAGCCGCTGTCGGTGACAACGGTGAGCCCAACGAAGCCCACGAAGCCCACGAAGACTCCGCCGTACAAGATTCCGTCGAAGGCCCCGACCACGGGACTGGGTGGAAGTGCTCGCTCGGGTCAAAGCGGTCTCGTCGAATCTCTGAGCGCGCTGTTCGTTCTCATGGGCCTGTTTGGTCTCGTGATGACCGAGCGTCGTCGGCGCCGGGCATAGGAGTGCGTCGCTAAGGCGAGCTTCTCATGACCAGCATCGAGTCGGCCTCTAAGGGGCGGCCCACCACCAGGTTCTGGTGGTGGGCCGTCTCGATTCTTCTGATCGTTATCGGCGTCCTCGGATTCATCTACGGAACCCGGACACCGGCCAGCGGACCCAACATCCCCCAGCCTTTGGGAAAGACCCAGTTGAGTCCCTCAGAGTACGGGTCGATGACGGGCCAAACGAGCACCACGTCGACGTCGGCGGCACCCTCTAGCGTTCAGTCGGGAGCCATTCCGGTCTCACTTGCCGCGTGGCCGGTGTCGACGTCGTCGGGAAGTGATGTCGACACCATGCGCGACGCAGCGACGACGTCGCGGCCCAAGGTGCCGGCATTCATCGCGCGCTCGCGTCCCATCCACATCACGGTCCCCCAGATCGGCGTGTCGGCCAGTGTCGGCGTGCTGGGACTGAACAAGGACAACACCGTTCAGGTGCCCACCAACTTCGCCCAGCCCGGCTGGTACAAGTTCGGGCCGGCGCCGGGACAGCGGGGCTCGGCGGTGATTCTCGGTCACGTGGACAACTACAAGGGACCCGCGGTCTTCTTCTACGTGAATCGACTGCGCCTCGGCAGCCCGGTCATCGTGAAGCTGGCCGACGGCTACACGGTGCGCTTCAAGGTGATCGGCGTTCGCGAATACTCGAAGGGCCACTTCCCGGCCAAGGTGGTCTACGGGATGCGCCCCTACGCGGCCCTTCAGCTGGTGACCTGTGGCGGCGTGTTCGACCACGCGACGGGTCACTACGAGTCCAACATCGTGGCGTTCACGGTCATGACCGGCTGGACGCGGCCCCGCAAGTAGTCCTCGGGCGCGTCCGATCCCGATGCAGACCGGAATCGATCCGGCGACCAGTCTTCATAGGCGCCGCTGATGGCGACTAGATTTACAACTAATCCACTAGGAATTGACAACTACTTCACAACGGGCGGACACTGGAAGTGTCGCAAGAGTGAAGGAGTTCACGATGTTGAGATTCCTCGAAAGCGGCGCCGCGATTCTGCGCCCTACACAATCAAAGAAGGTAGGAGAGGCTCACCGGGGGTGGCGCCGGGCTGCGGTCATCGGCCTCGTTACGTTGCTCGCGAGCGTGGCGCCCCTTTCGAACGCCGCGGCGTCGTCGGTGAACGTGGACTTCGCCCAGTGCGCCAACGGGTCGCCGATGGCGAGCGGCTGTAGTTGGATCAACGGCGATCTCAATGGTCAGAACTCGACGTACTACGAGGGCGACGCCACCACCCAGGTGGTGGGGCTCTCCGGCCTCGCGGCCGGGACGTACACGCTCAATCTGTCCTACGCCTCAACGGTGAAGAGCCAGCACGCCTACGACTTCCTGACCAACTACAACGAGTCCAACACCTTCTTGTCGACCCCCCAGGACGCCTGCGCTATGGCGGCCAAGGCCGCGGACGTGACGGCCTGCCAGGCGAGCGCGGTCTCGGTCACCTCGACGCCGATCGTGCAGAATACGAGCATCGCTCCCACGGTGGGCAGCCTGTCCGCCTATTCGAGCGCTTCATATCAGATGATCGGAGGCTTCCTCGTCTCGGCGACGGCACCCACTGTCGCGAGTGTCAGCAATGGCACGGATTCGACAGTGTCGGTGACCTTCGTGGTGGGCGGCAACGGGGCGCAGGAGACGACGGGGATCACGAGCGATAGTGGCTCCTCCACGACGTACAGCACGTATCTCACCTTCGCCGCGCACGTCGCGAGCGAGGTCCAGTGGGGTCCCGGCACCGGCGCGGGTAGCATCAGCGGCTCGCCCTATCACGTCGTGCTGGGTGACCTCGTCTTCGGCGGAGCACCGGTCTCCCTGGGCAGCCAGGACAACCAGATGAAGAGCAACGTGGGTGGCTCCGCGTCGATCTCCCTCGCGAAGTCTGCGAATCCCGCGACTTACAGTGCCGCCGGCCAGACGATCACCTACACCTACGTGATCACCAACACCAGCTCGACCGCCCTCGCCTCCACGCAGTACTCGCTGAGCGACAGCCTGATCGATGGCGCCCAGCGCACGGCCTGCGGCTCGCCCACGGCCCTCAGCGCGGGCGCGAGCGTGACGTGCACACGGACCTACTCGATCACCACCGCGGACATGGGCCAGCCCAGCGTGACCAACACGGCGCTGGCCTTCGGTGGGGGCCTGACCACCAACGCCGACCAGGCGACCGTCTATCGGGCGGTCAACGCCCCGTCCCTGTCGGTGACCAAGCAGGCCTCCGAGTCGACCTACGTCCTCGGTGACTCAATCACCTACACCTACGTCATCACGAACGACGGCGACGTGACCCTGACGGGAGTCTCGCTGAGTGACAGCGCGCTGAATGCGGTCACCAACTGCAGCCTCAACGCCGGGGACAGTTCGACGACGACCGACACCCTCAACCCTGGCGACGCCGAGACCTGCACGGCGAGTCACACCGTGACCGCGACTGACGTCACCAGCGGCTCGATCGTTAACACGGCCACGGCGACGGGCTACGTCGGTGAACAGCCATACACGGATCAGGCGACCGTCACGGTGAACGCCGCGGGCGCGTCGATCGCCGTCTCGAAGTCGGCGAACGCGTTCTCGTACAGCGCGGGCCAGACGATCACCTACACCTACGTCGTCACCAACACGGGCGCGGTGACTCTGACGAATGTCGCGCTGACGGACGACCAGCTGGGTGCACAGAGCACCTGCGGTTCGACGAGTCTCGTGGCGGGTGGTTCGACGACGTGCACGGCGACCTATACGACTCAACAGTCCGACGTGACTAATGGATCGCTGACCAACATCGCCACGGCCACCGGGTGGTACAACGGCGTGAAGTACAGCGCGACGGACACGGTGACCCTGACCGCCTTCTCCGGTGACAGACCCTCTATCAGCCTGACCAAAGTTGCCCAGGTGACACCCGTGGGCGGTGGCGCGTTCGTGAGCGTTTACAGCAAGGTGGGTGACGTGGTCACTTACACCTACGTCGTGATCAACACCGGGAACGTCGCGCTGAGTGGCGTCGCGCTGGGTGACGACAAGCTCGGTGCCATCACGAGCTGCACGTTGGGAAGCGGCGACGCGTCGACCAGCCTGGGCACACTGGCGCCCGGCGACACCGAGAGCTGCACTGCGACCTACACCGCGACCCAGGCGGACCTCGACAACGGCTCGATCGCCAACACGGCCACCGTGACGGGTTCCCACGGGGGAACGGCGGTGAATGACATCGCGTCGGCGACCGTGGACGCCAACCAGAGCGCGGGCATCGCGCTCGCCAAGACTGCGAGTCCCAGCGTCTACACAGGGCCCAGCCAGACGGTCACCTACACCTACACGGTCACCAACACCGGCAACGTCACCCTGAGCGGCGTCACGCTGAGCGACAACAAGCTCGGTTTGATCAGTTGCCCGTCGGCGACCCTCGCGCCCCAGGGCGCCGAGACCTGCACCGGGTCCTACGTCACCAGCGCCGCTGATGTCAGCGCCGGTTCGGTGACGAACCTGGCCACTGCGACGGGCTACGTCGGCGAGGTGGCGAAGAGAGCGACCGCGACGACGACGGTGATGTACCAGAGCATGCCGAACTACGTGTCGGGAATCGGGCTTTCCAAGACCGCGTCGCCCACCACCTACGCGGCGTCCGGTGACGTGATCACCTACACCTACACGGTCACCAACACCGGCAACGTGGCCCTCGCCTCGACCCAGTACAACGTGACGGACAACAAGTTAGGCACCTTTACCTGCGGATCGCCCACATCACTGGCGGTCGGGGCCAGCCTCACCTGCTCGACCACCTACGTGATCACGGCCGCGGACGTCACTACGGGCAGCGTGACGAACTCGGCCACCGCGTCGGGAGGTGGACTCACGTCGAGCCCGGACTCGGTGACTGTGAGCTGGGTGGGTGAGGTCACGACGTCCATCCACGTCAACCCCGTCACCACCATCCCGAACAACGGCCCCGCCACCGGCGTCGGTGGTGCGTCCCACTCACGCGGGGGCGTGATCATGGGAGCCAGCGCGCTCGCGCTGCTCTTGGGACTGGCCCTCGCGGGCATGCTGCTGCGACGTCGGCGGGTGTAGTCAACGGCCTCTTCGACGTGCGGAGCGTCCGTGACTAGGCCCGTGAGATCATCCCCCGAGTTCGCCTCGGGGGATGCTTGCGTTTCTCCTCGTGGTGGGCGGGTCGGTCGGCTTCGGGGCCGGAACCCGCGAGTCGCCCCGCGGGCCGAGCCTCGTGGCACTGCTGGGCGTGACCGAACTAGCGCCGGACACCGATGCGATCGACCCGTCCTCGACTCCAAGCTCACCTGCTCGCATGGAATCTTCGTGGTTCCGAGCGCCGGCAGGGCCCTCAACGAGCACCTCGTCGGAACCGATCGTGGTGCGCTCTGAGCGACTATCCAACGCGATCACGGCCAGTCCGCTTAGAGATCGTCAGCCTCGGGATCTCAGTGGGGTTGAGTTCTCCCGGTCTCAACGCCGACGGCTCGGCGCAGGTGCCGAGCGCTGCTGACGTGCCGAGATGGTTCCGCGACGGGCCGACGCCGGGCGAACGGGGATCGGCCCTGATCCTGAGCCACGTCGATTCAAGGTCTGGACCCGCCGTCTTCTATCGCTTGGGAGAACTCCGCCCGGGCGAGCACGTCGTGGTGGGTCTGGCCGACGGCGTGAACGTCGAATTCACGGTGATCGGGCTGCGTACATACGCCAAGAGCGACTTTCCTAGCTGCGACGTCTACGGAAGCCACCCATACGCCGCGCTGCAACTCATCACCCGTGGAGGGGCCTTTGACGTCGTGAGCGGTCACTACCTCTCCAACCTGGTCGTCGACAGCGTGATGACCCACTGGAGTCTTCCTCGTCCGTAGCCTCAGTGTGGCCGACCGATCGGTCAGTGGTCACCACCCGCGTTCCTCGTTGATGAAGTCGCCGCGCAGCGTGAAAACACGTCTGTGCCCCGAGCCCATTGGCACGGGGCACAGAGGGTGGTGATTAGAAGGCGCCTATTCCGTAGGGCGTGCCGTTACCCGTGGGTCCGTTGTAGCCCGTGCTGGTCACGCTTTTCGCCGCGTTGCAGAGATAGGTGCCGCACGAGCCGTTAGAGCCACTGGTGATCTTGGTCAACGGAGTCAGAGTGCTTGTACTCGAGTTGTACAGCAGGCTGGCGGCGGTGGGGCCGAAGTAGGCCGTGTTGTTGGCGAGAGCGAAGACTGAGGCAATGATCGGAGAGGCCACACTCGTGCCGCCGAAGACCAGCCAGTTCGCGGACGTGCCGTAGGTGTCGTAGACGGCTACTCCGGTGTTCGGGTCGGCCACCGCCGCGACGTCGCCGACGATGCGATTCGCACACGAGGCGCTGTCAGCAGACTGCCACGACGGCTGTGTCTCGTCCGCGGAGCAGCCTGAGCCGGTTCCCGACCACACACTCTGAGCGGTCGGGTCCAGACTGCTCGGCAATGATGTTCCGCCCACGGCCACGACGTTCTTCGAGGCGGCCGGGTATTCGGCCCCGTAGCCCGAGTCGCCCGCACTGACGGTGTAGACGACCTTCGAGTGCGAGTAGTAGGTGTCAAAGCCCGTCTCGGACGAGAACTCGCTCGCGCCGTAACTGTTGGACACCGCCACGACTCCAGGTACTCCTCCGGCGTACTTAGCCGCCGCGGCGAGGTTGTTCATCGACGCCGACGAAGCCTCTACGAGAAGGATGTTGCAGTTCGGGCAGATTGCAGAGACCATATCAAGGTCCAGTGAGATCTCCTCGGACCACGACGTGTTGCTTCGCGGCAAGCTTGAACCCCCGCTTTGGTTGACCTGTGCGAAGCACGGTTTGCCACTAGAACCCGTGGTGCCAGCGGGACAAATCGTCAGCGGTGGAATTGAGAATTGGGAGCGGTAGGTATTCACGTCATTGAACGCATAGGGGTCGTTGTAGGCGTCCACGATCGCGATGGTGGGAGCGGTTCCCGAAGCGAACGTCGTCGTTGAGGGAAGGTTGTACGCCTGCTGCAGGTCCTTGGGAAGGTAGCCGCCGGTGGGGCCACCACCGCCACCACCGCCACCGCCACCACCTGGGCCCTTGCCCTTGTTGGCCGCGGGAGTGGCGTGCTGGCCGTGCCAGTCGGCGGGATTCAGTAGCTGGATGGCGTTGCAGTGAGCGACGCCAACGGCGGACGAGGGAGTGCACACGGCAGCCACGCCGCCGGCCGCCGCACCGGCCAAGGAACTGCCCGTGCTGACCAGGCCAAAGCCCAGAATCGATAGAACGCTCGCGATGGCGACAGGATTGCGATACCTCATGCTGTACCCCCTTGCGGTCACTCTAGCAACGGCGATTCCCCCTGACCAGAACGATTCTTCGGCACGACTCCACCTCTCGACTGACCGAGCGGCGACAGCGTGAACGTATCCCGATCAGGTTGATTAGGTTGCTTTCGGAGACGGCGACGCACCGTAGCAAACGTCGGTTGGATTCGTCGTCGTCCGCCTCGGCGCGACCCTCGAGCGCATCGAGATTGCTGAACGCTGCGGACGCAGAGAGTCGCCGCGCCGCGTCGCCGACGAGCGTTACTGGGACCGCTCGGTGGTCAAGTTCAGCCCCCATTGACGAGCACAGTCCGCCAAGACTCGGTCCGTTGTCGTCTCGGCCCGGCGAGACATCGCGGGCGTGGTTTGTCGCCGCGCAAATCAGGCATTCGATGTGAACCCAAATGTGGTGAACAGCCGGTCCATGAATAGCGATGTATTACATACATCAACGACCACACAATTCCATAACAAGACTCTAACAAAGCGTCAGTTGTCACGTTTTTGCATGACATGATCGTGTCACTTCGCGTTCTGCGAAGTTGACTCTCAGATCCCTGAGGTGGTCCCACGAGCATGCCCTTGCGAGGTGGGCCACGTCACGACACGGATTCACGTGCGCGCAGCTGGTGTGGGCACTGGCGCAAGTTGTCGTGAAAGTACCTGGTAAAAGGAAATTTTTGGAGAGCCTACGCCTCGCTGCTCTTGGCAGAGCGGGAATGTGCGAGTCGCACACGAACGAGTGAGTTCGCGAGGGCGCGCGCATTGCTCGTCTCAGGGCATCGAGGCGCACTCGTGCCGAGGCCGTGACGACGTTCATTTACGACGAATCCGGCTGATCTATTTGAGGAATTTAGCCAGCGTGTTAGTTGGGTACAAGTTTTGAATACGTAGGGAGCCCCGTGATGCACGTTGTCGACACTTGTGAACATGAAGAACGAATCGCAAGGGCACTCACCACTCACGCCGGCGGCCGACTCGGACGCGGGCACTCCGACTGGGCAATCGTGCACGTCTCGGTCGTCGCACCGACGTCGCATCGTGTCGGTCTCGATGGCGCTAGGGGCGGCGTCGCTGGTCGCGGTGGCGACGGCCGTTCCCGTGGCGGCGATCCTCTCCTCGACGACCACTGTTCCGGCGCCGCACGTCGCGCTCGCGAGCGAGTCGGGCGCCTCGTCGTACGTGACCTCGGCGACCGTGCCGGCGTCACGGGTGCGTACTGAGCTTCGACGTCACGAGGCCACCCGCGCGGCGAGGGCGCGGTCGCGCGCGGTAGCTGCCGTCGCGACGACCGTTCCCGTGCCGACGATTGTGCCCACGACCGTGCCCGTGCCGACGACGGTGCCAGACACGCCACGCGCGACGGCCCACGCGAGCACGCACACCCCGACGACTTCGAGGACGACCGTGGCTCACCCCTCGGTGAAGAAGACCCCCGCCGTGGTGCGTCGCGCACCCGCTGCAACGACCACCGTCCCTCGGAAGAAGGCCACTGTCGTGAGGACGCGTGCGACGACTCGCACCCCGTCTCCCGTTAAGAAGGGACCGAGCGCGGCGGCTCGTGCGCTGATGTCGTCCCTCAATCCGGCTCGCAACATTGCGCCCTCGCCGAATTTCCTCAGCTCAGGACCCTGCTCGAACGCGAACGGGGTCGCGACCTGTCAGAACCCGTGCATCACTTCGTCGATGACGTGGCCCGTCTTTTCGAACTCGGCTGGCTGCACCAACTACGTGCTCGGCGCGATTAACAACGCACGCGCCGTCGAGGGACTGGGCCCCATGAGCCTGCCCTCGAACTGGTACTCGCTCACCACCGGTCAGCAGCTCTTCGTCGTGGTCAACCTCGAGCGCACGGCGCGGGGCCTGCCGCCCTACCTCGGCATCAACTCCGCGTTGTCGGCTGAGGCCCAGCACGCGGCGGCCGGAAACAACGATCCCGGGGTTGCGGCGGGATTCGCTATCGGCAACGACGCTCAGGGCACGCCCGGAATGGGCGGTGCGTGGAGCGGGGGCTTCTCGGTTCTCGCCGCCGACTACATCTGGATGTATGACGACGGCTGGGCGGGCAGCGTGTCAGCCACCTCGAACGTCGCCTGCACGTCACCCTCGGCGGCCGGATGCTGGGGACACCGCGACGAGCTCCTCGGATACGACCCGGGATACAACCCCGGGGTGGGACTTGACGCCACGAACGCCGAGGTCGGCGTCGGCTTCGCCACCGTCGGATCATCGAGTTCGTTCGTCGTGCTGGTCGAACTGCCTAAGGCTGCGCCCCCGGCGATGACCTTCACGTGGTCGAACAACGTGGCGCCCTACCTCTAGACGAGCCTTCCAGTCCCATTAGATCATTCGCCGACTTCGGGCTCGGCCTCGTCGACGGTCTCGGTCTGTGAGTGGTGGGGTTCGCCGCTGACCTCCGCCCGCAGGTGACCGATTCCCGAGGCCAGCATGATCGAGTTGGGGATCTTGATGACGCCGTCCTCGGTCATGACCGTGACGTAGGTGAGGCCGCTACCGAGGACGTGCACGTCGATGACGCCGAGCGTTCCTGAGCGGATGCGGATGTCGTCGCCCACGGAGAACGGCCGGGCGAAGAGCAGTACTAGCGCCGCGAAGATGTTCGACAGGCTCTGCTGGGCGGCGATGCCCAAGATCACGCCGGTGACACCTGCGCCGATCAGCAAGTGTCCGAGTGACGCGCCGAGCACCGCGAACGCCGCGAAGATCAAGACGACCAGGCCAAGGCCGTTGACCACCAGGCGGAGTGCTCCGCCGGCGCCGGGGTTGCCACGGCGCGTGAGGAGTCGGCTGAGAGCCGAGCCGATGCGCCGAATCGCCCACGAGCCCGTGACGAGAAGGGCGATCACGCACGCGAACTCGACGATGTGCGAGTAGGACGCGTGGGGCCGAAATCGGCCGAAGTGCGAGCCGAGGATCACCGCGGCGATGGCCAGGACCCCCAGCACGACGCCTTCGAACCACTCACGAGGCGAATTCGATGACGAGTGTTCGAGCGGCGCCATGGATGTCACTGTACTGAGTGGACGGTGAAGTCTGAAGAGTGGCCGCGCTGAGCACGAAGGGAACTTTCCTCGGCGGGTCTAACTCTCGCGGTGTCGGGCGCGAGACGTGACACTTCGACGCGAACTAGCGAGCGTGATTCGACCGCCGCGACGTAGCATCACGAGATATCGAGGGGGGTCGTATGGGGGAGAACTTCGAGGCGTGGGCGCGATCACGCTGTTCTGCGATGACCTCGAGGCGTCGCGATCGTTCTACGGCGAGGCTCTGGGGTGGACGCTGCTCTTTGCCGACGATAACTCGGCCGCCTTTGACGCGGGCAACACGATCGTGAATCTGCTGAGCGAGGAACAGGCGGGAGATCTCATCGCGCCCGCCGCCGTGGCGAAGCGCGCGGCGGGCGCGCGCATGCAGTTGAGCATCTTTACGAACGACGCGGATGCGGCGTGCGCGGCGCTGCGCGCGGCCGGGGTCACCATTGCAGGCGGTCCGATCGATCAACCGTGGGGAATGCGCACCGCGACCTTCCACGACCCGTCGGGCCACGTGTGGGAGATCGCCCAGGAGATCCCCGCGACGTGATCTTCTAGGGCCGGGCGAGCACTTCGTTACTCGGCACCATGAAGATCCCGTCGACGCTCTGGGCCCAGTCGTGGAAGGCGTTCGAGATCTCCTCGAGCTCCTCGCGCGTGGCCAGTGCGTACTCGAGGCTCTGGCGCGCGAACTCGCTTTCCACGATCCGGTCGGCCCAGAGCCCGCCCCACCAGGCGCGCTCGGCCGGTGTCGCGTAGGTC
>JAJYDR010000006.1 GCA_021777285.1 Actinomycetes bacterium
GCGACACAGCACCGACGCGTCGAGCAGTTCACGGTTGGGGTCGTTCACACCTTGCACGCCTCAATTCTCGTGCCGTGCTGCCCCGAGGACGGGCATCACGCGACGATTAATTCAACAGTCTCCTAGCGCCGCTCGTCGAGCCAGATACGCCAGAGGCGAGGGACGCCACGGTAGCGTGGTCGCACCGATGGCGACGGCTTCGGCGGGACGGTGAGCGACGTGTCACACCACACCTGGGCGTAGTAACCATGACCGGGGGCGTCGCGGTGCTCGGTGAGAACCTCGTCGACCTCGTCGTCGACGAGCGCGGTGCGATCACCCCACTGCTCGGCGGCGGCCCCTTCACCGTCGCGCGCACGATGGCCCGGCTCGGACTTCGGCCGCAGTTCTACAGCGGCATCGCCGGCGACCAGTTCGGCCGCGCCGTACGCGATGCGCTCATCGCCGACGGCGTCGACATCGTCTTCGATCGTCCATCTTCCAAGCCCACGAGCATCGCCCTCGTCGAAACCAGTGACGGCGCGGCCACCTACACCTTCTACCTCGACGGGACCGCCGCATTCGACGTCGACCCCGCCCGCGTTCTCGGGCGCTACGGCGAAGCCCCGACACCGTCTGCGCTCTACGTCGGCACGCTCGGCCTCGTCGTCGAGCCGATGGCGAGCGCCGCTCGCGCGTTGGTGGCCAGCGCCTCGCCTGACACGCTGGTCATCGCCGACCCGAACTGTCGGCCCGGGGCCATACGCGAACCCGAACGCTACCGCGTCGTGCTCGGCGAACTCTTCGGCCGCGCCGACGTCGTCAAGGTCAGCACCGACGACCTGCGCTTCATCGATCCTGGCCGCGATCCACTCGACGCGGCCCGCGCCATCGTCGCCGCTGGCGTGCCCTGGGTGATCGTCACTGACGGACCTCGTCCCGTTCACCTGGTCGGGTCGGCGAGCCGCACCACCCTCGGGGTCGATGACCGGCCCATCGTTGACGCGATCGGCGCGGGCGATGCCCTCGTCGGCGCCTTCGTGGCGTGGTGGGTCGGCCAAGGGCTCACCAGAGGTTCCCTCGCCGACGCCGATGCGGTGCGCGGGGCCGTCAGCGCCGCCATCGAAGTCGCTGGGGTGACGTGCGAACGACGTGGCGCGCTGCCACCGCGAATGGGCGACCTCGCTCACAGTGTCGCCTGGCAGTGGCTGGTCGTGGCGCCCCGGTCAGAGCCGAGCGCCTAGACCCGTAGCATCGCGCCATGAATCGATTGGCCTCGTCGACCTCGGCCTATCTTCGCCAGCACGCCACCAATCCCGTCGACTGGTGGCCCTGGGGCCGTGCGGCGCTCGATCGCGCGCGCGAGCTCGATCGGCCCATCTTGCTCTCCATCGGTTACGCCGCGTGCCATTGGTGCCACGTCATGGCCCACGAGTCATTCGAGAACGCCGACATCGCCGAGTACCTCAATGAGCATTTCGTTGCGATCAAGGTCGACCGCGAGGAGCGACCCGATATCGACGCCATCTATATGGCGGCCACCCAGCTCGTCACCGGCCACGGCGGCTGGCCCATGACGGTCTTCCTGCTGCCCGACGGCCGCCCCTTCCTCGCCGGCACGTACTATCCCCCGGCTGACCGCCCCGGCGCCACGGGACTGCCTCGACTCCTGCACGCGGTGCGCGACGCCTGGACCAACGAGCGTGACCTGGTGAGCGCTCAAGCCGAGCAACTCGACGCCGCGTTGCGTCGCGACGTCTCCTTCGTCGACCATCTCGTCCCATCCAGTGAACCAATCGACCTGGACCTGATCCGACGACGGCTCCGAGACGAGCTCGTCGCACAAGTTGACGAGTCGGGTGGATTCGGACGCGCGCCGAAGTTCCCGCGACCGAGCTTCGTCGAGGCGTTGCTCGACGGCGGCGACGAGTCGGCGACGAGCGCCGCGGACCAGACGCTGCACGCGATGGCTCGCGGTGGGCTCTATGACCACTTCGGCGGGGGTTTCGCGCGCTACAGCGTCGACGACCGCTGGCGCGTGCCCCACTTCGAGAAGATGCTCAGCGACCAGGCGCTCCTCGCGCTCTGCTACCTGCGCGCGAGCCGCGTGTCGTCGAGCGCCGAGTGGCGCGAAGTCGCCCTCGCGACCCTGGGCTTCGTTCGTCGCGAGCTCGCCACCGCCGAGGGCTACGCGTCCTCCCTCGACGCCGACGCCAACGGCGTCGAGGGCTCGCACATCACCTGGACGCCCGACGAGGTCGCTTCGGTGCTCGGCGCCGAGCAGCAAACCGAGTTCATCGACAAAGCACTGGCGCGCTGGCAGATCACCCCCTCGGGCAACCTCGACGGTCGATCGGTGCCCGCGCTGGCCGTCGGCGAGCCCTTCGTCACCCCCACGTCGCTGGCGAGCGCCCACCGCGCGCTTCGCGCGGCGCGTGGTCGTAGACCCCAGCCGACGTGCGACGACAAGGTGGTCCTGGAGTGGAACGCCATGCTCGCGCGCGCCCTGCTCGCGTCCAACGACCGGGACTTCGTCGACGAGGGCCGGGCGCTGCTTGAGACGCTGCACACCACGCACTTCGTTGCGGGCGACTGGTACCGCATCGGCGATCGGGGGGCGCGTGCGACCGCGAGCGACCTCGCGTGGCTCATTGACGCCGACATCGACGCCTTCGAGCTCGGTGGCGAGGATCGATGGCTCGAGCGGGCCAGTGAGGCCGCCGCCTACCTGCTCGCCCACCACTGGGACGGGCCGCCGCCGACGAGCGGCGCGCCGGTGACGGGTAACGGACTCTTCGAGTCGAGTGACCTCGTCACGGACGTCCTCGTGCGCACCAAGACCCTCTTTGACGGCGCCACGCCGTCGGGTCACGCGGTCGCCACGCGCGCGCTTGCCCGACTCGGCCTCATCACCGAGCGCGCTGACCTCCTCGGCGCCGCGCGTCGGCTCGTCGAAATGGCTCGTGACGTGCTCATACACCACCCGACCAGTGTTCCTGACCTCGTCGGGGCCGCCGGGTTCGCCCTCGAGGGCGTCGAGGTGGTCATTCCTGGCCCCCCGAACCCCCTCAGCGACCACGTACGATTGAAGTCCATGCGAAACGCCGTACTCGTGACCGGAACTGGCTCCTCGCCCCTGCTGGCGGGCCGTGAGCCCGGTTGGGCGTACGTCTGTCGCGGCTCGATCTGCCAGATGCCGGTTCGAACGGTCGATGAACTGGACCAGCAGCTCCACTCGATCCGCTGATGCCACTCTTCTCCCGCGATCCCGCCGTCCGAGCGATCAAACAGCTCGTCGAGGGCATGGTGCACCACCCAACCGTGGACCTCTCGCCGAATTCGACGATGTTCGGGCTCGTCCTTGGCAGCACCAACGAGACCACCACCGTCATGGACCTCGCGTCCCACACCATCGTGCGCTGGCGTATTCCCTGGCCAGTCGGCGTGGAGACTGACCTGGTGACCTTTGACGTGGTCGAGGGGCAGCTGGCGGGCGATATCGAGCGAAACGACCTCGCCCAACCCGAGGCCGTCACCATCGCCGAGCTACCCCGGCGACTCGGCTCGTACCGCGGCCGGCACATCCGTCACTGGCTCGAGGAGCTCGCGACGCCGGCCGACGGCCCGCTCTTCGGCTTCCGGGGTCCGAGCGCGCCCTACTGGGAACTGCGCGGCGAGCGGCCGAGCGTCGCTCTGATCGCCGCGGACCGGGGGCCGCAACTCCTGCGACGCCACGACGACGGATCGACCTGGGTTCGCTTCGGGTGGTTCGGCGACGACGTCTGGCTCGTCTGCGAAGACAGCCACGCCATCAGGACCATGGAGGCGACGCGCCGGTCGTCACTGGCCGGCAAGGACCTCGCGACCTCGTTGGGCTTTCGTCCCGCGTACGTCCTGACCACACTCTCGCGGCCCGTGGACGGCCACTGCTACAAGAGCTGCACGGGTCTGCTGCCGCGGGGCTAGCCGCCGCGCTCTCAGCGGGGCAGCTTGCCCGACGCCAAGGATTCGGCCATCGCCCAACCGAACGCGATGAGCCGCTGGCCGTCCTCCGGGCAGAGGTCCGCAAAGAATTCATCGGCACCATCAGGGATGGCTCCCTTGGCCGCCACGTAGTCGAGGCAGCCGACGGGGCTCGAGGGCACCGTCATGACGAAGGTGTGGTCGTCGATGGCCTTCTCGGCGCCGAAGCGCTTGGCCAGTCGCCGGCCCCACGCCCGGTCCTCGCCCGTGGGCTTGTAGCCCTTGCGCGGCACGATGTCCTCGAGACCCGCGAAGGCGCGGAAGCCGTCGGGCGACGACAGCCGCGCGCCGAGCAGGACGTCCTCGTCGGGAAAGGCGAGCAGTGCGCGGCGGAACTGGTCGTGCAGGATCGATCGAAGTGTCTGGTCGGCCTTCGCGTTGCGGTCGACCAGGAGCAGTCCTACGAGCAGCGCCGGCGTGCCGCCGATCCGCTCCAGGGTGCAAAACGAGTAGCCGCGCAGCTTCGAACCCTCGCGAACGTGGGTGACCAGCACCCACTCCTCGCGCTGCTTGGACAGAAAGCCGATGTCGAAATTCGGTTCGCGGTCGACGCACAGGTCGGCCATCTCGACCAACTCGGCGTCACTGAGGGCCGTCGTGTCCTTCGTCGTCACAATCATCGCCATGACTGTCTATTCTACGGGTCTTTGGTGACCCCTCACGACGCCTAGGCCTTGATGACGTTTCGGCCGAATTCAGAGCGCAGATCACCCACGACGCCGGCGATATTGACGTTGAACTCGGGCCCCAGTTTGAAGGCCTTGCCCGACTCCCCCGCTTCGACGATCACCGGCGACTTGCCGGGGTAGCGCGTCAGGATTTCGCGCAGCGACGCGATCGCCTTGGTGGTCAGGTCCTCGCTGCGAAGCGCCAGGCGCAGTTCGCCGTCGTCGCGCCCACGCGGCAGCGCCGTGAGGTCGAGCACGTTGAAGCGCACCTCTTCGTCGCGCACGTCGATCCGACCCTTGACGAGCACGATGTTGTCCTTGGCGAGAAAGCCGCTGCACTCCTCGAACTTCCTCGCCGACACGATGATCTCGAGCGCGCCGCCGAGGTCTTCGAGCACGACCCGGGCGTACTGGTGACCGGACTTGGTCGTGCGGATCTGCACCTCGGCGAGCAGCCCGCCGATGGTCACCGGCCGGTTGAGGCGCGCCAGCTCCTCGGCCCGCTCGCGCACGGCGACGATGGAACCGTCGGTCTTGGCGGCGAGCACGTCGGACACGGCGTAGAGCGGGTGATCCGAGATGTAGGTGCCCAGCATCTCTCGCTCGAAGTCGAGCTTGACCGCCTGGTCGAACTCGACCGGGCTGATCGGCACCTCGGTCCCCTCCCAGTCCCCGTCACCCGACGGGTCACCCAGTGAGGCGAACAGCGTGGAGATGCCGAGCGACAGGTCCTTGCGCCGGCTCAGGGTCACCTCGATCAACTCGTCCGCGGCGAGTAGCAGCCCCATTCGCGATACGTGCATCGAGTCAAAGGTTCCGGCCTTGATGAGCGACTCCATCGTGCGTCGGTTGAGCACGGCCGGGTCGACACGGCGCACGAAGTCATAGACGGACGTGAAGGGCCCCGCGGCCTCGCGCTCGCCGACGATCTTCTCGACGAGCGCCTCGCCCACGTTGCGCACGGCCGCCATGCCGAACAGGATCGTCATCGGGGCCCGTTGGCTCGGGGCGTAGTCGGCGAGGGACTCGTTCACGTCGGGCACACCCACCGTGATGCCCATCTGGCGGGCCTCGTTCAGGTAGATCGCCGCCTTGTCCTTGTCGTCGCGGAACGACGTGAGCAGCGCCGCCATGTACTCGACCGGGTAGTTGGCCTTCAGCCAGGCGTTCTGGTAGGCGATCAACGCGTAGCCGTAGGCGTGGCTCTTGTTGAAGGCGTAGTCGGCGAAGGGCTCGATCTTGTTGAAGATGGCTTCGCCGAGCTCGCGACCGTAGCCCATGCGCTCGGCGCCGTCGACGAACTTGGTGCGCTGGGCCTGGATCATCTCGCGGATCTTCTTCGAGCAGGCCTTGCGCAGGTCGTCCGCCTCGGTCATCGAGAATCCCGCGATCCGCGTGGCGACGCGCATGATGTCCTCTTGGTAGATCATCAGCCCGTAGGTCTCGCGCAGGTTCTCCTCGAGATCGGGGTGGTCGTAGCGGACCTCCTGGCGGTGGTTCTTGCGGTCGGCGTAATCGTTGTGGACGTTCTCGCTCAGCGGACCGGGCCGGTACAGCGCCACCAGCGCGGCGATGTCGTCAAAGCTCGTCGGGGCCAGCCGACGCATCAGCTGGCGCATCTTGTCACCCTCGAGCTGGAAGATCCCGATCGAGTCACCCCGGCGCAGCATCTCGTAGACCTTCGGGTCGTCGAGCGCCACGTGGTCGATGTCCACGTCCTCGCCGGTGCTGCGCTTGACGTGCTCGAGCGCGCGCTCGATGATCGCGAGGTTGCGCAGCCCGAGGAAGTCCATCTTCAAGAGGCCCAGCTTTTCGATGGCGGTGGCCTCGTACTGGGTGACGATCGGCGCGTCCTCGGGCGAGCCGTTGGGGCTCGACTTACGCTGGATCGGGACGTAGTCGAGCACCGGGTCCTTGGTGATCACGACCGCGGCCGCGTGGATGCCGTCCTGGCGGCGCTTGTCGACAAAGCCCTTCGCAACGTCCACGACGTGCTGGACCTCGTCGTCGGTCTCGTAGAGCGCTCGTAGGTCGGCGGCCTCGGCGAAGCGGCCCTCGTAGCCCGGTGTCGGGGTGAAGCACGCCTCGAGGGGCAGGTCCTGGCCCATGACGAGCGGCGGCATGGCCTTGGCGATCTTGTCGCCCAGCTGGGGCGGGTAGCCGAGCACGCGCGCGGCGTCGCGCACGGCCGCGCGCGCCTTGATGGTGGAGAAGGTGATGATCTGGGCCACGTGGTCCGCGCCGTAGCGCTCGGCCGCGTAGCGGATCATGTCGCCGCGGAAGCGCTCGTCGAAGTCCATGTCGATGTCGGGCATCTGGCGCCGGCCCGGGTTGAGGAAGCGCTCGAAGATGAGCCCGTAACGGATGGGGTCGAGGTCCACGATGCGCAGGCAGTACGCCACGCAGCACCCCGCCGCGGACCCGCGGCCGGGGCCGACGCGGATGCCCTGTTCACGAGCGTGGCGGATGAGGTCCCAGACGACGAGGAAGTAGTCCGAGAACCCCATGTCCGCGATGACGCCGAGTTCGTAGTCGAGCCGGTGGCGAACCTCGTCGGTCAGCTCGCCGTAGCGCTCCTGTGCGCCGCGCAGTGTGAGCTCGCGCAGGTACCGGTTCGCTTCGTCCTTGTGCGTGCCGCCACTGAAGGTCGCCGGGATGGGGTACTGGGGCAGCGCGTCGTTGTCGAACTCGATGGTGACGTTGGCTCGCTCGGCGATCTCGAGCGTGTTGTCACACGCCTCGGGGTGGTCGCGAAACAGGTAGCGCATCTCGGCGGCGGACTTGAGGTAGTGCTGATCGCTCGAGAAGCGGAAGCGGTTGGGGTCCGCGACGAGCGAGCCGGTGCCGATGCACAGCAGCGCGTCGTGCATCTCGGCGTCGGCGTGGCGCACGTAGTGCAGGTCGTTGGTCGCGAGCAGCGGCGCGCCGATCTCCTTGGCGATGGACAACAGGTGCGGGTTCGTGCGCGCCTGCTCGGGCATCCCGTGGTCCTGGAGCTCGATGTAGAAGTTCTCACGCCCAAAGATCGTCTGGAGGCGACCGGCCAAGTCCTTCGCCCTGGCGTAGTCGTCCTGGAGCAGCGCCTGCAGCACGACACCGCCCAGGCAGCCCGACGTCGCCACCAATCCGCCGGCGTAGCGCTCCAGGAGGTCCCAGTCGAGCCGCGGCTTGTAGTAGTAGCCCTCGAGGAAGGCCAGCGACGAGAGGGAGCGGAGGTTCGCGTAGCCGTCGTTGGAGACCGCGAGCAGCGTCAGGTGGTGGTAGAGCTTCTGGCCGCCGTCGACGTCGCCGCCGGTGTCGTCGATCTTGCCGCGCCGCGGCGGGCGATCGAAGCGCGAGTCGGCGGCCATGTAGGCCTCGAGCCCGATGACCGGGGTCACCCCGTACTTGCGGGCGGTTTGGTAGAAGTCGATGACGCCGTAGAGGTTGCCGTGATCGGTGATCCCGATCGCCCGCTGCCCGTCGCCCAGCGCCGCCTGGATCAGGTCGTCAACGCGCGCCGCACCATCGAGCATGGAGTACTCGGTGTGGTTGTGCAGGTGGACGAAACCCTCAACCATGACTGCTCAACGTCCTTTCAGATCCTTCTCGCCCCCGCGTGGTTGACACCCGCTCAGAGATATGTTCCAGCCCGCGGTTCGGGCGACCCAGGATTAAGGGAACGCTCGCGCATCTTCTCCAGCTGCGCCGCGGCGGCCGCCTGCTGGGCGAAGAGGGAGGCCTGAATACCGTGGAACAGGCCCTCAAGCCAACCTACCAACTGCGCTTGGGCGATCCGCAGCTCGGACTCCGACGGGACGTCGGCGGTGAACGGCAACGCCATGCGGGCCAACTCGTCACCGAGGTCCGAGGACAGCGCCCCGGACAGCTCGTGGATGGAGAGTTCGTAGATCTCGCGCAGACGGGTTCGCCCCGGCTCGTCGAGGGGGGCGCTGCGCGCCTCATCGAGGAGGGTCTTGACCATCGCGCCGATGCGCATCACCTTGGCCGGCTGGCTGATGAAATCAGTCGCCTCGGCCGATTCCTCCTCCGACTGGCCCGGCGCCAGCACCGAATCGGGATCGACGGTCACGTTTTCTTTTTCTTGGTCTTCCACCCTTGCAGTGTGCCAGATGCCAGCCGGGGTCCACGCACATGGCACGTCGCGGCCCCGACGTCGCCGTTCGTCCGGTCCTGGCGACCTGGGGACTCGCAGCCGCATTCGTCCAGCGTTGTTGGGCCCGTCAAGACACCAATCGCGGCGAATTGGACGGGTCGCGGGTCCCGCGACGGACCACGCGGCCGATCCGGCCCCTCACTACACTGAGGGCGTGAGGGTATCAACGCGGGGTGACTACGCGAGCCGAGCGCTTCTCAGCCTTGCGCTGCATGACGATCCGTCGCGCCCGACGTCGGTACGCGACCTCGCACAGCGCACCGGCCTGCCCCAGCCGTACCTCGAGCAGATCCTCCTGGCATTGAAGGGCGTCGGGCTCGTTCGCTCCAAGCGCGGCGTCGGCGGCGGCTACGTGCTGGCGCGCTCGGCCGAGTCCATCACCCTGGCGGAGGTCGTCGCCGCCGTCGACGGCCCCATCGTCGCGGGCGATTTCGGCCAGCCCCACCAGGATGGCGCCTGTGACCACGAGGGCCAGTGCGTGCTGCTCGCCGTGTGGGCCGACGTTGGCAGTCACATGCGCGAGCACCTGGCGAGTTACACCCTCGCCGACATGGTGCTCCAGGCGCGAGGCGTCCAGCCGATGCGCCGTACCCATTCGGCCTGACGAACGCCGCTCACCCACTGCCCGGTGCCGACCGGCACGTGCCGGGCGTTGACCGGGCGGACCACGCGAAACTTACGAATTTCTCACCCGGCACTGATGGGGTCTTGCAGGTCCGGGAATATCTTTCCCCGTATTGGGTTTACTGCTGTGGTAAATTAGTTATGCGTTGGTAGGAGAAATAGGCCACCCGCATACGTGTTGGGAGACGACGAGGAGCTGCGATGATTACGAACCGGCGATCAAGTGTGAACACAAACGACATGCTCGGACTCCTGATGCGGGATCTCGACCGCTACCCCATGCCGAACTACGATGAGCAGGTAGAACTGGCCAAGCGGGTGACCGCGGGCGACGAAGAGGCAAAGAAGCAGATGGTGGCGGCGAACTTGCGCCTCGTCCTGCACTGGGCCCGTCGCTACCAGGACCGTGGCGTCGAGATGATCGACCTGGTCCAAGAGGGCACGTTCGGACTCTTGCGCGCCGTGGAGAAGTTCGACTGGGAGCGCGGCTTCAAGTTCTCCACCTACGCGACGTGGTGGATCCGCCAGGCGCTCCAGCGGGCCGTCCAGCAGCACGGCCGCACCATTCGCATCCCCCTCGAAGTCGGCGAGCAGCTCCAACGCCTCGAGGCCACAACGGCCGAACTGACTTCGCTGTTCGCGCGCAAGCCCACCGACGACGAGTTGACCGAGGCCACGGGCATGTCCAAGGCCGAGCGCGACAACCTGCGCGGGCTGGCCGGCGTCACGGCGAGCCTCGACCAGCCGGCGTCCTCGGACTCGGCCACGACCCTCGGCGACCTCGTTGCCCCGAGCCAGCACGACTGGGTCGGCGACATCGAGCAGACCATGGTTGACGAGCA
The DNA here is from genome assembly GCA_021777285.1 of Actinomycetes bacterium. The sequence continues at coordinate 10,293 of JAJYDR010000006.1, forward strand.
ACTGCTCGAGGCCCTCGACCAGCTCACCGATATCCAGCGCGACGTGCTCTCGCACCGATTCGGCCTGAACGGCTCATCGCCGCTCTCACTCCAGGCGACGGCCAACGTCATGGACATCGGCGTGCGGCGCGTTCGCCGCGCCGAGGAAGAGGCGATGGCAATCCTGCGCCGGGACCAGGCGGTCATCGCGGCCCACGAGATGGCCTAGGGGTTACCCCTCGACGAGCGGCTCGCCCGCTCGTCCCAGCGCCGCCGGCACCAGAACCGTTCGCCGCTGGTCACGCCTCGTCGAGGTGGACCAGCGCGTCCAGGTCCGCCGGCAAGGCAGCGTCAAAGGACACCCACTGGCCCGACGACGGATCGGCGAAGCCGAGCCGCGTCGCGTGCAGGAAGACTCGTTCGGGCGCGAGGCGCGACTCGCGACGATGCCCGTAGCGGTTGTCGTTGACCACGGGGTGGCCAATGGATGCCAGGTGCACGCGGATTTGGTGCGTGCGGCCCGTTTCCAGCTTCAGGCGCAAGACGGTCGTGCGCGGTGCTTCCAGACGCGACACGACTTCGTAGGCCGTCCTCGCCCACCGCCCGTCGCTGCGCACCGCCATCATCGTCGGGGTCCTCGTCGAGCGGCCGATCGGCGCGTCGACGACGCCGCGCGACTCGGCGACGTGGCCCTCGACCAGGCCGAGATAGATCCGCTCGATCGCGCGCTGGTCGAGCTGCTCGCGCAGGCTCTCGTAGCCCGCGACCGAGCGGGCGACGACGACCAGTCCCGACGTTCCTTTGTCGAGCCGATGCACGATGCCCGGGCGCGACGGGTCACAGAGCCCCACCTGACGCAGCGCGTCAAGCTCGGGGTAGCGCGCCAGCAGTCCGGCCACGAGGGTGCCCGTGAGCTGGCCGGCGCCCGGGTGGACGACCTGGCCAGGTGCCTTGTTGACGACGACGTAATCGACGGTTTCGCTGACGACGTCGACCGGCACGGACGCGTCGGGTTCCACCCAACCGTTGCCGACCTCGGGCACCACCGCGACGAGTCGCTGGCCCGAGACCAGTGGGGTCGACGCCTTCTTCAGCGGCACACCGTCCACGGTGACCGCACCGTCGGCGATCACGGCGGCGATGAGCGCCCGAGGCCGACCGGTCAGCATCGCGATCGCCCGGTCACAGCGAACGCCATCGAGGCCGTCGGGCACCACTACGTCGAGGAGTCCCACCTCGAATTCGTCGCTCATCGTCTCATCAACGTATCGCCTCGCAACGCCACCACGATCAAGACCACGAATCCGGCCGTGACCGCCACGTCGGCCCCGTTAAAGATCGGGAAGGAGCCGACGGCGATGAAGTCGGTCACCTGGTGGGGCGTGGCCATGAGCCGGTCCACCACGTTGGCGACCCCGCCGCCGAGCAGCAGCCCGAAGCCGACCGCCGGCGCGCCGTTTCGCGCGCGCACCGCCGCGACCAAGAGCGCCAGCGCGATCAACGCCGTCACCACCGTCGTCACGAGGGGATCTGAGCGGTTCAGCGAGAACGAGATCCCGGCGTTGTACTGCAGACGCAGCCACAGGGGGCCGAGCACGTGGATCGGGCGCGTGAGCGCCCACCGCGCCCAGGCCTTGCTCGCCGCGTCGAGCGCGAGCACCCCGAGGGCCGTGAGGAGAACCGTTCGATTCGGCGCGATCCTCAGCCGTTGGCGCGGCACGTCACACAGGTGAACACCGGCACCTGCGCCCGGAGCCGATCCTTCGCGATCGGTTCGAAGCAGCTGTCACAGCGCCCGTAACTCCCGTCATCGACGCGCGCCAGGGCGACGTCGATCAGCTGGGTCTTCAGTCGTTCGTTGTCCAGCTGCATCTTGAGCTGGTCGCGGTCGTAGTCCGAGCCAGCGCTCGAGCCGTCTTCCTCGTCATACTCCGGGCGCTCTCGACCCTCTAGGAGATCGTTGACGGCGTTTTCGAGCACCGTGATCTGCATCGCCGTGACCGTCTGGGCCTCGAGGAGCAGGTCGCGTAGCTCGGCGAGGAACGCGGTGTCGTTGGCGTAGGGCTTGGAGTGCATCTTGCGCTCCAGCGCCTCCTGGCGCTTGCGCTCCTCGAGTTCGCGGCGCTCCTGTCGCTTCAGCTCCTCGGCATTGCGCCGCTCGATCTCGCGCTGCTTGCGCAGCCGCTCGGCCTCGATGGCCTTCCTCTTGGCCTCGAGTTCGCGCTGTTTCTTCGCCTCGATGGCGGCTCGCTCGCGCGCCTTGCGCTGAATCTCGTGTTCCTTGGCGGCGGCCTTGGCCTTGGCCTCACGTTCCTTGGCGGCAGCCTTGGCCTTGGCCTCGCGTTCCTTGGCGGCGGCCTTGGCCTTGGCCTCGCGTTCCTTGGCGGCGGCCTTGGCCTCGCGCTCGCGCTGGGCCTTCGCGGCGGCAGCGGCCTTGGCCTTGGCGGCCGCGGCCTTGGCGGCGGCGGCGGCCTTGGCCTCGCGCTCGCGCTGGGCCTTCGCGGCGGCAGCGGCCTTGGCCTTGGCGGCCGCGGTGCTCGCGGGCGCCTTCTTGGCAGTGCTCGTCGTCTTGCCTGGTGCAACGGCTTTCTTGGTCACGGCCGTCTTCTTCGCCGGTGCGGCCTTGGCCGTTGCCTTCTTGGCCACGGCCGCCCGCGAGACCGCCGGCGACTTCTTGGCCACCGTCGTCGCCTTGGCGGCCTTCGAGGCGGCCTTCTTGGGACTGGCGGGGCTGGCGGTCATCGGGTGCTCCTTAGGGCCGTTCGTTCGTGCTGGCCGACCCTAGCAGTCGAGACCCGACTTACGCGCGATCGTCGGTCGCAGGCGTATCGAACTGCAGTACCTGGGGAACCACCGGTTGCTGGGCGGTGACACCCACCTCGCCAACGGGTTGCGCGGGTGCGGGTGCGGGTGCCGCTGGTGCGGGTGCCGCTGGTGCGGCCGTCGGCGCTGGCGCCGTGGTCCGACCGCCCATGTGCAGCGACGACTCGATCCACTGGGCGAATTCGCTCAGGGCGCCGCTCAGGCGCGTGCGCTCGATGTCCAGCTGGCGCGTCAACGTTTCGACGTCCTCGCTGAGACGCTGCTTGAGACCGTTCAGGCGGTTGACCTCGTCCTCGGCGCGGCTGCGCGCCTCGGTCACGATCTGGCGGGCGCGCTCCTGGGCGGCGACGGTGAGCTCGCGGGACTTCTCCTCGGCCTCACGCTGAGCGTGATCGATGAACTGCTGGGCCATCGCGATCATCGAGGTGACCTGCTCGGCGCCCGCCCCGGTCACACTCGGCGCCGGACGCGCCGGCGCGGGCGCGGGGGCCGCGGGGGCCGCGGCCGGGCCTGCACTCGCCCGAGAGGCTTCGAGCTGGTTGATGCGTTCGGCGGCCTGGCGCAGCTGCTGGCGCTGCTGTTGCAGCTGGTCCTTCAGCTGGCGAGCCTCGCCCGACAGGCGCTCGAGGAACTCGTCGACCTCATCGACGTTATAACCCTTGAGGCCGACCTTAAAGGCCACAGTATCGATGGAATCAAGGGCGGATCGGGCGTTATCGGTGCTATCCATACCCGCAACCATACAGCGCGGGTATGGCGCAAACGCGGCTCGCGCACCGCAAAAACGACGTGGCGCGACCCGTCGATCGCTAGATCGCCGCGTTGATGATTTCGAGGGCGATGATGGCGACCAGGACCGAGAAGTCGATGCCCACCCCGCCGAACTGGGGCCGGGGAAGGATCTGGCGCAGTGGCCGCAGGACGGGCTCGGTCACCGTCATCAGAGCGCGGCGCACGGTGGCGACGCCGCCGCTACTCGACGCCGGGAACCAGCTGAGGAGTGCCGCGGCGATGAAGACCCAGATGTAGAGCGACAGCAGCAGGTGCACGAACCTCATAGGGCGTCAAACGACCGATAGCCCGACGCGCGCAGCGACGCCCGCGCGTCAGTGCTGACGTGGGACCCCTGGGGGCAGACCAAGTAGACGCCCGGGTCAAGCGGCTCGATCTTGGCGCTGAGCGCGTAGGCGGTCCCCGACGCAAAATCCACGAGCCGCCGGGCCACGCTCGGCTCGAGGCCGGTCACGTTGAGCACCACGACCCGCGAGCTGCGCAGCAGGTCGGTGATCCGGCGCGACTCGTTGTAGGACTGGGGAAAGAGGATTGCCGGCTCATACTCGTTGGAAAGCGTCGCCGGCGGCCGCGGGCGGGGGCTCGGCATGGGCCGCACGCGCGGGGGCTCACCCGAGCTGTCGAGCACCGAGATCGACGACGGGCGCCGGGCGGCCTGCTGGGTCCGGGGCGGCATCGGGCTCGGCGGGGCCGGCGAATACGGCCGGCCGGCGCTCGATGGCCCTGGTCGCCAGTCGGCGGGCTCCTCGTAGGGGGTCTCGTCGGTGAAGGGACGTGTGGGGACGCTCGACGCGTAATCGCCGTACTCGTCCTCGATGAGACCGAGGAACCCCAACGCCTTTCGGAATTTGTCTTTCATGTGCTCCCCTTGCGGCCACGACCAAGAACCATGTTAGGCCACCACCATCAGGCGGCGACCCTCGAGCCGAACAGCGCTCGCCCGAGGCGCACCTCGGTGGCACCGTACTCGCAGGCGAGCTCCAGATCGTCGCTCATGCCCATCGATCGCTCCGGAACTCCCAGTTGATCAGCGAGTTCACGAACGGCCCCAAAGGCGAGCCGCGCCCCGTCGGGGTCCGGCGGGGCGACCGTCATGAGCCCGCGGACTTCGAGGCCGACGCGGCGGGCTTCACGCACCAATTCGGTGGCTTCCAGCACCGACGCCCCTGATCGAGAGGGTATTGCGCTCACATCGACCTCGACGTAGATGGCTGCGCCGGGCGCCACCGCGGCGATCCGGTTGATCTCCTTGACCCTCACGACCCCGCAGAGCACGTCCGCGGCGCGCGCGGCCCGGGCGATCTTGTTGGACTGCAGCGCCCCGAGGAAGTGCCAGCGCACCGCCAGGTCCGCGAGCGCCGCGCGCTTGGCCTCGAGCTCGACCAGGTAGTTCTCGCCCACTGTGTCGATGCCCGCCGCCACGGCGGCGCGCACCGCCTCGGGGCCAAACGTCTTGGTCACCGCGACGATTCGGACTTGTTCGGGCGTCGGCGAGGACGCCGCGATGCGTTCGCGCGCCGCACGGAGGTTCTCGCGAACCCGCTCGAACAGGCGACCGCTAGCGGAGGAAGCTGGGTAGGTCGTCATCGCCGCCAACGTCGAAGAAGTCGTCGTTCGCGGAACTGAAGATGTCGGTGCGCGGCCCCTCGGTCATGACCGGCTGGCTGGTCGTGGTCGGTGCCGACTTCGCGGGGGACGCCACGTGGTCGAATCCGGCCGCGATCACGGTGACGCGTACCGCGTCGCCGATCGAGTCGTCGATGACGCTGCCAAAGATGATGTTGGCGTCGGGGTGGGCCACGGAGTGGATGATGTTGGCCGCGTCGGTGACCTCGGTCAAGGTCACGTTCGAGCCGCCGACGATGTTCATGAGGATGCCCCTCGCCCCGTCGATCGAGGCCTCGAGCAGCGGTGAGGTGATTGCGGCCCGGGCGGCGTTCACGGCCCGGCCCTCACCCGTCGACTGGCCGACGCCCATGATGGCACTACCGGCGTTGCGCATGATCGCGTTGACGTCTGCGAAGTCTGTGTTGATCAGTCCAGGCACCGTGATCAGGTCCGTAACGCCACGAACGGCCGACAGCAGCACGTCGTCGGCGACCTTGAACGCGTCGAGCATCGAAGTGTCCGCCGCAGTCACCGAGAGCAGCCGGTCGTTGGGGATCACGATCAGGGTGTCCACTTTGCCGCGAAGGGCCTCGATGCCCTTTTCGGCCTGCGTGGCCCGGCGCTTGCCTTCAAACGAGAAGGGCCTCGTCACCACACCGATGGTGAGGATGCCCAGCGAGCGGGCGATGTCCGAGACGACCGGCGCGGCGCCGGTTCCCGTGCCACCGCCCTCGCCGACGGTGATGAACACCATGTCGGTGTCCTTCAGCGCCTCTTCGATCTCGGAGCGGTGCTCCTCGGCCGCCTGGCGGCCGATCTCGGGGTCACTGCCCGCACCCAAACCCCTCGTCAGCTGGCGACCGATGTCGATCTTCAAGTCGGCTTCGCTAAGCAAGAGCGCCTGCGCGTCGGTGTTCGCGGCAATGAACTCGATGTTGCGCAGCCCCGCTGCCACCATGCGATTCACCGCGTTCACACCCCCGCCTCCCACACCGATCACCTTGATCACTGCGTGGTAGTTGTTTTGGCTCAAACTCATGAAACCCCCTTCGGGCGACTCTCCCTATTGTGACCCACCGCGCTGGGCGTCGCGCGCGTGCACGACCAAATGTCATTGCAGGCTAGTCAGTGGCTCCATTTCGGTCAAATACCAAACTACCCTGCCGACGGCCCAGAAACCGCGAGTTCGCCCGGTACGCGTACGTCGACGATGTCGCCCGGGCTCAATTGCGTGTGCGCGATGACCGAGGCCACTGAGACGAACTTGTCGGTCAGATCCGTGGGCTGGCCGAGGATGAAGGTGACCGGCGTGGTCATCTTCAGCGACACCGATCCGCTCGCGTTGACCGTGATCACCGAGACCTGCGCGGCGAAGGCCGGCGGGAGCCGGCTGGCGACCAGCGCCGCGTTGAACCCGGCGCGCTCGAAGGGCCAGCTGCGCTGTTCGGGGTGCAGGTACTGCAGCGTCGGCAGGTTCGCCGTCAACGGCGCCGGACCGAGATCGTGGCCCGTCGCGTCGACGTACTGCAGCGTGTGGTTCGCGTCAAAGGCGACCGCCACCGGCGTGCGCTCGTGCACCACGATCTCGACGGTGTTGGGCCACCGCTTGGTCACATCGACCGAGCCGATCCACGGGAACACCGCGAGGCGTTTCGCCACCGCCGCGGTGTTCACGTCGAGCAGCGGCGTCTGATCGGCCAACCCGGCGGCGGCCAGCACGGCGCCGCGACCCTCGTGGCGCAGTCCCACGACCACGACGTGGCGCACGCGGAACAACGAACTGTGTGCGAGCCAGTCGAGCCCCGCGCCGATCGTGGCCAGTGCCAGGACCCCGGCGAGCATCCAGCGCAGCCACGAGCGCCGGCGCGGTGCGGCTACCGTCGGTGCCGCCGATGCCGGTGCTGCGCCACGCCGTGCGCGACGGCCCTGTCGTGACTGCTCGGGCCGGGATGTTTTTCGCGATCCTGACCGCTTGGGCGCGCGCTCGCGCGCGGGCGCACTCGTGGGCGCGCTGAGTGGCTTACGCCGGGCCATCGCCATCCTCGAAGCCGACGAATCGGTTCTCGGTCACTAGCACGACCCCCGACTGCTCGGCGACCCGGGCGCGCACGAGTTCGATGAGCCGGCGCACGTCGGTGGCTGAGCCGTCGGCGTCGGCGATGATGAAGTTCGCGTGCTTCTCGCTCACGACCGCGCTGCCCACACGGAGTCCTTTGCAGCCCGCGGCCTCGATCAGGCGGCCCGCGTGGTCGCCCTCGGGGTTGCGAAAGACGCTGCCGGCGTTGGCACCGCCCGGCTGATGCTCGCGACGCCAGCGCACGATTTCGCTGAGCCGCGTCTGGGCGGCGCTCCTCTCGCCTCGTTCCAGGGACACCGTCGCCGCGAGCACGACGTCGCGTGCCGCCACGGCACTGCGTCGGTAGCCGAAGACGAGCGCGTCGTGGTCCCAGGTCGTGCGCGCACCCTGGTGCCACAGCTCAACGGTCCTGACGCTCGCGTCCATGTCCGAACCGTGGCCACCGGCGTTCATCGCCACGGCGCCCCCGACCGTCCCGGGAACCCCGACGGCCCATTCGAAGCCGACGATTCCCTCGGCGACCAGGCGACGCGCCATCACGGGCAGGCCGAGTCCACCGCCCGCCACCACCGAGACGGTCTCGCCCTCGTCGGTCCAGGTCAGGTTCGCGAAGTCACCCACCAGACGAATCGCCACCACCGCGTGTTCGCCGTCGGCAATCAGCAGGTTCGAGCCGTTGCCGATGACGATGGTCGCCAGACCCGTCGAGTCGACCAGCGGCAACAGCTCGTCGGCGTCCGCGGCCGACGAGAGCGTCACGAGGGCGCGCGCCGAACCACCGACCCGGTAGGTCGTCAGGGCGCCGACGGGCGCGTGCTCGAGCACGCGCGCACCACCGGCGGCGACGAGCCGGTCGAGGCTCACGAGTCCAGACCCCCCGCCAGGCGGCCGATCGCGTCGGCGATGTCGCCGGCTCCGAGGAAGAAGATCGCATCGGGCCCGGATCCGGCCGCGAGCGCGGCAACCACGTCGTCGAAGGTCGCGGCGTAGTCGACGGGTCCCTCGAAGGAGCGAGCGACGGCTTCGGCGACCAGCTGGCCGGTCACGCCGGTCGGATTCGCCTCGCCGGCCCGGTAGATGTCGGTCACGATGACGCGCTGGGCCGAATCGAAGGCGTCGGCGAAGTCCGCGGCGAGCGCGATCGTCCGGGTCACGCGGTGCGGCTGGAAGACCGCGGCGATCTCGGTGTAACCCGCGGCGCGCGCCGCCGCGAGCGTCGCGGCCACCTCGCCGGGCAAGTGGGCGTAGTCCTCGTAGACGTCGGCCCCGTGCCAGCGGCCCCGGAACTCGAAGCGTCGCGGCGCCCCGGTAAAGGCCGCCAGTCCGCCGACGACGTGCTCGGCGGCGAGCCCGACGCTCAGTGCCAGCACCGCGACCACCGCCGCGTTGGCGACGTTGTGCGCCCCGGTCACCGACAACTCGACCTCGAGGTGCTGACCGTCCGGGCCGGTCAGGTCGAAACGCGCCGCGCGCCGCGACACCACCTCGTCGGTGACGACCCAGTCGGCGTCGCGCCGTCCCACGCTCACGACGGGCCGGGTGACGTGGCCGCGCACCCGGCGGCTGCCGGGGTCGTCCACCCACGCCACGACCGGGCCGACCGTTCGCTCGACGAGATCGGCGAAGGCCGTCTCGAGCGCGTCGCGATCGCCGTAGTAGTCGAGGTGGTCCGGTTCGACGTTGAGGAGTCCGAGCGCCGCTGGTTCGAGCTCGCGAAAGGTCCCGTAGCTCTCGTCGACCTCCATCACCAGTGGCTCGTCGCCCCAGTGGCCATTGGTCCCGACACCGACGACCGGCGCACCGAGCAACCGCGACGCGTCCACCCCGGCCGCGTGAAACACGTGAACCAACATGGACGTCGCCGTGGTCTTGCCGTGGGTGCCCGTGAGCCCCACCACCGGCCGCATCCGCGCCAACTCGGCGAGCACGCTTGCGCGGCCGACGAGCGTGGCGCCGCGATCGCGCGCCGCTGTGAGCTCCGCGTCGTCCTCGGGGACCGCGGGCGACCAGAGCACGACCTGCGCGTCGCCCACGGCGCCGGGGTCGTGGCCCACGTGCACCGCCACGCCCGCTGCGCGAAGCTCCTCGAGCACGTCCGAGGCACGCGCGTCCGAGCCAGAGACCGCGCAACCACGCGTCGCGAGCAGCCGGGCGAGCCCGCTCATCCCCGCGCCGCCGACGCCGACGATGTGCACCCGTGTCCCGCGTTTGAAGATCACGCCGGCAGCCCTCCGACCTCGAGCACCACGCGCGTGATCGCCCCCGTGGCGTCCAGGTGACCGAGGCCCCGGGCCGCCCGCGCGGCGCGCTCGGCGTTGCCCGGGTCGAGGAGGCGCTCGAGTGCGGCTTCCAATGCCGCGGCGTCACAGTCCTCGTCGGCGAGCAAGACCGCGCCGCCCGCGTCCGCCACGGCCCGCGCGTTGCGGGTCTGGTGGTCACCGGGCGCACCCGGCAGCGGCACCAGCACCGAGGGGATGCCGAGCGCGGTCAGTTCGGCCACCGTCGTCGCTCCCGCTCGACAGACGGCCGCGTCGGCGACCGACCACAGCGGGGCCATCGTCGCGAACTCGATGATCCGGTAGTCGAGACCGTCGGTCGTCGGTCGGTGCGCGAGCACCCTCGACGCGTCGCGTCGGCCGCTGACGTGAATGATCGTCCGGTCCGCCCGCGTGGACCAGCGCCGCGCAAGCTCGCTCACCGCGTCATTGACCCGCGTGGCACCCAGTGAACCCGACATCACCACGACGACGGCGCGGCCGGACTCGATCGGTGGTTCCATGGCCTCGCGGGCCCGCTCGCGCGCGTCACGCCCGCGATCGACCGCGAGGATGTCAGAGCCGAGGGGAACCCCGGTGACAACGCTTCGCTCGTCCGCCGGGCCGTACGCGAGGCAACGACGTCGCGCGAAGCGTGCCAGGACGCGATGCACTGCACCCGGGGCCGCGTCGAGCTCGACCAGGACGAGCGGTCGACGCCAGAGCACCGCCGCGGCACCGACCGCCGCTGCGGCGTAGCCGCCGACCGACACGACCACCGACGGGCGCCAGCGGCCAACGCGAACGATGGCGACGGCAAAGGCCGCCGCGAGGCCGACGATCGCGCCAAGATTCTGAACGACCGCCCGGGCCCGCCACGACCGACGGATCCCCCGTCCCGGCAAGAGTGTCAGGTCGATTGGCTGGTCGGCCAGCAGCGCGGCCTCTTGGCCCCGGCGACTGCCCACGTAGTGGATCGAGGAGGCGGGTACCCCCACGGCGACCAGCTGGTCACCAATCGCGCGCATGGGAAAGATGTGACCTCCGGTGCCGCCACCAGTCACGACGACGCATCGGTCCATCAGTCGTACCGTCGAACGCGTTCTCGCGGATCCGGGCCGTAGCCGCGCGGCGCCGACGCCGGGCGCGGCGCGGCGCGGCGGGTCGGACCAACGTAGTCGGGGATCTCGAGTCCGCCCAGTCGACTCGTATCGTGGCCGATGTTGTAGAGCACACCGACGCCGAAGAGCTCGGTGATCAGCGCGGTCCCGCCGTAGGAGAAGAACGGCAGCGGGATGCCGGTGACCGCCCAGCCCCCGACCACCGAGGCGATGTTGATCACCGCTTCGAGCACGATCCACGTCACGATCCCCACGGCGAGCAACCGGTACACCGTGTTCTGTGAGTTCATCGCGATGCGCGTCGAGCTGAACAGGAACCACACGAACAGCCCGATCACGGCGAAGGTGCCGATGAGGCCCAACTCCTCGCCGATGATCGTGAAGATGAAGTCGGTGTGCGGATTGGGCAGGAGGCCCCACTTCTCGCGACTGTGCCCGAGTCCCAGCCCGGTCAGACCCCCCGCGCCGAGGCCGATCTTGGACTGGAGCAGCTGGTAGCCGCTGCCTTGGAGATTCTGATTCGGGTGCAGGAAGGAAAAGAACCGTCGTGACGAGTACGGCTTGAGCAGCATGAAGGCGCCAAAGGCGAGCACCCCCAGCGCGGCGATCCGGGTCAGGAGCTGGCGGCTGAGTCCGGCGATAGCGAGCATCACCATCGTGATCGCCACGACGACCGAGGAGGTTCCGATGTCGGGCTCGAGGATGATGAGCCCGACGCCGGCGATCACGGGCAGCGTCCACAGCGCGAGACGGCGCCACTCCCCCAACTCCTCGTGCTGGTGCTGCACGAGCCACGCCACGTAGAGAATCGTGACGAGCTTGAAGAGCTCGGACGGTTGGAGGTAGATGACGTGCAGGTTGAGCCATCGCTTGCCACCGTTCGCACTGACGCCAATCGCCTTGACCGCGAGCAGCAGTCCGATGCCGCCGATCATCGCCAGCGGCGCACGTCGGATGAGGTACCCGAGATGCACGCGCGCGCCCAAGTACAGCGCCAGGAGTCCGAAGCCCAGGTAGACGACGTCGTGGATGGCGATGCTCCAGCTCGAGCCACCGTTAGCGGTCGCCTGGCCCTCGCTCGCCGACGCGACCGCGACGGTGCCGTAGGCGACCATGATCATGGTGACCACCAGCAACGAGCGGGCGGTGGCGTTGCCCCGCGGCCACGCGTGGAGCAGTCGGCCCGTTCGCCCCTCGGCCATCAGACCACCTTGGCGATCTTCAAGAAGTCGCCGTAGAAGATCCCCAGCGCGAGGGCCGCGCACAGACCCGACAGGATCCAGAACCGGATGATCACGGTCGTCTCGGGCCAGCCGCGCAACTCGAAGTGGTGGTGGAACGGGGCCATGCGAAAGATGCGGCGCCCGAAGAGCCGGAAGCTGAGCACCTGCAAGATCACCGAGGCAGTTTCGGCGACGAAGAGCCCGCCCAGCACCACCAGCAGCAGATCGAGGTTCATGAGCAGGCACAAAGCGCCGAGGCCGGTCCCGATCGCGAGGGATCCGGTGTCACCCATCATGATTCGAGCGGGCGCCGCGTTCCACCAGAGAAAGCCCAGGCACGACCCGACCAAGCCCACGGCCACCAGCCCGAGGTCCAGGGCACTGTGCAAGTGGTAGATCGAGAAGTGGCGGAACTGCCAGTACCCGATGATCGACAGCACCGCGAAGGCGAACGTCGCCGAACCACCCGCCAGACCGTCGAGGCCGTCGGTCAGGTTCACCGCGTTGGACGTGGCCACGATGACAAAGACGGCGAGGAGGATCCACCCCGCGACCGACAGATTCCAGCCCGGGAGTGAGAACCGGGTGAAGGAGAGGTCCGTCGAGGTCTTCACCCAATAGATGGCGAGCACGGCGAAAACCGCCGCGATCAACAGCTGACCGGCCAGCTTGCCGCGCTTGTTGAGTCCCAGGTTGCGCGCGTTTCGAATCGCCAAGTAGTCGTCGGCGAAGCCCACGATCCCCGACGCCACCGTGACCAGCACCGCGAGGACGCCGGCCCGCGTGAAATCGATGGCGGTGCCGACGTGGCCCATGAGGTAGCCAATGACGCCCGCGAGCACGATGATGACCCCGCCCATCGTGGGTGTTCCCGCCTTGGCCTGGTGTGAGGAGGGGCCGTCGGAGCGGATGTGCTGGCCCATCGAGCGACGGCGCACGAAGCGGATCCACAGCGGCGTCGCGAGCAGCGACACCAGGAAGCCAATCCCTCCCGACTCCATCAGACTCAGCATCGTCGGCTCATTTCATCAACTCCCGGACGACCGCTCGGTCGTCGAACTCCAGCACGGCGTCGCCGATCGATTGCGTGGTCTCGTGACCCTTGCCAGCGACCACCACGACGTCACCGGAGCGCGCCTCGCCCAGGGCCAAGGAGATGGCTCGACGTCGGTCGACCTCGCGGTGGACGTTCGATCCGTTCTCGACGCCCGCCATGATGGCATCAATGATGCCATCTGGATCCTCCGAACGAGGATTATCCGAGGTCACGTAGACGATATCGGAGCGTTCGGCGGCGACGGCCCCCATGGCCGGGCGCTTTTCGTGGTCCCGATCGCCCCCGCAGCCAAAGACCGTGATGATCCGCGCCGCGGACGCCAGGGAGCGAACGTCGCCCAGGAGGTGCTCCAGTCCCGCTGGCGTGTGCGCGTAGTCGACGATCACGACCACGTCCTGGCTGTGGACGATCTCGAAGCGACCGGGCACCGGCCGCACGGCGGCGAGCGCCTCAACCACCTGCGCCTCGTCCGCACCGAGGGCACTCACGATCGACATCGCCATCACGGCGTTGTCGACGTTGTACGCACCCACCAGCGGCGAGCGAACGAGGTGCCCGCGCCAGAAGAACGTCGTGCCGATGAGCGACATGGTGACGCTCGTGACGTCGGCCATGGACACGCTGGTCGTCGCGATGGTCGACTCGTCAGCGAGACGGGCGCCGTAGGAGTCGTCGACCCAGATCACCGCCCGCCGCGCCCGCTCGGGAGTGAAGAGCTGTGCCTTGACGCGGTAGTACGCCTCCATCGAGCCGTGGTAGTCGAGGTGCTCGTGGCTCAAGTTGGTGAACGCGGCCACCGCGAACTGCAGCCCGTCGACGCGTCCTTGGTCGAGAGCGTGACTGGACACCTCGAGGGCGATGATCGACCGAGGGGCGCTGTCGAACCCACGAACGATGCCGTCGATGGTCCGAAAGAGCTCGGGTCCCGCTGGTGTGGTCCGCTGGTTCGTGAGCGTGCCGATGTTCGCACCGTTCCACCCGAGGTGCTGGACGAGTTGGGCGACCAGCGAGGTGACTGTCGTCTTGCCGTTCGTGCCGGTCACGCCGACCAACTCGACTCGCCGGTCGGGGTGGCCCACGATCGCCGCACTGACGTGGGCGACCATCGCGCGCACCTGTGACGGCGGGATCACGACCACCGGCACGCCGACCTCCATCGGAGCACTCGCCATGACCGCCACCGCCCCGCGCGCGACGGCGTCGGCGGCGTAGCGCGCACCGTCCTCGCGAGAGCCCGGCACGGCGAGAAACAGCGTCCCGGGCCCGCAGGCCCGTGAATCGATCTCGACGCGGTCGATCTCGATGCTCGCCGTCACGATGTCCAGCGGCGCGTCGTCGAAGAGGTCGCCGAGTTGCATCACGTCACGTCCGACGCGATCGAGGCGAGTCCCTTGAGGGGCTTGACCGTGATTCCCGACGACGGAATCGCGTAGTGGTGCAGCGCGTAGGACATCACCTGTTGAAAGACTGGCGCCGCGGCGGTGCCCCCGTACACGGTCGTCAGCGGACGTTCGACCACCACGATCATCGACAGTACCGGGTGGTCGGCCGGCGCGAAGCCGACGAAGGTCGCGTCAAACTGACCCGAGAGCAGCAAGTCCTTGCCCGGGTAGGGAATCGTCGCCGTGCCCGTCTTACCGGCCACCGGATACCCCGGGATGATGGCGTTCGTACCGGTGCCCGCGAGGACCACCTGCTCGAGCATTTTCGTAAGCGTCGCGGACACGGCTGACGTCACTACCCGGCGGGTCTTGCTCGCGGGTGCGGCCTTCACCGAACCGTTGGCCATGACGTAGCCGCGCACGAGCTTCGGCTCGACAAAGACACCGCCGTTGGCGATCGCGTTATAGGCGTCGAGCACCTGGATCGGTGGCACGGCGTCCACCTGGCCGATCGGCATGGCGGCCATGTCGCTTGGAAACCAGCTGTTGGCGTTCACGAGCAGCCCGGGCGTCTCGCCGGGGAAGTTCAGCGTGGTCAATTGACCAAAGCCCAGCCGTTCGACCTGGCTGAGCAGGCCGGCCTCGCCGAGTCGGTTCGTGATCTCGTAGGTGCCGATATTGGACGACTGCGCAAGGATCTGGGTGGCGGTGAGGTGCAAGAGTCCGTGGGTCTCGGCGTCGTGGAAGACTCGACCGCCAACCACGAGACTGTTGGGGACGGGAAAGACCGTCGTCGGCGTGATGATGCCCGCCTGCAGGGCCGCCGAAAACGTGACCGCCTTAAAGACTGAACCGGGCTCGTAGGCGTAGCTGAACGCAAGGTCGTTGATCGTCTGCTCGATGCCAGGCACGCCGACCGAAACCCCCCACGACGGGACCTTGCCGAGCACGCCGGGCTTGCCGTGAATGTTGACCAGCGACGCGTTCGCCAAGATCTCGCCTGTGTGGACGTCCATCACCAGGGCGGTGCCCGCGACGGCGTCGGTAGACGCTATTGCGTGGGCGAGGGACCGTTCCGTGACGAACTGGAGCGACGAGTCGATGGTGAGTTCGAGCCCGACACCCGGCTTAGCCTTCTTGATCACGGTCGTGTGGGTGCTTGGCAGATTGACGCCCGAGGCGGACACGAAGGCGCGCGTGATGCCCGTCTGGCCCGCTAACAACTTCTGGTATTGGTACTCCAGCCCGGCCGAGCCCGTCCCTGATGCGTTAACCCCGCCGATGAGCGCCGTGGCCTCGGCGCCGTTGGGGTACGAGCGCACCGACGAGGCCTGGACGACGATGCCGGGAAAGTTCATGGACGCGAGCTGGCGGCCCATCGTCAAATCGAGGTGGTTGTTGATCACCACGTAGCCGTGCCGCTCCGAGAGCAACTGGGTCAACTTGCCAACGGGTACGCCGACGACGGGTGACATGGCCTGCGCCTCGGTATTCGGGTGGGCGATCTGGAAGTCGTCGGCGATGACGAGGGACGTCGGGCGCGAGACGGCCAGGATCTGTCCGTAGCGGTCGTAGATGCCCGCGCGCAGGGCCGAGGTGGTGAGGTCTTCTCGAACCTGTCCGACCGAGAGCCGCGCGTAGTGCGCGTGATCGACAATCTGGATCATGAAGAGTCGGACCGCGAGCAATGCGAACAAGGTCGCCACGGAGAAACGGAGGAGGCGAAGTCGTCGAATCGAGCGGCTCGACCCTGCCTGGGATGGTGTCCTGGTTCGGGGTCGCCGTGGCGGCGTCGAGGTCGGCGAACTCACCGACTCGTCCTTGATGTGACCGGTGCGTACCCGTTGTACTGCGGCAACGGCAGCGGCCTCTCAAGCGACGTGGCGGGAACTTGCGTCACCGACGTGGGATCAACCAGGTGCAACGCGCCGGCCTTGGACGCGATCTGACTCGGCGCGGAGGCGTTGGTGGCTGATCCAACCTGCACCGCGTAGTTCGATTGTGCCTGCAGCAGGGCGCTCTGGAGACGTTGGAGCTGCACCTGGCGGTTGGCCACCACCATGCTCCCGCCCAGCGACACCACCAGCGCGACGCCCATGATGATGACGGATCGTCGAGCGGCCGAGGCGTTGCGCCACCGCGCCCGCGCCAGGGTCCGGTGCGAAACGCGTGCGCGATGTCCGGCGGTCCGAGTTGCTGGTCGGCTCGGCGAACCGAGCCGTCGTTCGACGCGTCGGGGGAAAGTTATGACGCTCATCGCGCTAACTTCCATCCGACGCGTAATCGAGCGGATCGCGCCCGAGGGTTGGACGCAATCTCGCCAGGGCTGGCCAGGACGGCACTCGCCCGCAGAATTCGCGCCAGCGGGATAGCCCCGCAGACGCACCCGAGCTCGGGCGGGCAGTGGCAACCGCCCGTCGATAGTTCGTGCAAGAACGACTTCACCGCGCGGTCCTCGCCGGAGTGGTAGGAGATCACCATCAAGGCACCTTCCGGTGCGAGGGCGTCGAACGCCCCTTGCAGACCGTCTTCGAGCTGGCGCTCCTCGTCGTTGACCGCGATCCGCAGCGCCTGGAACACTCTGGTCGCGACGTTGCCGCGGCGGCGCGCCGGAATCGGCACCGCTCCTTCGACCAACGCGACCAGGTCGCCAGTCGTCGCCGGTCGACCCGCTCGCACGGCCGTGGCGATGGCGCGAGCGTACCGACCTTCGCCGTTGGCGCGCAGGAGCTGGACAAATTCATCTTGGGAGATGCGAGCAATGAGTTCGGCCGCGGTCTCGCCCGTGGACGCGTCCATGCGCATGTCGAGTGGTGCGTCGAAACGGAATGAGAATCCTCTCGACGGATCATCGAGTTGGTGCGATGAGACCCCCAGGTCCATTAAGACCCCGACGACCGGCGAATCACCGATGAAGTCGCCGTTGGCTCGAATCACGGCGCCGAGGTCGGCGAAGGACGCCGACGCGATTCGCGACCGGTTGGCGTACTGGGTGAGACGCGACGCAGCCGCAGCACGCGCTTCCGCATCACGGTCGACGCCGAGCACCCTGAGGTGCGCGACGTTGTCGAGAATTGCCGCCGCGTGTCCCCCGCCGCCCAGGGTGGCGTCGACAACGACGCCGGTCGCCAGGTCCTGGCACAGTTTGACGATCTCGTCGACGAGGACGGGCTGGTGGTAGTCCTCAACCATGAGTTCGCTCGGGGGCTGTGACGGCGTGAGTGACGGTGACCGCCAGAGACTGCGCGGCGAGCGCTCGATTTCGAGCGTGATCGAGGACGTCATTCGCCACCGTCTTTGAACATCCGTTCTGCCGGACCGACGGCCGTTGCGTATCGTTGCGGGTCCCAGAGCTCGAGGTGATCGAGGGCACCGACGATGAGTACTTCGTCGCGCAGGTCGCCGTAGTCGCGAATGACCGAGGGCAACGCGAAACGGCCCTGGCGGTCGAATTCGACGTCCGAGGAGTTAGCGGCCCAGTATCGCGCCTGTTGGCGATCTTGCGCCCCGCCGCGCCGACTCTGTGCCAGTCGCTCCTCGGTTTGGCGGGTGAACTCACCGGGCGTCCACAGCGCGACGCAGCCCTCCGTGTTGGGACTGAGGTGGCCGCCCCGCTCAAACTCCGTGCGAAAGCGGGCGGGCAGGATCAGGCGTCCCTTGGCATCCAGCGAGTGCTGGAACTGACCAACGAACCCGATCACCTTAGGCCTCCTCTAGATCACCATTTTGCCCCACTTCGCGACACATTACACCACCTAACTCCTTTTTGCACCACTTTTTCGCCGACTCTCGCCCCGATCGAATGTTTTTGACCCCGCCGCGCGGACCCGTGCCGCAGCGACGCGCAACCGGCCGCGGGCGACCCTCGACGAGGTTGGATTCGCGGTGCCCGCCGACACCGCCGACGTTGGGGTCGGCTTACCCAGACGTCATACCGCTCGTCATGGTGACGTCGGTTTTGGGATGCCGAGTACGCGACCGGACTCGGTCAGTCGGCCAAGAGCAGCTGTCGCGCCTTCCACGGCCCGTCAATCGAAACGAGTCGGCGAATGATCGCGTCGGGGTCGACGCCGAGTGACGCAACGGTGTGGTGATTGAGTGCCCGCTCGATGCCTGGCGGACGGTCGGCCAATCCCTCCAGGAGGGGCAGCGTCGGGAGCCCGTGCAGCACCGTCGACACGAGGGTGCCCTCGCGAACACGCCACTGGGTGACGCCAACTACCTTGCGATCGCCGATGAACACCTCGCCCGGTCCCCGACCGGTGAAGCACACCACGCCAAAGACACCGTCCACTTCCAGCGGACCGTCGTGTACGACCAGTTCGCCGTCGACCGCGTCACGCAACGCGTCGCGCCATCGATAGCCGGCCTGGCGCGACGTCTCGCGCAGGTCGGCCGACCATCTTGCATCGCTGGCGGGAATCCACCAATCGACCCACGCGTCGCCTGGTTGGATCAACACGATTCCCCCACCGCCACGGCGACGTCGCAGTGCGCACGACCGCCGAAACTGGTCAGTTAACAGGTCGGCCCGCTGACGACTGCCGAGCACGACGGTGCGCTGATCGACGTGCACCACGAAGGCCGACGGCTCGGTGACTGCTCGTAGGGCGTCGTAGTCGTAGAGTTCTTCGACCTCGTTCATCGGCGCCGTCACGAGGCACGGGGTAGATAGGGCTCCCATAGGGGATGCGAATCGGGAAGATAGCGCCACCGCCACCAGAGGCCCTCGGGCACCCGGGGCTCTATCTGGAGTCGCCAGCCGAGTTCCTCCAGCAGTCGATCGCCTTTTTGCATGTTGTGCCGACGACACGCGGCCACCACATTCGTCCACGAGTGCTCGCCCCCGCGACTGCGCGGGACGATGTGGTCGATCGTGTCGGCGTGCTCCAGGCAGTACGCGCACCGGTATCCGTCGCGCAAGAGCAGTGCCCGACGGGTCAGCGGGGGCGTACGTACTTTCGTGGGCAGTTTCACCATCTCACGAAGACGAACGATGGCCGGAATCGGAACGGCGATCGACGACGACCGAAAGACCATCGGATCTTCGTCCGTCGCAATCGGCTCGGCGCGGCCGCCCAGCACCAGCACGACCGCCCGACGCTCGCTGACCAGTTGGAGGGGTTCAAAGGTGGCGTTGAGCAACAAGACGCGGCCCACCGGCCCAACCTACCTTGTGCTCCGCTGGCGGCGTGACCATCTCGCCGCCTCCACGATGGCGCGGGGTTCGAGGCGCGCCGTCGCCGAACCGTCGAAGGTGGCCAGGCGGAACCGCCAATACGCGTCGTCGGGGATCGGGAGAAACGGCGACCGTCGCCACCACTGGTTGCGCCGAAGTGCCCACGCCGCGGCCACCACCACCGGCACGTCGCGCGGGTGCGCTGCGAGGTATCGGCCGAACCTCGGTGGCCACCACGCGCTCACGATGCAACCCCGAACCAGGCGACGTAGGCCGCGCCCAGGAGTGGTCCATCGGCGTCGAGACCCGAACGCTCGATGCGCAAATCCTTCGTATAGGGCATGGTCGACACCCGAGTGGCCGAGGCGTTCGCACTGGCAAAGAACTCGTCGCCATAGCCAAGTGCGACCGAGCCCGCGACGTAGCACCGCGTGAAATCCAACGTCGCCGCGAGCGTTCCCACCGCGCGACCGACGAGGTCGCCGACGTGCTTGCGCACGGTGACGTCGGCCTCCCGCGGTGGTCGTCCGGTCATCGCCTCGATCGCGAGTCCCGATGCCTCGGCTTCGAGGCATCCGCGACTGAGACAGTGGCAGAGCCGACCCTCGGGCACGACAGTGAGGTGGCCGACGTGGCCGGCGTTGCCACTCGCGCCGTCGAGGAGCCGCCCGTTCAAGACGATCCCGCCGCCAATGCCCGTTGAGACGACCATCGAGAGGTACGAGTCCTGCCCCCGCGCCGCACCCACGGCGCCCTCGGCCAGCGCCAGCGCCCGGGCGTCACCGTCGACGAAGACGTCTTTGCCCGTACCCTCGGCGAGCACCGCGCGCAAGGGGAACTCGCGCCACTGGGCGATGTTGACGGGCGACACCGTCTCGCCGTGGCCGGTCATCGGCCCCGCGCAACCGACGCCCACGGCCGCTACGTCATTCTCGGCGACCATGGCTCGGAGCATCGACACGAGCGCCGCGGCGAGGTCCAGTTGTTCCTCGAGCACGAGGCGTCGACGGTCATGCAGCATGCCGTCAGGAGCCGCCACCGCGGCGTCAACTTTCGTCGCTCCAATGTCGACGGCCAGCACCGGGGCGAGGTGCGACCTCGCCCCCGAGGGGATCACTGGTCTTTATTACGTTGGCGCGACAACCAGTCGCGAAGCGACCGGGCCCGCGGGCTCTCGGTCGTGTGCGCCTCATCACCACGGATGTGACGCGTGAGATCCTGCCAGGACGCACGGCCCAGTAGCCGGGCGTTGCGCTCAATGACGATGGCCGAGATGAACATCAAGAGCACCCCGCCGAGTCCAATGACGATGGATCGTGAGAAGAAAAGCACGAGGATTGCCAGTCCAAGTACGAAGCCGGCGGCACCCCAGCGAACACGACGGCCCCCGTGCGAGTAGACGTTGGTCTCGCGCACCGACTTTGCGAATCGAGGATCCTGTTTGGAAAGCGACTCTTCAAGCTCGGCCAAGATGCGCTGTTCGTGCTCTGACAGTGGCATCGCTTCCCCTTTCCGTCTCGGAATTATCGTACCGTCTTGATATCAAAGTACGCACGTCAAGTCCGCGCCCCAGGCACCACCGAGAAGGTTTATGACTCAACTACACGTCGCGGTCGTCTGCACGGGGAATATCTGCCGCTCGCCGATGGGCGAGGTCGCGCTGATCCACCTGCTCGCGGCCACTCCGGCACTCAGCGCGTTGGTAGACGTGAGCAGCGCCGGCACAGCCCGATGGCACGAAGGGTCAGCAATGGACCCGAGGGCGCGTCGCTCGCTCGACCGCGCGGGTTTTCTTGAGTCGGGCTCACGTGCGAGCTTCGCCGACTCGGCGTACCTCGATCGACAGGACCTGGTCCTCGTCATGACTCGCGAGCATCGTGTCGACGTCCTCGACCGCTTGTCCAATCCGGACACCGAGGTCGTGATGGTCCGCAACCTGCTTAACCCAGGACTCGACCTTGACGTGGCCGATCCCTACTACGGCAACGACGACGACTTCGACGAGTGCCTATCGGTGCTGACCGCGGCGGCCCAACAACTCATCGCCCGCTGGCACGGACAGTTAGGACGCGAGTGACCGTCGGTTGGACACCACGATGACTGGCCGACGAGGGGCGAGTCGCTTGCTCGAACACGACGCCGCACCGGCCTTCACCATGATCGCCGGCGCGCTCGCCGCGCTGATCTGGTCGGCCCTAAGTCCCACGGCGTACGAACGAATCGTGAACGTCGGCTGGCCGGGTCGCTGGTCGAATGACATCGGACTCGCTTCGCCGCACGACATCGCCGCTTCGGTGCTGATGACAATCTTCTTCTTCGGCATCGGGCTCGAGTTGGCGCGCGAACGCCGCCGGGGATCACTCGCACGAGTCCGCCACGCCGCCGCGCCGGTCCTCGCTGCCGTCGGCGGCATGGCCGCGACCGCTGCGCTCGCGATCGTCGTCGGCTACCTCGCGCATCTGCCATCGTTGCGACACGGCTGGGGTATCCCCATGGCGACCGACATCGCCTTCACGCTCGGTGTGTTGGCACTCGTCGGCCGAGGCGTGCCGGCCACGCTGCGACTCTTCCTGCTGACACTCGCCGTCGCCGACGACGTGTTCAGCGTGGTGGTGCTGTCGGTCGATGGCGCGACACGCGTTCAGGCCATTGGACTTCTCGCCAGCGCCATCCTCACCACCGGAGCGTGGCTCGCGACACGCCGGCGCGCCACCGTAGCCATGCGGCTCACCGTCCTCGTTGGCCTCTGGGCCACCTTGACGTGGGCGAAAGTTGAACCGGCCCTCGCGGGCGTCATCGCGGGTGCGATTGCACCCTACGACGACGACGTGGCGCCGCGGCTCGAACGTGGCGCCAATCAATGGTCAGTCGCCGTGGTCCTGCCGGTGTACGCACTGGTCTCGTGCGGGATCGGATGGACGAGCGTGCATTGGGGTGGTCCCACGACCACACTCGTGGTGGCATTCATCATTGTCCGCATCGCGGGCAAGGTGCTCGGCATCACGGCGGGCGTCGCGCTCGCGCGACGATTCGGGCTGCCGCCGCCGTCACCGATCAGTGGGCCGGTGCTTCGGGCGGGGGCCGTGCTGTGCGCCATCGGTTTCACCGTGCCCTTGCTCTTCGCCCGAGCGCTGTTCGCGACCACGAGCGCAACCTACGGCGACTTCACCGTCGGCTTGATCGGTGCGTCGGTCATCGCCGCCGTGGCCGGCGGACTCCTGCTGCGCCGCCTCGTGCGGCCGGGGTACGGTCGTGCAGACGAGGGGGGTGCGTGAAAACCCGATTGACAGATCTCTTGGGCATTGACGTTCCGGTCATGCTCGCCGGCATGGGTGGCGTCTCCTACAGCGCGCTGGTGAGCGCGGTCTCCGGCGCCGGCGGCTTCGGATGTCTCGGGGCGTCGACGATGTCGAGCGAGGAACTCGTCGCCGAGATCGCCGAAGTTCGCGCCGCGACCGACCGGCCCTTTGGGGTGGACCTGCTTACCGCGTTTCCCGACTCACTGGAGCGAAACGTGGAGCTCGCCATCGAGGGCGGAGCCTCGGTCTTCGTCGCCGGCCTCGGCGTACCGCGACACGTCATCGACACCTGCCACCGCCACAACGTCCTGGTGATGTCCCTGTGCGGGAAAGTCGAGCACGCCCGTCGGGCCCTCGAGAGCGGGTGCGACGGGGTCATTGCCCAGGGGACCGAGGCCGGTGGCCACACCGGTTTGGTCGCGACCATGCCGCTCGTCCCCCTCGTCGTGGACGCGGTGGGCGAGTCGATCCCCGTCGTGGCCGCGGGCGGCATCTTCGATGGACGCGGCTTGGCGGCCGCACTCGCGCTTGGTGCCGACGGGGTCTGGATCGGCACCCGTTTCATCGCCACGCCCGAGGCGCGCGCCGTGCGCGGCTTCAAGGAGCACCTCTTGAGCGGCGCTGAGGACGACACCACCATCTCGCGCGCCTACACCGGCAAAACGATGCGGGTGCTGCGCAACGATCGAACGAAACAGTACGAGGCTGACCCGTCGTTGCTGCGACCGTTTCCCGAGCAACTGATGGTGTCGCTCGCCGACGGATCGTTTCACCTCGGTGGCGACGACACCACGGTCGGCGTGGACGAGCGCGTCGAGGCCTACCCCGCCGGCCAATCGGTCGGCGGCATTGGTGAACTCGTCGGCGCGGGCGAACTGGTCACGCGGATCAACGCCGAAGCCGAGTCGATCCTGACGCGCCTGACCCGTTAGCGGCCGAGCAGTCCCACTGGACAGCTCACGCCCGTGCCACCGATGCCGCAGTAGCCGTTCGGGTTGGCCTCGAGGTACTGCTGGTGGTACTCCTCGGCCAGATAGAACGGGCCGGCCGTCTCAATCTGCGTCGTCAGCGCGCCAAAGCCCGCGGCACGCAGCTCGTCGCGGTATCGCGCCGCCACGTCGGTCGCGGTCGCCAATTGAGCGTCTGACGTCGTGAAGATCGCACTTCGGTACTGGGTGCCGACGTCGTTGCCCTGCCGGTTGCCTTGGGTCGGATCGTGCCCCTCGAAGAAGTGCGCGAGGATCGACGAGTACGAGATCGTCGACGGATCGAAAACGACGCGGACTGTCTCCGCGTGTCCCGTCAGGCCGGTGCAGACTTCGCGGTAGGTGGGGTTCGGCGTGAAGCCGCCCTGGTAGCCCACCGAGGTCGTGACGACGCCCGCGAGGCGGTAGAACAAGCGCTCCGCCCCCCAGAAGCAGCCCATCGCGACGTAGGCGACTTCGTGGCCAGGATCGACGGCGGCGCGGAACTCTGTCCCGAAGACCAGGTGGGGACGGTCGACCTCGATCGGCTCTGGCCGGCCGGGCAGAGCATCGCTGGCGGACACCATTGACGGAGACGAGTGCATAGTCGCAGACTAGGGGACTTCGATTGCGACGCGTCCGGTCTAGTCTCAGGCGGTGGATCGCGATCGATTCGAGGACATCATTTCGGCCCTTCGCGCTGACGGCAAACGGGTGACGGTCGCCAAGCGAGCGGTCGCTCGCGTGCTCGTCGAACAGCCCGAACACCTCAGCGCCGAGGAGATCACCCGGGCCGCCCAGCACTACGCAGCTGACGTCAGCCCGTCGACCGTCTATCGCATCCTCGAAGAGCTCGAACGACTCGACCTCGTCGTGCACGCCCACGTCGGCCACGCGGCGACCGTTTACCACCTGGCCGGGGCCGTACACGGACACCTGGTGTGCACGAATTGCGGAGTAACCCTCGAAATCCCGTCGCGCCACTTCGACGCCTTGAGCGGTGATCTGTTCAAGTCCTACGGCTTCCGCTTGGACCGACACCACGTTGCCATCGCCGGCCTTTGCGCTCGCTGCCGGGAGGAATGATCGCCCAGGGGGCAGCGGCGCGATAGTCGTAACGGGTCGCTAGATTCGAACAAGACGTGATATCTGTCGAGCACCTGACCAAACGTTACGGCGACACCGTCGCCGTAAACGACCTGAGCTTCGAGGTTCGTCCCGGCGTCGTAACCGGTTTCCTCGGTCCCAACGGGTCGGGCAAGTCGACCACGATGCGGGTCATCATGGGCCTCGACGCCCCCACCTCGGGCCACGTGACCATTAACGACAAGCGGTACCGGGACCTGGCGGCGCCGCTGCGCGAGGTGGGCGCGCTGCTCGACGCCAAGGCGGTGCACCCCGGCCGCACGGCTCGCAATCACTTGCTCGCGCTGGCCGTGTCCAACCGAATCCCCGCGCGGCGCGTGGACGAGGTCCTCGAGTTCACCGGTATCGCCGCCGTCGCCGACAAGAAGGTCGGGGGCTACTCACTCGGCATGTCCCAGCGACTTGGCATCGCCGCCGCGCTCCTCGGCGACCCACCGGTCCTGCTCTTCGACGAGCCCGTCAACGGCCTCGACCCCGAGGGCATTCGTTGGATCCGCACGTTCTTTCGCACCCTCGCCGCCGAGGGACGAACGGTGTTCGTGAGCTCGCACCTGATGAGCGAGATGGCCCAGAGTGCTGACGAGATCGTCGTGATCGGCCGGGGACGCTTCATCACCCAAGGAACCGTCGACGAGCTCACCACGTCGGACGGCGGCACCGTGCTCGTGCGCTCGGCCGACAACGCGGCGCTCCGGCGGGCCCTCGAGGCGGCGGGAACCACCGTGGACTCGGCCAATGACGGAACCATGACCGTTCGCGGCGGCGACGCCGAGGCCATCGGCCTCGCGGCCCTCGCGGCCGGTGTCGCCCTCTTCGAACTCACGCCACAGCGCGCGTCACTCGAAGAGGTCTTCATGGACCTCACCGCTGGCGACGTCGAGTACGTCAGTTCCCTGGACATGACCCAGCATGGATAGCGTCACCGTGGCCTCCGTCACCCGCGCCGAGTGGATCAAGTTCCGCTCCGTCCGATCGACCGTCGTCGGCTACGTCGTGACCGTTGTGTTGACCCTCGGCCTCGGCGCACTGATCACCTCGGCCATCCGGGGTCACTGGCAGACGATGGATCCCTTGCGCAAGTTGACCTTCGACCCGGTGTCAACCAGCCTCGGCGGGACCCTCTTCGCACAGTTCGCCGTGGGCGTCATCGGCATTCTCTTCATCACGAGCGAGTACTCGTCCGGTTCGATCCGCACGACGCTCGCCGCCACCCCGCGGCGCGTCCAGGTCGTCATCGCCAAGCTGATCGTCCTCATCAGCGTCACCGTGGTCGTGGCCGAGGTCGTCGTCTTCGCGGCGTTCCTGCTGGGCCAGCGGATCTACGAAGGCGTCGTACCGACCGCGTCGCTCGCGTCGGGAGCGGTGTTGCGCTCGGTCATCCTCGGCGGGCTGTACCTGACGCTGCTCGCCACCCTCGGCTTCGGGCTCGGGCTCCTGCTGCGCCAGCAGTCTGCCGCCATCAGCGTATTCACGTCCCTCTTGCTCATCGTGCCGATCATCGTCTTCGTGTTGCCCCAGAGTTGGCAGACGTCGGTCACCCGCTACGAGCCGTCGTCGCTCGGCCACGCGATGATGTCGGTCACGCCGCCGCTCGACATGTTCGGCCCCTGGACCGCGGCCCTGGTGCTCTTCGGCTACGTCGTGCTGGTGCTCGTCCTGAGCACCGTGACCCTCGTACGCCGCGACGCCTAGCCGTCTCGCGGTGGCCGACTATAGGGTGGGCGCCATGGAACTCCTGGACGCGATGCGAACGACCGGGGCCGTGCGTGCATTCACCGACGAACCGGTCGCCGACGCGACCATCAGCGCGATCCTCGACGCCGCCCGTTACGCACCGTCGGGCGGCAACCGCCAGAGCTGGCACGTCGTCGTGGTGCGCGACCCCGCCATTCGGCGCCAGGTGCGCGACCTGTACCTCGACGCCTGGCACGACTACGTCGCGCACGTGCTCGCGGGCGTGGTGCCCTTCTCCCCCGTCGCGACCACGGCGGAACGGGCGGCGGCGCAAGCGCGCTACGACGACGCGGTGCGCGCCTCGCGCCCCGATGGATTCCCCGAGACCCTGGACGGCGTTCCGGTGATGCTCGTCGTCTGCGCCGACTTGTCGCTGTTGGCCGCCACGGATCGCGACCTCGATCGGTACCAATTCATCGGTGGCGCGTCGGTCTACCCGTTCGTCTGGAACATCGTGCTCGCGGCGCGCGAATTCGATCTCGGCGGCGTGATGACCACCGTTGCCGTTCGAAACGAACCGGAGATGCTCGCCGCGCTGAACATCCCCGACTCCCACGCCGTGGCGGCCGTCGTCGCCCTGGGCCATCCGAAACATCGGCCGACCAAGCTGACCCGCCAGCACGTCTCGGCATTCACCACCGTGGACGCCTTCGATGGCCCGGCGCTAATCGAGGTCGCCGAGTAGCTCGGACGTGTCCTCGCCCAGCCGGCGCGGACCGCGGCGAACCGGCGGGCGCTCGCCGTCGACCAGGAGCGGTGAACGCATGACCTTCGTCGGTCCCGCCGGCGTGTCCATGACCCCCACGAAGTCGCCGTTGGCGATCTGGGGCTGCGCGAAGGCGCCCGCGACATCAAAGATCGGTCCGTGCGGTACCCCAGACGACGCGAGGCGATCAAGCCAGTGGTCGGTCGGCTTGGTCGAAAAGATCGCGTCGAGGGCTTCGCGCAGCACGTCGAGGTCAGCGACCCGAGCGGCGTTGGTCGCCCACTCGCTGCGTGTACGCAGGCCCTCG
Source organism: Actinomycetes bacterium (assembly GCA_021777285.1). The sequence continues at coordinate 37,946 of JAJYDR010000006.1, forward strand.
TCGTCGAGCATCGTGACGAGACGCTCGTACTGTCCGTCGGTTCCCACCGCGAGCAGCACGTAGCCGTCGGACGTCTTCACCGGCCCGTACGGCGCGATGCTCGGGTGGTCGTTGCCGAGGCGTGTCGGGTTGACGCCGGTGGACAGATAGCCCTGCGCCTGGTTGATCAGCGCCGACATCGTCGACTCGAGGAGCGGCGCTTCGAATCGGCGCGCGCCGCGGCCGACGGCGCGGGCGTACAGGCCGGTCAGGAGCCCGATCGTCGCGTAGAGACCCGTCACCACGTCCGCCAGCGGCGAACCGACCTTGGTGGGATCGCCGTCGCCCCGACCTGTCACCCCCATGAGTCCCGAGCGCGCCTGGGCTAACAGGTCAAAGGACGGCTGGGCGGCCACCGGTCCGCCCGAAGTTGCCGGGGTCACGCTCACCCAGACGCAGTCCGGATTCGCCGCTTTGAGCCGGTCGATGTCGAGCGCGGCGAGCTGACTGGGCAGATAGTTCTCGACGACCGCGTCGGCCTGGCGGACCAGCTCGATGATCGCCGCGGCGTGCGCGGGATCGCGCAGGTCCGCCACGACATTGCGGCGATGCCGATTCACGGCGAGGTAGTAGGTCGCGTCGTCGCCGAAGCGCGGCGGCGCGAGCGCACGGACCGGGTCGCCACCGGGCCCCTCGACCTTCACTACGTCGGCTCCGAGGTCGCCAGCGATCATCGCGCACAGCGGACCAGCGAGCACCCGCGAGAAATCAAGTACGCGCAAGCCCTCCAGGGGCAGGCCCGTCCCGCGGTTGGACTCGTGGATCTCCCAGCGCACTACAGCACTTTAGACAAGAAGCTCTTCAGGCGCTCCGAGGACGGAGCGGTCAAGACCTTGCGCGGGTCGCCCGACTCCTCGATGATGCCCCGATCGAGGAAGTACACCGTGTCGGCCACTTCGCGCGCGAAGCCCATCTCGTGGGTGACCACGATCATGGTCATCCCGCTCCGGGCGAGATCCTTCATGACGTCGAGCACCTCGCCGACGAGTTCGGGGTCGAGCGCCGAGGTCGGCTCGTCGAAGAGCATCAACTTGGGCTCCATGGCGAGCGCCCTCGCAATCGCGACGCGCTGCTGTTGGCCGCCGGAGAGTTGGCTCGGGTAGTTCTTCTCCTTGGCGTCGAGGCCCACCCGCGCGAGGAGTTCGCGTGCGCGCGTCACCGCCGCGTCCGGTGAGACGTTCTTCACCTTCACCTGCCCGATGGTCACGTTGTCGAGCACGGTCAGGTGCTGGAAGAGGTTGAAGCGTTGGAAGACCATCCCAATGCGAGACCGCTCGACGCAGATCTGCTTGTCGCTGCGCTCGTAGAGCTTGCCGTCGCGAGCCTCGTAGCCCACCAACTGGCCGTCGACGAGCAACTCGCCGGCGTCGTGCTTCTCGAGGTGGTTGATGCAGCGCAAGAGCGTGCTCTTACCCGACCCCGACGGCCCGATCAGACAGGTGACCTCGCCGCGATTCACCACGAGGTCCACTCCCTTCAGGACCTCGACGCCGGCGTAGTGCTTGCACACCGCCCGGGCTTCGACCATCGGCACGGCGCCCACCGCGCTCTCGGCGCTCACGCCACGACCTCACGAGTCATCGCCGGCCGGGGCGTGCGGAACTTCGCCACGATTCCCTTCACGTCCGTTCGGAGTCTGGCGATCGGCGTCGGCGGCGGCGTTCGCTGCGCGCCGCGGGCGAAGTGCCGCTCCAGGTAGAACTGGCCGATCGACAGCACGGTCGTGATGATGAGGTACCAGATGCTCGCCGTGATAAGTAGCGGCATGACTTCGTAGTTCGCGGCGTAGATGTTCTGGGCCGCGCCAAGCACCTCGACCACGGAGATCGCACTGGCGAGCGAGGTGGTCTTCAGCATCGAGATGACCTCGTTGCCGGTCGGCGGGATAATCACGCGCATGGCTTGGGGCAGCACCACGAGGCGCAGGGTCTGGCCCCGAGTCATCCCGAGCGAACTCGCTGCCTCGAACTGGCCCTCGTCAACCGCAATGAGCCCGGATCGGGCGATCTCGGACATGTAGGCGCCCTCGTTGAGGCCAAGCCCGATGAGCGCCGCCCGGAACGGTGTGAAGAGTGAGACGGCGTCGATGTGCAAGAACGTCACGTGCAAGAACGGGATACCAATGGACAGCGACTGATAGATGGCCGAGATGTTGAACCAGAACAGCAGCTGCACGTACACCGGGGTCCCCCGGAAGAACCACGTGTAGCTCCAGGCAGTCGACGAGAGCAGTCGATTCGGCGAGAGCCGCATGATGGCAATCGTGATCCCGAGGACGATGCCGATCAACATCGCGAGGATCGTCAATTCGATGGTCAAGACCAATCCGTGCAGAATCTCGGATGAGGTGAAGTAGTGGAACACGATGTTCCAGCTGAAGCGCCAGTTCACCACGGGGTGACACGAACGCACGCCACTGACGGTGTGGCACGACGTTTGACCCGTGGCGACCTTCGAGAACAGCGTGTGCACCAGCATTGCCACAATGACAACCATCACCGCTCCAGCAATCCACCGCCCGGTATGCCGGACGGGCACGACCTTCACCGCTCCTCCCCCATTTGAAGTCATGGCCACGTTTCTAACACAACCGACAACTGGCGTGTGTTGGGCACAAGGACCAAATGGCGCCACCAAGTCGCCCCGCACGACACACCCGACGAGCGCCGCGACCGTCGCGTAATCGTCATTGCGCAAGTCGAACTGTGACGTCGCTGTCGCAGCGAATGGTCCCGATCAACGCCGCACGACGACGTGTGAATCACGTCGGACTCGAGGCGATCGACGCATCGTTGCGACGCCACCAGGTCAAGTGCGCCTTGAACCAGTGCGCCAGGTCCATCCGCGATGGCCCACGACGCGACGGCGGTGCGCAGCGGTTCTAACGACTAGAAGCGGCGGCCCCACCGAGGGGCCGCCGCTTCTTGACTGTGTCACCAAACGGTGCGGGGTACTGCCTATGCGAACAGCGTCACTGCTGGTGTTCGCACCCCGACACCTGGATCAACGTGATCCGTTGGCCTACGACGTCGCACCGTTGAGCTGGATCCGACTGATTGGCAGGGCCCCGGCCTGGACGCCGAAGCTGGACAGGATCGCGTGGTACGTGCCGTTCTTGATCAGGACCTTGAGCGCCGCCTGGATTGCCTTGGCGAGCTGGTGACCGGCCGCGGTCTTGGGCGTAGCGATGCCGTACGGCGCAACGTTGACTGCCTTGCCCACGAGCTTGAAGGCACCCTTGGACGTGGCAACGATGTAGCCGGCGATCTGGCTGTCCGCGAAGCCGAACTGCGCGTGTCCGGACGAGACCGCGACGTTCGCCTCGGTCTGGGTCGAGAAGGTGAAGACGTTGAGCTTCTTGCCGGCCGGGCAGCTCTTGGCCGTGGTCTGGGCGTCGGTCTGCTCAACCGTCCCGGTCTCCACCGCGACGCTGTGGCCACAGAAACTCTTCAATCCCGAGAAGCCGAGCGTGGACGAGGACTTCGCGTACACACCTTCACCGGCCTGGAAGTAGTCGACGAAGTTCACCTGGGCTTCGCGAGCCTTGGTGTCGGTGAACGACGAGTTGCCGATGACGTAGTGGCCCGACTTGATACCAGCGATGATGTTGTCGAAGGTCACGTTGTTCTCGTTCACCTTCAGACCGAGCGTGGTCGCGATCGCGTTGATCAGCTGGACGTCGAAGCCGACCATCTTGGTCCCGTTCATGTACTCGTCAGGCGCGTACGTGGCGTCCGTCGCAACCTGCAAGACCTTGCCCTTGTAGACCGCAGGCACCAGTTTGGCCGCCGCGGCGTTGTAGTGGCCCGTCGGGGATGCTCCCGCGACTGCGCTGGAGGCCAAGACGAGCGTCGTGACGCCCACCGTGGCCAGTGCTTGACGCACGCGTGAAATCCGCTGCATGAATTCTCCCTCACTGTGTTACGTCGTTGTGACGCAACCGTTATTGATACCAGATTGGCTCGGCCAACGGGGGGTCGGGTGTCGGCGCGTCGGCGCGCACACGGCGCACTGGCTCGCCTCGGTCGCCCGCGCTGCGCGCCGGCGACGGCCCAGCCGCCAGAATTCCTGGTCGTGTCGGTCGCGGCTGCAATCGACGGATCACGGGGCGACGAGCGGCCACCGCCCCTCGCGCTCGCGTCCGAGAAGCATGTCGGTCAATTCCCGTCCCAGGTGCTCCTGGCGCCAGACCAGTTGTTCCTGGGCCGCGGCGAGCACCCGGTCGGCGTCGTGACACGGCGTGCGCCACGTCGGATCGGCGAGCAGGTCGAAGCAGCGGTAACTCCCGTCGCCGAACTGGACGTAGGCGATGTCGTCACCCACCGACACCGCGAGGTTGCGTCGGCTGAGGGACCGGTCACGCGGCCACCGGTCTGCGGTCTCGCCTATGAAGAGGTAGCGATAGTCCCACTCGTAGTGCGCGGCGCTTCGCCACGGCACGTCACGCCCGTCGAGGAGCGGCGCCAGCGAGCGGCCGTCGCACCGCGCGGGTACTTCGACCCCGAGGGTGTCGGCCAGGGTCGCGAGAACGTCGACGTTCTCGGTGAAGTGCTCGACGACGGCACCTCGGACGGCTCGGCGCGGATCGCGCCAGAGCCCGAGCACGTGGTAACTCTGGGGGAAGAAGCCCAACTTCTGGATGAGTCCGTGATCACCGAGCTGGTCACCGTGGTCCGAGGTCACGATGACGAGCGTGTCGTCCCATTCGTGGCGATCCTCGATGGCCCGAACGACTCGGCCAAGCTGCGCGTCGACTTCGCTGATCATGCCGTAGTACTGGGCGCGCAGGTGACGCATCACTCGCTCAGAGGTCGGCGCCGCGCTCTCCTCGATCGACAGCGCAGCCTCGTGGAGCGGGTGCCGATCGACGTCGGTCGGGCGAATCGGCAGTTCCACGTCGTCGGGGTCGTACATCGAGGCGTAGCGCCCGGCCGCGGCGTAGGGCGGATGGGGACGGAGATAACTCAGGTGCGCGAACCATCCCGCGTCTTGATGGCCGAGCCAACCAAGAAATCGGGTCGTGAGAAAGCCGCTCAACGAATCGTCCTCGGGCCGATCGGGCTCGCCACGCAGGGCGGGTGCCCACCCGCTCGGGACGTCGTAGCCCTTGGCTCGCAGGTAGTGGATCCACCCGGCCTGGCTCTCGGGCAGGTACAGGCCCACCGACAGGCCGGGCAGCACGCCGTCATAGTCGTCCAGACGTGGGTCGTCGGACCCACTTGCGACTCGGGGATCGAGTCCCTGATCGGTGTAGCCGAACAGCGTGGGGTCATAGCCCGCCTGCCGAGCCACGGTCGCGACGCTCGCGACGCCCGCGCCCAGTGGCGTGCCGTTCGCCACGACGCGATTGTTCATTTGGTACGTACCCGTATAGAGCGCCGCCCGCCCGGGTGCGCACGGGGCGGCCTGGGAGTAGTGGCGGCGTAATCGCACTCCCTCGAGGGCGATGCGGTCGAGGTTCGGCGTCGTGACCAGCGGGTGTCCCGCCGCACCGTAACTGTCGCCTCGGAATTGGTCCAGCGTGATGAACAGGACGTTCACGAACGCTCGACGAGCCGGTGCATGTGCGCGGCCAGGTCGTCGACGATGGCCAACGCATCGGGGAAGGTCCCGCCGAGTCGGATGAAGCCGTGCACCATTCCCTCGGCCTCGAGGAGTTCCACGGGCACGCCGTAGTGCTCGAGCAACCCGGCGTAGGCGACGGCCTCGTCGCGCAGCGGATCACACGACGCAACCACGACGATGGCCGGCGGCGAATCGGCGAGGTCGGTGCCGAGCAGCGGCGACACGCGGGGATCAGTGGGGTCCGCCCCGGCGAGGTACTGGCCGTAGTCGTAGCGAAGGTGGTCGAGCTCGAGCCAGTAGCCGGTGCCGTAGGCGTGGGCCGAGTCGGTGAGCATCTCCGGACCGAGCGTCGGGTAGAGCAATACCTGCGCGCCGACGCCGAGGCCCTCGTGCCGCGTCAGCGTCGCGGCCACCGTGGCCAGCGTCGCTCCGGCCGAGTCACCCATGACGAACAGCGTCGCCCCCGGATCGCCGAACTCATCGCGGTGCGCGCCAACGTAGCGAAGCACCTCGACGACGTCGTCCAGACCCGCGGGAAACGGGTGTTCGGGTGCGAGGCGATAGTCGATGGCCAAAAACCGCATGCCCGCATCGACGGCGAGTCGACGACAGACGCCGTCGTGGGTCTCGAGGTCGCCAACGACGAAGGAGCCCCCGTGGAAGTAGAGCACGATACCCCGTGACTCGTCCCCCGCTGGCACGTAGAGGCGACCGGCTACCGTCCGCCCGGTCAATGCAATCGTGCACTCGCGAACTTCGGCTAGCGCAACGGGTTCGGGCCAGAGCGCCGTCGCCCCTTCGCGATACGCGGCCCGTCGCCGTTTCATGTCAATCGTCGAGGGGTGCGGCGCGGGATTCGCGCGAATGTCGTCCACGTACTGTTGCAGTGCCGGATGAATCATGGAGCCTCCTGGCGTGCAGCCTACGCACCGCTCTGGTCGTGCTGGCGCAAGATTCCCATGGTCCGGGCCGACTCGGTGAGCGAGGCACGCGCCCGCGGGTGCGCCGCGTGGCCGATGATTGCCGCGGCCTGGTCGCACTGGCTCTGTCCGAAGATCGATGCGATGCCCTGCTCGGTGATGATGGCGCTGTGCTGGAACGAACACACGGGACTGGTCACGAGCGGAACAATGGTCGACTGGTCTGACTTGTCGTGCCAGGATCGCAGCGCCAGCACCGCCTGTCCGTCACGCGAATGCAGTGAGCCGCTGACGAAATCGGGCTGTCCCCCAAAGCCCGAGTACACGACGCCCCGGACGTAGCTCGCGTTCGCTTGGGCGAAGAGATCGACCTCGAGCGCCGTGTTGATCGACAACATCGACGCCTGCTCGGCGATGCGGGCCGGATTGTTCGCGACCTCGGTCCGGCGCATCACTACCCGCGGGTTTCGATGGACCCACCGGTAGAGATCGGGCGTGCCGTAGAGGAAGGTCGACGTGATCACGCGATCGGGGTCGATACTTCCCGATCGGTCCAGGCCCATGACACCATCGCTGATCATCTCGGACCAGACACCGAGGTGGCGGTGACCGTGCATGAAGGTGAGCGCCGCGTCGGGCAACAGGCCGATGCCCATTTGCAGGGTGGCGCCGTCCTTCGCCAGTGACGCGATGTGCTCCCCGATGGTCGCCGCCGCCTCGTCGACCACGCGCGCCGCCGGCGACGGGAGCGGTTCATCGACTTCGATGGCCAGATCAACGAGTTCCTCATCGATCTCGCCGTCGCCTACGGTGTAGGGCATCTGCGGGTTCACTTGGGCGATCACCAGTCCGCCTCGGCGCTTCACCTCGTGGATCGCGGCGGGCATGATGTTCACCTCGATACCGAGCGAAATTCGACCCCGATGGGGTGCGGAGGACTGCACGAGCACCACGTCAGGGGGTCTCGAGGTCGCGAAGAGCCGCGGCACGAGTGACAGGCGCATCGGCAGGAATTCGACGTCAGGCGCCTGGCGAGCGCCTTCACCCACGAACGGTGATTCCGTGATCAAGCCCTCGCGATGCGGCCAACCCCGCTGCGGGTTGAGCACGAAGGCGCGATACCGTTCGAGCGACTGGTCGACGATTTGCAGCAATGTCCAGGGTGTCGCGAAATTGCCCGACACGACGACCCGGGATTCGTGGATACCCAGCGAGGCAACCCGACGTTCAATCTCTGCTGCGCCAACGGTCTGCATGCCGCTCCTCGGTCACCCCAAGTGTGGCAGGTCGCATCGCGACCAGTTCATCAATTTGGGTGATACCCGAAATCGACGCCTCCGGTGTCTGGGGGCAAGCGCCGCCTTTGCGCCTGCTCATCGCCCTCGCGGGGCGGAAATCCTATCTGGAGCGGACGACCGGGCTCGAACCGGCGACCTCGACCTTGGCAAGGTCGCGCTCTACCAACTGAGCTACGTCCGCGTCAGCAACCAGTGTAGCCGACCAACGGGGTCACGCCAACGCGTGATCACCGCATTGCGCCATCAGCGGCCCGTGCTGCCAAAGCCTCCCGCACCGCGTTCAGACTCCGGCAGTTCGTCCACGGCGAGCAGCGTCACCGCCGGCACGGCGGTGATCAGCAGTTGGGCAATCCGGTCACCGGCGTGCACCACGAACTCGTGCTCCGGGTCGTGATTGACAAGTGCCACACGAATCTCACCGCGATAGCCCGAGTCGATCAGCCCTGGCGCGTTCGCGCACGTCACGCCGTGGTTGATGGCCAGCCCACTGCGTGGCAGGACCAGTCCCGCGAATCCGTGGGGAATCGCCATGGCGAGGCCCGTGCCAACCAGTGCACGACCGCCACCCGGAGCCAGTCGGTACTCGTCGACCGCCACCAGGTCGAAACCCGCGTCACCGGCGTTGGCGCGCCGAGGCGCGACGGCGTCGTCTCGCAACGAGGTGAAGGCAACGTCCATTCGCTCGAGACTACCGCTCACCCACCTCGCACTCGGTAGTGTCGAGGAATGCTCGCCTGGATGGACCTCGAAATGACCGGACTCGAGCCGGATCGTCACGTGATCGTCGAGATCGCCACCATCATCACCGACGACCACCTGACGATCATCGCCGAAGGACCCGATCTCGTGATCGGCGCCACCGAGGACGAGCTCAGCCGCATGGGCGATTTCGTCACCCAGATGCACACCAAGTCGGGGCTCCTGCCGGCAATCCGCCAATCGACGATCACTATGGCCGACGCCGAGCGAGCGACCCTCGCCTTCCTGCGCGAACACATCACCGAGCCGGCCACGGTGCCACTGTGCGGTAACTCGATTGGCACCGACCGGCGCTTCCTCCAGCACTACATGCCCGAGCTCGAGGCGTTCTTCCACTATCGCAACGTCGACGTCTCCACGCTCAAGGAACTCGCCCGCCGGTGGCACCCCGATGTGCTGGCGACGATGCCGGAGAAAGAGACCACCCATCGGGCCCTGGACGACATTCGCGAGTCGATTGCCGAGTTGGCTCACTATCGCGACCAGTTGTTCACCCGCCCCGCACCCGACTCGCCTCGCGTCGATGGGTGACGAGCCGCTCTCGCTAGCGGCGGCCACGGCCCGCTTGACGGCTTCGGGCCAGGCCTTTGAACTTGAGGAACGACTGGTGCGAGGCGTGCCTATGACGGTCTGGAAGAACGCGCCGTCAACGCTCCGCGACGTCCTCGAGGGGTCGACCCGCCACGGCGAACACGACTTCCTCGTCTACGAGGACTATCGCGTGACCTTCATGGAGCACTACCGGCGCGCGGCGACGTTGTCACACCGGCTCGTCGACGCCGGCGTTCGGGCCGGGGACCGCGTCGCGATCGCGTCGCGCAATCTTCCCGATTGGGTGAGCGCCTATTGGGGGATCCTCACCGCCGGGGCCATCGCCGTCCCGCTCAACGCGTGGTGGACGGGCGACGAGTTGCGTTACGGTCTCGGCGACTCCGGGGCGCGCGTGCTCTTCGTCGACGAAGAGCGCCTCGACCGGGTTCGGCCGCTCTTCGACGATCTGGTCGACCTCGAGCACGTGATCGTCCTCTCGCCTGGACCACTGGACGTCGCGCCAGTCGACCGGCACGAGCGAGTCCGGGTTGTCGCGTTCGAGGACTTCCTTGGTGCCGTCGCGCTTGACGCGACGCCCGTTGACGCCTCGATCGACCCCGATGACGACGCCACCATCTTCTATACCTCGGGCACCACCGGCAGGCCCAAGGGGGCGGTGGTGACGCACCGAAACATCATCACCAATCTGATGAACCTGTTCTTCATTGGACAGCGCGCGTCGCTCCGCTACGGTGACGGCCCGCCGGAGACGAAGCTCCCCATCGCCAACCTGATCAACATCCCGCTGTTTCACGCCACCGGCTGTCTGGCCGTCATGGTGGTCAACGCCGCCGCGGGCGGGCGACTCGTGATGATGCATCACTTCGACGCCGGACAGGCGCTGGCACTCATCGAGCGCGAGCGAATCACCGCCATCGGCGGCGTGCCGACAGTGGTCATGCAAATCCTCGATCACCCTGACTTCGAACGTTTCGACACGTCGAGCGTCCGGCTCGTGTCCTACGGCGGTGCGCCGTCGCCGCCCGAACTGGTTCGGCGAATAACCGAGGCCTTCCACCTCGCCCAGCCGGGTAACGGCTACGGCCTGACCGAGACCGCAGCGGCGGTCGCGCTCAACAACGGCCCGGACTACATCGAGCGGCCGTCGAGTTGCGGACCCGCGGTGCCCGTGTGCCGAGTCGCCGTGGTGCCCGCCGGCTTCACGGGCGACGAGCCGCCAGAGTCAGCCGGTCCCGAGCAGATCGGTGAACTGTGGATCAAGGGCCCCAACGTGGTACGGGGCTATTGGAACAAGCCCGAGGAGACTGCCCGGTCATTCACCCGCGGTTGGCTGCACACGGGTGACATCGGACGAATCGACGACGACGGTTTTATCTACATCGTGGACCGCGCGAAGGACATGATCATCCGGGGCGGCGAGAACGTCTATTCCATTGCCGTGGAGGCCGCCCTCTTCGAGCACCCCGACGTGGCCGACTGCGCGGTGATCGGGATCCCCCACCCCACGCTCGGCGAGGAGGTTGCCGCCGTCATCGTGGTTCGACCGGGTCGCACCGTTCGCGCCGAGGAACTGAGCACCCACGTGCGCCACCGACTCGCCCACTTCGAGGTGCCGACGCGCTACTTCTTTCGCGGCGAGCCGATCCCGCGAAACCCGCAGGGCAAGGTTCTCAAAACCGTCCTGCGCGACTCCCTACGAGCCGACTGAGCCGGACGGCGCCAACTGATCGAGGCTGGCAACGACGTCGGCGTCGAGCCGAATCTCGGCTGCGGCGCAATTCTCCTCGAGGTGCGCGACCGATGACGTGCCCGGTATCGGCATCATGACCGGCGAGCGGCCGAGCAGCCACGCAATCGCCACTTGGGCGATCGTGCACCCGGCCCGCGTGGCCAGCTGGTCCAGCTCGCCACCGGGACGCGTCAACTTGCCCGCCGCCACTGGATACCAGGGAATAAAACCAATCCCGTTCTCCTCGCAGTACTCGAGCACCGGCTCGCTGTCGCGCCGTGAGACGTTGTACAAGTTCTGCACCGTCGAGAT
>JAJYDR010000076.1 GCA_021777285.1 Actinomycetes bacterium
CGTCGAGGTGTCTCGTCAGTGGCCCTCGATCTACCGGGGTTCGGATCCTCACCACCCCCAACGGTCGCGGGCGGTGCGCGTCTCTACGCGTCACTGGTCACGCCAGTACTGGCGGCGCTCGGCCGCCCGGTCGTGCTCGTCGGACACTCCTTCGGTGGCCGCATCGCCACGGTGATCGCGGCCAACCACCCGGAATTGGTGACGAGCGTGATCGTGACCGGGACGCCGCTACTGCACAGCCCGGTCGTCGTGCGCTCGCCGCGCCCGTACCGCTTGATCCGGTGGCTCCACCAGCGAGGTTGGCTTTCGGACGAACGCCTCGAGGCGGCACGACACAAGTACGGTTCGACGGACTACCGGGCGGCGTCAGGGATTGTCCGTGACGTGCTCGTGGCGACCGTGGCGGAGGGGTACGAGGAAGAACTCGCGCGTCTCGAGGTGCCCGTAGTCATGTTGTGGGGCGAGCTCGATACTGTCGTGCCGGTCGCGGTCGCCGAGCGCGCGAACGAACTGCTCCATGCCCCCGACGTCGACGCGCGCCGGCTCCGTGTTCTTAAAGACGTCGGACATTTCGTGCCCAATGAAGCCGCCTCGACACTGGCCGATCTCATCGTTGAGGTGATGTCGTGACCATCGTCATCGTGGTACTCGCCTCCCTCGCGGTGGCCGGGGCGTACGTGGCCCAACTCGTCCGCTGGTTGCGTGTTCTCCAGCGTGAGCACTACGTCGCCGCCTCACTCCCTCGGTTTCTGGGGCGGTGGACCTCGCCCCAGGTTGGGTCGGCGTCCACGCCGGCGCGTCGCAACCTTCGCCGGCCGCTCACGCTCAGCCACGTGATGTTCATCGGCCTGATGCTCGGACTGCTGTTGGCGAGTCCCGTGGTGTTGGTGCTCGACGCGATCCTCTACGGCTGGCTGTGTCCGACCGGGCTCACCCTACGGGGTCGCACCAGTGCCCTGCGCTGGACACGTCGGGCCATAACCATCGCGGTCACGGCGAGCGTCATGGCGGTCGCGATTGCGCTGCTCGGCGCGCTGACACCGCAACCATGGTTCGGTGCGGTCGTCGTCGTCTGGGCGGTGCCGATGTTGCTCGATCTCGCGACGCGACTGTTGTCGCCTTACGAGGACCGGCGCGCGCGCTCGTACGTGGAGCGGGCGCGTGAGCGCCTGGTGCGCGTGGCGCCAACGGTCGTCGGGATCACCGGCTCCTACGGCAAGACGTCAACGAAGAACCATGTGGCGCAATTAATGGGCGGCTCGGTCGTAGCCTCGCCGCGGAGCTTCAACAACCGTGCGGGGCTTTCGCGGGCGATCAACGAGAACCTGGGCGACGGGACCTCGGTCTTCATCGCCGAGATGGGCACCTTCGGGCCCGGCGAGATCCGCGCCATGTGCGAGTGGTGCCCGCCGACAGTCGCCGTCGTTACCGCGATCGGGCCCGTTCACCTGGAACGCATGAAGTCGCTCGACGTGATCGACGGCGCCAAGTTCGAGATCACCGAGCGCGCGTCGGTCGTCATCCTCAATGTCGACGACGAGCGCCTGCGGCGCTGGGTCGATCGCCTCGAGGCGTCGGGCAAGCGAGTCGTGCGGGCCGGATCCACGTCTACGGACGCCCAGGTTCGCGTGGCTCGCGATGGTTCGCAGTGGCGCATCGAGGTGGAGGGTGTCGAGCCACTCCACCATCCGACCATCGTGGGCGTCCAGCCGAGCAACCTCGCCTGCGCGATTGCGACCGCGATCGAGCTCGGTACCGACCCGGGCGTGGTGCTGGGCCGGCTCAACGCCGTCACATCGGTCGCCAACCGGGCCAACGTCGTCGCGGCGCCATCGGGCGTCGTGGTGATAGACGACACGTTCAACGCCAACCCGGCGAGTGCGGCGGCTGCCCTGGAGGTGCTGGTCGGACTGGATGCCGCGGGTCGTCGCGTGCTCGTGACTCCCGGGATGGTCGAGCTCGGTCGCGATCAGTACGGACAGAACCTCGCGTTGGCGCGCCGCGCCAACGCACTTGGTGTTGAGCTCGTGGTGGTGGGGCGGACCAACGCCCTCGCGCTGTCGGTCGGGTATGACCGGCCGCCCCGGCGTTTCGACCGACGTGAGCAGGCCGTGGCGTGGGTTCGTGAGTCCCTGGTCGCCGGCGACGCGGTGCTGTATCTCAACGACTTGCCCGACAACTACCCTTGATAGTCGGTCTAGGAACGAGGTGAGCGGTGGCGAGTGGTGTGATCTACGGTGGGCCGTCGCCCGAGCACGACGTGTCGATCCTGACGGGCCTGCAGGCTCTGCGTGAGTTACGTCGTACGGATACCAACGCGGTGGGGATCTACTGGACTAAGACTGGTGACTTCTACCAGGTGACCGCCGACGTCGAGGCCGAGGCGTTCGTCGACGGCGTGCCGCGTGGATCGTCGTCGCTCTCGCTTCGCCTGGGTGATGGTGGCGGCTTCTTCAGTGCGGGCGGGCGCCTCGGCAAAGACCGTCGACTCGACGTGGATGTGGTCGTGCTGGCGACGCACGGTGGTCCTGGGGAGGACGGGACGCTCCAGGCGGCCCTCGACCTCGCGGGCCTGGCATACACGGGGCCAACCGTGGCCGGCGCCGCACTGGGGATGGACAAGTGGTCCTTTGGCGCCGTGGCTGCGGCGGCCGGGTTACCCACGCTGCCCCGGGTCTTACTGAGTGACGCGAGCACGTCGTTGCCCTTTGACGGGCCCTATATTCTGAAGCCGCGTTTTGGCGGGTCGTCGATCGGTATCGATGTCGTCGACGACCTGGAGACAGCTCGGGCTCGACTGCGCACGAACAGCCACTTCGTCCTTGGCTGTGTGGTCGAACCGTTCCGCGCCGACCTGTACGACGTCCAGGTCGCCGTGCGCACCTATCCCACGCTTACGCTGTCGGCTATCGAACGACCCCTGCGACGCGCCGTCGCTTCGGAGATCCTCGACTACCGCGACAAGTACGTGGGCGGCGATGGGATGGTGTCCGCGCCCCGAGAGATCCCCGCGGTCCTCGCCCCGGGCCAGGCCGAGCGGATCATCGAGGTCGCTCGGGCCGTCGCCACGGTGGCGTCGGTCCGCGGCGTGGCTCGGATCGACTTCCTCGCGAATGCCGACGAAGTCTTCCTCAACGAAATCAACACCATCCCGGGTTCACTCGCGAAGCACCTCTTCGTTGAGCCGGTCGTGCCGTTCGGCCAGCTGCTGGCTGACCTGGTGGCCGAGGCCCGCGAGCGACCGGCCCACCGCTACAGCTCGGCGGGCGCCGACGGACTCGTCCTACGCAGCGCCGGTTCGATCGCCGCCAAATTGGCGTAGTCGCGGCACCCGTGCCAGGGCGTCGGTGAGCACGTCGCTGAACGGGTCGAGCAGTCGACCACGCTCGATCGCCCAGTAGGCCCGTTCGACGTCGCCGACAGCGAGAGACACGTCGTGCAGGGCCAGCGCAGCCCATTCACCGTCGCGCTGGAGTCGCGCCAGATGGCCTTCGACCGTGAACCACTCGAATCCGTGACGCACACCGACGAGTGGTTCACCGTGCACCAGGCTGAGGGCTTGGATCAAGAGGGGTGCCGCGTCGCCCGTAGAGCGCCGCCGGGCGTCGCGGATGAGGTCGTGGAACTGCCCCACGTCACTGGCGACACCGTGCACGCGGTAGAGGCCGTCGGCCGACACCGGCTGGAGCCGTGGGCCGTCGGCGTCGGTACCGAGGCTGCGTCGGACGCTCGTGGCGGTGTTGGCGAGGGTGCGCAGCGAGGCGTCGACGTCGGCGTGCACCAACACGCGCGATCGGAGCCGGTCGCCGCTCACCGCTTCGCCGCGATGCATGGTGATGTAGGCGACCATTTCTATGCAGCGCCGACGTAGTGACGGTGTGAACGGTTCGAGGAGTCCGTGGATTAGGGGGTCGGGTCGCAGCAGTTCCACGAAGATGTCGGTCGCGTCCCGCGGGACCTCGCCTTCGGTGAACCCGGTGTAGGAAACCGTCGCCTCGTGGATCTCCGCTCGTACGTCGCGGGAGCGATCGATGGTCACGCTGCACGCTTTCAGTGCGTCGTCGAGTTCATCGCTGTCGCCGAGGTAGACGACGAGATGGCGTCGGACGGACCGGATGGCGAGTGCGCGCAGGAAGTCGTAGTCGACGTCGGTGGCGACGATGCGTCCGCCGTCGTGCAGCCCCACCATGTTCTCGACGAGCTCGCCTCGCGTCCAGTGGGGTGGGATTCGAAGTCTGCCGCCCTCGCGCGCGAAGGACACCAGCGGCTCGGTGTCCTCATCGTCGAGAACGCACGCGACGACCGGTTCGTCGTCGAGCAGGGGCGCGGCGTAGGCGAAGTCACGCGCCACTCGGACCACGCCGTCTCGACGCGTGCCGATGGCGCGTCGCAGGTGGCTGACGAGCGAAGGGTCGGCTTCTCGCAGCTGGGCGATCAGGTCATCGATCTCGTCGTCAGGGGTCTGTTGGTAGCGAGCCTGGTCGCGCCGTCGCTTGGCCGCGAGGGCCAGGGGCAGCGCGCCGAGCACGTTCGTCGCGCGGGGGCGTTGTCGTGGGCTGTGGTGTTCGACCGTGGTCGTGACGACGCCGTGAGCGGGAGCGCTCGGGTGGACCGATGCCGACGCCGACGGCCCGAGCGCGAGTATCGCGACGATGAGTCCGGCGAGCCAGGCCGTTCCGCCGAGCCCGAGAACGACGCCATGGCGCAGGCGACCGACGTCGCGAACGAGTTGGATGACGAAGGCGATCCAGAAGATCGCGAGCGCAAGGAGCAACGCCCGAATCAACGTGACGTCGGTCCGGTGAGCCGCGACGGTCCACCTCGTCACCACGACGTAGGGGGTGAGCACGAAGTAGACGCCGAGAGCGATTCCGTGCAGTGGCCCCGAGGCGAATCGTCTCACGGCGTGGGAACGATCTGCCAGTGAACGGGGCCGACAGACTGGCTGGTCAGCAGGAGTCGGCAGGTCGTCAATGTGTCGATGCTGATCGACCCGCCCACCACAACCGTCGAGCCCGAGCAAGTCAGCTGTTCGAGCATCGGTGCGCTCGACTGGACGGTCCAGGTTCCTGGGCCTTGCATCGGGACCTCCTCGGTGGATCCGGCCGAGGGGAGACTTCCGACGAGCGCGCCGCTCGCGGCGCCGCCGATCAGCGATGAGGCGGGTGACGGCTCGATCGCGGCGGTCGTCGTTAATGATGGCGAGCTTGATCTCGCGGTCGCGGTGGCGGTGCGAGTGCTCGGAGTCGTCGTGATCGTCGTCGGTACTGGTTCGGTCGGCGTCGTCGATCGGCTCGTCGCGGTTGTCGTGGTCGTCGGTTTCAATCGGACGACGCGCACTTCGTCTCTCGACGCGACCCTCGATGTTCGCGCGACGACTTTGGGCGGACTCGAGACCGTGAAGACGAGGACCAGGAGCAGGATCGGACTCGACCACTGCACCAGGTGCGCCGCTCGCAGCGACGTCACGCGAAGCATCATGAATCCACGGTATCGACGAGGGCGACCGGTCGCCAAACTGGGTGAGGTCATGGCCGCTCACACGAGGAACCGGTAGGCGAAGCGCTGAAGTTCGTTCTGCAGTGATTGCGGTGCGCAGTGGTCACTGCCACCCAGTTCTCGCCACGACCGACCCTCGTAGATCCGGGCGTACGCGAGTCGTGCCAACCGGTCGTGCGGTCCACCGCGATAGGCGGCGAGTCGGGTCTCGAGCGGCGAGTTGGCGGGGGCGGCGACGTCGTCGAGGCAGTTGACCGTCTGCATTGCGACCTTCTCCTTCAGGAGCCAGCGGCGAACCCGCGCGCGGAGCGCTGAGAGGATGTCGGGGGCCGCGTATGGGCGCGACTGACCAGCCCACTGCGCGAGGAGTTCGCTCGCCAGCGAAATCGCGACGCCGACGGTCTCACTCGGCTCGGTCACGACCCCGGCGCCGAAACGGAGCTGACGACAGACGTTCACGATCCCCGGCAGCAGCGTCTGGAGTAGTGCACGGTGGACATCGGGGTCTGCGGCGTCCTCGAGCATGATCTGAACGAGTTGGGCGCGCTCGCTCACGGTGCGTCCGCCACGTACTTCGAGGGCGTCGACGAGGTCACCGAGATCCTCGATCCCGTCTAATGGCGCATCGACGTGGCGCTCGCGAAGCCGATACAGGGCCGTCGTGGAGGGACCTCGATGGGCCAGGTGGCGCCAGTCGGTGCGGAGTTGATTGAGGACGTCGTAGGAATGTGTCATGTGACGAAGTCCACTGGGACGTGCGCGTCGGTTCGCGCACTGACGGGTAACTCGAAACGCACCAGTTTTCATGACACGGATCATGACGTGGACAACGCATAGCGTCGCGCACATACACGACGTAGGCTGCCCCCATGGACATCGAGGCCTTTTATGAACAGAACGAGACGCGCCGTGAGAGTGCGGAGTTCGAGTTCGGCGACGAATGGACCGACGAGGCGGGTAATACCTACCGCCTGTCCTGGATCGAAGCCACGGGCGAGCTCTATCTGATGATCGGCCCAGAGGCGACGGTGAGTGAGGACATCTTCGGTGACTTCCTCGTCGCTGACGAACCCGTGAGCGGATTGACGGTCGTGGTCATCGGGACGGTCGGTTCACTCGGTGCGGTGGAGGATCAACTCGAAGGCTGGGAAGACGCGATGCTTGAGGAGAATTCACTCGAGTGGCTCTACGAGCGATTTAACGACTGACGGACGAACGGGGCATCAGGCTCTCGTCCCAGTCGCTGTCAAAACGGTGCAACTTGGTCTAGTCGGCGTTGGCCGAGACGACACTACAGATACGGTGTCGGCGACTGGGCGATTCGGCACAGGTGGGTGAGCGACGGGATCAGGTCGGCGATGGGGACGCGCTCGGCTTCGTTGATCGTGGTCATGAGGGGATTCCAGCCACCGTCACTCGAGGTGGCCGACGCGGCGTAGGGCGTAGCGCGTAGTAGTTCGGCCAAAGCGTTGGCCTCGAGACGAGTCCGTGTCGAGGCAGCGATGTCGGGTTTCGTGCTCTCACGATAGGTAGCGAGCGATCGGTCGACGTATCGGCAGGCGATGCGGGCTTGGGTTACCGCGCCGGAGGTACCACACGAACTCAGCGCCAGCGCCGACGTGGCCACGAGAACCAAGGGAACCAGACGCCGAATCAGGCCAGCCACGAGTCCGCGGCTTGAAGGAGGAAGTCACTGATGGTACGTCCGTGCTCGAAGACATCGCACAGTGGGTCCTCGCCCTTAGCCACCTGGCTGAGCGAGATCGCGCGACGAGCAACGATGGCGATCCGGCGTTCGCTCGACTCGGTGGGTGAGGCGAACGTGTCCGTCGCGGTGACTTCGAGGGGTAAATCCACACCACCAATCGGTGCAAGGTCGATCGCCAGTCGTAACAAGTCGGGGCCGTGCGGCATCGGCGGCAGACTCCAGGTCAGGATCAACGGGAAGTGGAAGTCGTCGGGCGGGTCAACGTCGTCGGGCAAGCCCATGACCGCATCTTCGAACGCGAGCAGGGTTCGCGGGTCCACGTCTAGTTCGACGTGTAGGTCAACCGGTCCGCCGCATCCATCCTCGGGGTGAAGGTCAACCTCCCAGGCTTGGCGCAAGGAGTACGTTTCGACGAAGTGCCGCTCATCGTGCACGTGGAAACCGTGAGTGACCGCGTGGTCCTTGAGATCGGCTACGAAACCGGCGACGTCGATAGCGGCCATCAGTTCAAGATTAGTCGTCGCGCTGTGACGTGCCGCGACGCCGAGCCGACCTACAGCCGTAACGACAGTCGAATTGGCAGATACGCCGACGACTGGCCGATGTCGACGTGGTAGGTACCGGGCACCACGGTGAACGTTCCGTGGCGGAAGATCTCGAAACTTCGCCGGTCCGCCGAGAGGACGACGGTCGTTTGTGCGCCGGCTTTCAGGAGCACGCGGGCGAACGCGCGTAACTGCTCGGGGGGTTCACCGGCACGAGCGGGGTATGAGACGTAGAGCTGGACGACGTCCGCACCGGTTCGGTGACCTGTATTGGCGACCTCTACCGAGACCCTCACCCCCGTGGCGGTGCGCCGAAGGCGGGCCCGTCGAAGGGCGAAACTCGTGTAGGAGAGGCCGAATCCGAAGGGGAAGAGCGGACGCACGTGGTTGGCTTGGTACCAGCGGTAACCCAGGTCGAGGCTGGACGCGAACTCGACGGTTCCGTCAACGCCCGGGAAGAAGCGCGGCGATGAATTCGCCATCGCGTTCATTGACGTGGGAAACGTCAAAGGAAGTCGACCCGAAGGATTGACGGCACCGGTCAGGACCGGTGCAATCGCGGCCCCATCGACCTGACCGGGATACCACGCTTCAAGGACCGCGGCGACCTGTCCGAGCCACGGCATCGCCACGGCACCGCCCGTCTCAAGGACGACGATGGTGTGTCGGTTCGCCGCGGCGACGGCCTCAATGAGCGAATTCTGATCGCCCGGTAGATTCAAGTTGGGTCGGTCGGCCCCCTCAGAGGTCGGCGCGCTCGCCACCACGATCACGTACTGGGCGTGACGGGCGATCCGGACGGCCTTCGCGATCGCCGGGGTGGCGTCAACGAGGCCAAAGGTCGGTGCCGGGTGGTCGCGGATGTCGAACCAGGTGACGCGAAGCGTGTAGTCGCGACCCGATCGAAGTTTGATCGCGGTGGTGATCAGGTCAGGCGAGTGAAGTCCCCGTGACGCGATGAGCAGTCGGCCGTTTACGTATACCCAGGTGTCGCCGAACTGTCGAAACGCGACGTCGTAGATTCCTGTTCGTTTGGCCCGGAACTTCACCTGTGAGGACGTCCAGTTGTCGCCGGTGCCCGGCGTCGTGGCCGTGGCGACGCTCGGCGTGACGTTGCCACCACGATCGATTCCGATGTCCGCTTTGCCCGGCTCGCCCACCTGGCTGAATCGGGTGATGAGCCTGAGTGGTGTGCCTGATTCGATGACGATGTCACGGCGAGACTTGACGTTGGGTATGTAAATGTCACCGGGCGCGTAGGCGAGACGGACACCACTGCCCAGGGCCTGGCGCAAGGCGTTGAACGGGGTGGTCACCGACGTGGCCACGACGGCCGCGCTGCCCCCGCCGACGCTCATCGGCACTTGGCTCGCCGCGAGGCCGATGACGGCGATCGATCGGACAGACACAGGAAGCGGAAGTATCCGATGGCGATTCTGCAGCAGGACAACGCTGCTTTCCGCGGCACGGAGGGCGATTGAGACGTGAGCGGGTGTTGAGACGTTAGCGCTCAGGGAGAGGCGCAGCGGATGTGCGACGAGGCCGAGGGCGAACATGGGGGTGAGGATCGAGTGAACGGCGCGGTCGAGGATGCCGATAGGCAACCGGTGGTGGATGACAGCGCTGATGAGGCCACCGGTTGAGACTGGTTTGAGCATGGCGATCCCGGCGCGAAGGGCCGCGACCGGGTCTTCGACCGCGCCGAGATCCGAACGAACGAAACCAGTGAACCCCCAAGACCGTAGCGTTCGGTAGACGTAGGGACTCGAACAGGTATTGACGCCGTTTAATGACCCGTAGGAGCACATCAGCGACGCCACGTGGCCCTGTTGCACCGCGGCTTCGAAGGGGGCGTTGTAGATCTCGGCCAATGCTCGCGCCGACACGCGTTGATTGAGCCGGGCGCGTGCGGTCTCCTGGGTGTACGCGGTGAAGTGTTTCGCGTCGGCAATCTCGCCGAGTGATTGGATTCCGCGGATCGCGGCCACGCCAAGCACAGCGGAGAGGTACGGATCCTCACCGTAGGTCTCAAAGATCCGACCGCTCAGCGCGATGCGCGCCAGGTTGAGATTCGGCGCCTGTACCCCGTCGATCCCCTTCGCGCGAGCTTCACTGGCCAGAACGCCGGCGACGGCCCGGGCGAGTGATGGATCAAAAGTGGCGCCGATTCCAATCGCCGCGGGCAGCTGCGTCACGAACTGCAGACCGTTGGCGACACCGTTTGGACCATCGGTCAATGTGAGTGGCGGGATGCAGAGGTTCGGAATCCCGACGTTGGCGTTCTCGAGCGGGGGATAGGTGGAGAGTGCGACGAAGTTGACCTTCTGGGCGAGCGTCATATGCGCGACGACTTCGCTGGCGAGAACCGACGCTGGCGCGCTGTGCTGTACCGATTGACGAACCCACGGACATCGGGCGGCGGGACGGATGACCCCGACGGCCACCGGTAACCGGGGGCTCGCTCCAGCGCCCGACGAGCGCGCGGTGAACACGAAGGTGGCCGAAACGAGGACCAGTGCCACCACGGACCAGAGACGTCGCGTCACGGGGTCAGCTCCCAATCCCGAACATCAACGTCTCCAGTCGTTTTGCTGCCCCGACGAGTTGGGAGCCGCCCCGAATTGTAAGGGGTGATGGCCATCGGGTCAGCTCGCTATGCACCGAGGCGCCGCCCCGATACGGTGGATTCGATGAGTGACCTGTTCCCGACACTGCGAGACTGCGCCGATGAGATCGGTCGATCGATCGAGGCTCACCGGGGCCGCGGTTACTCGGGTCTTCGAGAGTCTCAGTACCACCTCGACGTGGTCGCTGACGAGGTCGCACGACGAGTACTCGGTGCGGCGGGCTGGCGAGTCGTGAGCGAGGAGTCCGGTGTCACGGGATCGGGGCCGTTGACGGTGGTCGTTGACCCTATCGACGGTTCGACGAATTGTGATCACGGCGTTCCATTTTTCGCGACGAGCCTCGCGGTGCTGGCGGAAGGTGAGCTCGTAGCGGGCTACGTGGTCAACCACGCCACCGGTACCACCTACCAAGCCGAGCGGGGTGCGGGAGCCACCCGCGACGGGGTGACGATTGCGACGAGCGGACGTACCCGTCTCCGCGACGCGATCGTGGCGTTCTCGGGACTGCCGTCCCACCACGCGGGATGGGCTCAGTTCCGAGCCCTCGGCGCCGCGAGCCTCGAAATCTGCCTGGTCGCGGACGGTTCACTCGACGCGTATGGCGTTGCCCAGCAGTCGACCCTCAATCCCTGGGACTACCTAGCCGGGCTCTTGATTGCCCGTGAGGCAGGCGCCGCCGACACCGACTACCGCGGTGAGCAACTCGTGACTGATGGTGCGGTAGTTCGGCGTCCGCTGATCGCGGCCACAACGTCACTGCTAGGGGAGCTCGTA
>JAJYDR010000007.1 GCA_021777285.1 Actinomycetes bacterium
CGTGGCAGGTTACGTGAGCGTTCAGACATGGCAGAGAGCCTATTTCTGCGGCGAGGGGGTCCGCGGCGGCGTGTGGGCCAACAAATTATGATGCCTGTTGATCAGGGACGTTGCTCGACGACCCACGAAACGCCGGGGCGCCGGCGCTGGTGAACCGGTAGCGTGGTGCGCGTGACTGACGTCGAGCGCCCCGCGCGCCATTCGACGCTACGGCCGACGCGAGGGCTAAGGCGACTACCGCTTCGGGGACTGATCGTCGCCGTAGCCATGTTGGCGACGCTGCTGCCGGTACCGGCCGGCGCCTCCAACTTGACCAACGCGCGAAGTGAAGCGGCCACGTTGTATCGCCAGATCCAGACGATCGACAACCGCGTCGGCTTCCTCGGTCAGAAGTACGACATGACCTTGATCACGCTGCACCACATCACTGATGTCATCACCAACACCAAGTCGATCGTCGCCCAGATCCAACGCGACCTAGCCAAGGGCAACAGCCAGCTCCAAGCCGACGCGATCTTCGCCTACGTGACCAACGGGTCCGCGGCGAGTAACAATCCGCTCTTCTCGAAGAACGCCTCCAACATCGGCGCCACCAACGTCTACAACCAGCTCGCCGCGGGCAACGTCTCGACGACGATCGCGAACCTGAAGAGCTACCGGATCAAGTTGACCAAGGAGCGCTCCATCCTCGCCGCCGAGGACCGCAAGGCCGCGGACGCCGCGCGAACGTCCGCGCGCGCCTTCCACGAGGCCAAGGTGCTCCAAGCCACCCTCCAAAACACGCTCAGCAAGGTGAAGGGTCGGATCGCCTACTTCATCAACCAGCAGGTAGCGGCGGCAGCGGCCCAATCGGCGAGCGCGCTTCGCAACGCCCAGCCCCAGTCAAACTTCCCGGCGCCACCGCCGGACTCGCGCGCAAACATCGCCATCCGCGCCGCGATGTCGTTCCTCGGCGTCCCCTACGTCTGGGGTGGCGCGTCACGCTCGGGCGTCGACTGCTCGGGACTGGTCATGCTCGCCTACGCGGCCGCGGGCATCTTCCTGCCCCACTACTCGGGCGCGCAGTTCGCGGACACGATGCGCGTCCCGCTCATCGACATCCAGCCGGGCGACCTCCTGTTCTACGGGTACAACGGCGACCAGCACGTCGCGATGTACATCGGCCACGGTCAGATGATCGAGGCCCCCTCAGCCGGATACACGGTGCACATCACCCCGGTGCGACTCGGCTACGGGTTCGCCGGTCTCGGCCGACCGCGCGCCTAGGGCGTGTCCGCCTTCCCGACGTCGTTCCACCTCGGACCGCTCACCTTCCACGTCTACGGTTTCGGCCTGGCCATCGCGGCCTACGTCGCGTTCCTCTACAGCCGGCGACGACTCGAGCGCGCCGGCTTTGCCGTGCACCGCTACGGCTCGCTCACCGGCGCGCTGGTGGTCGCCGCCCTCGTCGGGGCTCGGGTCGCGCACATCGTCACCAACTGGGGCTACTACGCCGGTCACCCCGGACGATGGATCGCCGTCTGGCACGGGGGTCTAGCGAGCTTCGGTGGCATCGCCGCGGCCCTGCCGGTCGCACTGGTGCTTCGACGACGGTGGTGGCCGAACACCTCCCTCGCCCGCTTCGCCGACGCCGTCGTGCCGGCCCTGATCGCTGGTTGGGCCCTCGGTCGCCTGCTCGGCCCTCAGTTCATGGTCCAGGGGGGTGGCCACCTCACGCACCAGTGGTTCGGCATGCACTACGTCGGCCAAGTCGGAAAGCGCGTGCCCGTGCCGATCATCCAGGCGCTGGAGGACGGACTGCTCTGGCTCGTATTGCTGTGGGCGCAGCGTCGATCGATCGGCCGCGTGGCCGGTGCGGTCTCGGCGCTCGCCATGATCGTCTGGGGCGCCGTTCGCGCCCTCGACGAGCGGCTTCTGCTCGGCCAGCAGTCCCACAGCGGTTCGATCGGCGTGCAGCTGGCGGGCGTCGCGCTCGCCATCGCGGGTGTCGTAGTCCTCGTGCGACAACTGCGCGTGGGCGAGCGCGACGCTTCCCCGGTCAGCCGATCGGTTCGAAACGCGCCGTGAAGTGTCGCAACGCGGCGGGCTCGTAGACCATGCGATAGCCCGGCAGCGAAGTCGCCTCGCTCGCTACGGCGGTGACCACCTCAATGACGTAGTCGATGTGGCTCTGGGTGTAGGTGCGCCGCGGGATTGCGAGACGCACCAACTCCATGGCGGCGGCGCGCTCGCTACCGTCGGGCTGGCGGCCGAACATCGCCGTGCCGATCTCGACTGACCGGATGCCGCCCATCTCGTACATCGCCACCGACAGCGCCTGACCGGGGTACTGCAACGGGTCGATGTGCGCGAGGAGCGTTTTGGCGTCGATGTAGACGGCGTGACCGCCGATGGGCTTGACCACCGGCACGCCGGCCCGGTCGAGCGCGTCGCCCAGGTAGGCCGTCGAGCGGATCCGGTAGCGCAGGTAGTCCGGGTGGACCGCCTCCTTCAACCCCTGGGCCAGGGCCTCGAGGTCACGGCCGGCCAGTCCGCCGTAGGTCGGGAATCCCTCGGTCAGGATCAGCAGGTTGCGGCACCGTTCAGCGAGCGAGTCATCGTTGAGAGCGAGCCAGCCACCGATGTTCCCGAAGGGGTCCTTCTTCGCCGACATGGTCATACCGTCAGCGAGAGAGGCCATCTCGCGCACGATGTCGGCCACTTCACGATCGCCCTGACCCGCCTCACGCTCATGGATGAACCACGCGTTCTCGGCGAAACGGCAGGCGTCGAGGAAGAACGGCACGCCGTAGCGGTGACAGACCTCGCTCACCGCGCGCAGGTTGGCCAAGGACACCGGTTGTCCCCCACCCGAGTTATTGGTGACGGTCACCATCACCACGGGTACGTCGGCGCCTCGTTCGATGAGCACCGCTTCGAGGGCCGCCACGTCCATGTTGCCCTTGAACGGGTGGATCAACGACGCGTCGAGACCTTCGGGGATCACCAAGTCAATCGCCTCGGCCCCCGACGCTTCGACGTTGGCCCGGGTCGTGTCGAAATGGGTGTTGTTGGGCACCACCTTGCCCGCACCGCCGAGGGCGGTGAAGAGGATCTTCTCTGCCGCTCGACCCTGGTGCGTCGGGATCACGTGCCGGAAGGGGAAGAGGTCTTTGACCGCGGCTTCAAATCGAAACCACGAGGGCGAACCGGCGTAGC
This sequence comes from Actinomycetes bacterium, assembly GCA_021777285.1. The sequence goes on from JAJYDR010000007.1 coordinate 3,199, forward strand.
TCTCATCGCCGTGTTGGATCGCGGCCCACTGGTCGCGCGACATCGCGCCCGTTCCCGAGTCGGTCAACAAATCGATCAGTACGTCCTGGGCGCGCAGATTGAAAAGGTTGTACCCAGCGTCTCGGATGGCCTCAGCGCGCTGGGACGCCGTAGTCATCCGTAGTGGCTCCACCGAGTGAATACGGAAGGGCTCGATGATCGTTGAAAAGGTGTGCTCCATGCGATCGATGGTACGCCGGTTCACGGGCGTGCCCGATTGGTCACCAGAGCGAGTTCCACTCCTCGTCGGTCAGCCTGGCGAGCTCGACCGCCGGTGTCGCGGACAAGTCGATCACCTGTCGCTCATCACTGATGTAGGAGACGTGGTCGAGGCCGAGGCGGCGCCAGGGACCGAAGAGCTGACGGTTCGCGAACTGGTTCGAGTACACACCGCGCACGAGCAACGTCGAGTCCGAGGCGGCAACCACGACCGCAGGTCGTTGCTTGGCGTGCACGTCAGGCATCTCGGGGTCGATCGAATCGAAGGGAACCTCCACGCTCACCACGGTGCCGGCCCTCACGTGATCGGGATCGACCAGCCGCGACTCCGCGGGCGTCAGCGTGGCACGGCGACGCACCGCGCTCATCACCGCCGTGGCCGCTGCCACCGGTGGTGCCGACTTACTCGCACCGACCACGGGTCGGACCTTTGCGGGCCGGGTCGGGGGCACCGACGGCTTCTTCTTGCTCTTCGCCGCCTCTCGACGCTGGCGTCTCGCCTCGCGCACCGCGGGATCGACGTCCTTGGGCGAAAGGAGCGAACCAGTCGACTCGGCAGCAGCGACCGCTGGCAAGGCGAACTCCTCGCGTTCCTCGATCAACCGGCGACAGTGCTCGGCCGCGGGGAACTGCTCACCGATGGCGAAGGCGAGCAGCGCCGCGAGATCAGCGTCGCTCACGCCTTCGGTTCGCATCGCGTCGACCGCGCTCGCCATCTGGTCATAGGTTGGCCGTTCGGAGTGCTCACCGAGAACCGCGATGATCCGGTCGAGATTTCCCGCGACGAGTAGTTCGAGTAGTGCCCGCACCGCGATGATCGGGGCGCTGGCGACGAACGATGCGACGTCACGTCGTTGCTGGAGACCGCGCAAGGGCATGCCGACAGCTGGCGAAATCTTGGTACTCGGTCGTAGGTCGAGTGACGAGACCACCTCGAGGACCACCGCGTCGTCCACGCGAGCGAGACCTCGACGCAGGGCATCAGTAGGGCCGGACAGCGGTTCCACACTCACCTACTTCAAGAGGTGCGTAGCGCCAGCGCGCTGCACACGATTAGTACGCCGATTGGCCTCGGCGGCAGCGCTGAAAAGGCTCGACACCAGGGTATTCTGGACACAGACAGCCCGACCAGAATTAAGACTCTTCGCTCTCACCCCAAGAATCTACCACCGTCATCTAAAACGACACCCCACCTCGATGGCCACACCGGCGACCAATGGTGCCGGGTGCCGCGGTGCAGGCAAGTAGCGAGCCCTTCAGTTCGTGCTGAACGTGGACACAGCCACCAGGGATACCGTCAGAACGAACGAAGAGGCCGACGGTCCGCGGTGTTTGTGCTTACCTAGTCGTCGTCAGTCTCAATGGAACACGAAGGTGCCGACCTGCGAGGGCTGGTTGACTCACAGAAGCGAGGGATGATGACCGCATCGCACTTCCCAATCGAAGCGGGGTTCATCATGAACTTCGCCCGGGCAATCGGCGACGACAACCCCGTCTATCGGGATCAGGAGGTCGCGCGCGACACCGAGACTGGTGGCATCATCGCGCCACCCACATTCGTCCAGGCGAGTGCCCACTACGACCCCGATTATCCGTTGCGACCGCGACCGGGCATTCCCTGGTTCGGCTCCGGTGCGACGCCGACGGGTAGGGCACCGGATTCAGAATCCGTGCCGACTTCGCAAGCGGTGGGCGTCGACGCAGGAGGGGGGACCAATCTTCACGCCGAACAACATTACGAGTACCGTCGTGTGATTCGACCCGGCGAAGTACTCACTCTCGCCGCTCACACCGGAAGATCGTGGCAGAAGCGGGGGCGCCGCGGGGGCGTGCTCCGCTTCCAGGAGACCATCATCGAATACCGAGGCGAGGACGGCGAGGTGGCCGTGGTCGCACGCTCCATTGGCGTTCGCACTGAACAAACGGTGAGTGACTGACGATGCCACTCAAAGCCACAAACCTCAGCGTCGGCACCCGCCACAGTGCGGAGATCGTCAACAACCTCACCCGCAGCCAGATCGTCCAGTACGCCGGCGCCTCGGGGGACTTCAACCCCCTCCATACCGACGAGGTGTACGCCACGCAAGTCGCTGGCTACCCGAGCGTCTTCGCCCACGGGATGCTGACGATGGGCATGACGGGTCGAATGCTCACCGACTACGTCGGCGACGCACGACTGACCTACTTCGGCGGGCGCTTCACCGCCCAGGTCTGGCCCGGCGACACCTTGACCGCAACGGCAACGGTCATCGCGATCGAGTCACGCGACGGCGTCGTCGTCGCTGATTTCGACGTCGAGACCCGCAACCAAGCGGGCGTCACCGTTTTCCACGGATCGGCGACCGCCCGACTCGACTGACGCCTTGACGATTGAGGAGATTACCGACGATTATCGAAAGTCTCCAAAGCCGGCGCTGTCGTGGGAGACGCACGCAGCCCGAGTACCCCCAAACTACGGCGGTCCTTCAACGCATGCACCAGCCGCCGCATCCTTCGACCTCTGTCGCGACATTGCGGTCCATACCGTCATAGGTCCCCACCGGACTGGGATACATCGTGAGATGAGACGGCGGGCGTCGACTCACAACCAGGGTTGCCCAACTACCCACTTGAGCGGCAGGAGAGCCGAAAAACTTTCGGCGCTGGGCTTCGACCCGAGCCGTTTCCAGACCGAGCCGCTAGCCTGCTACCCGGCCTCCTGGTAGCTACGGACCGGACTCTCACCGGCAGGCGACAACGAGCTTGTGGTTATTAGATCTGCTCTATAGCTTCACCTCCAACTCTCTGGACGCACGAATGATCGGGGCTAACAAATCGTACGAAAGTACGATCTAACGGCAAAAGGGTGCATATTGAGCAGGACAGAGTTACTGTCGGGCAGAGTGCGCAGTTGGTGTTGGGAAGGCTGGGGCGATGATGAAACCGCAAATCGTCGTTGGGATCAGTGGAGCGAATAGGCAATTGCCCCTGATTTGGGCAATCGAAGAGTCGGAACGATGGCACGGTCACCTGACCATCGTTCACTGCCTTGAAGCTAGGTTCAAATCAGAAGTTCCGATTCCGGCAACCGAAGAAATTGAGCAAGCGCAGGCGATTCTTGATGGTGCCATTGCTGTGGCACGCCATCATGGGATTCAGCCAACTTCAAGGTTATGCGACGAATTCCCTGGCGAGGTACTAGTTGAATACAGTAAGAGTGCACAGCTCCTAGTAATCGGATCAACTAGTCGGAGCATAATGTCACGCATCATGCATGAATCAATTACGAACTACTGCGTTCGTCATGTGCAATGTCCAGTTACCATTCTGCCCAATTTGCGCTAAATCATCTGGCATCTACGCTGGCTGGTGCCCGTGGCGTTCAATTTTGCCGAATCGCTCACAGGCCGTTCTCGGGTGGAGTGATGGAGTCAGGGCTTACCCGTGATCCTCGTCGATAGTTCATTGTCTATTTGAATCGGTTGCTCGTGGCACCGCTACTGACCGGGCGAAGAGGGTTTCGCTCATGTGTGGAGTGGACTTTATCGCCACGCCGATGTCCCCTGTGTGGTTCATCGGCGAGTCAATTTAGCCTGGAACCACCGTCGGGGTAGCGAACTGAAGGTCTGACCATGCACGAAAAAGGTGCCTCCATCAGGTAGAATTTGAGTTGCGAAACAACAAATTCACCTCTTGAGGAAGGCACCTTTTCGATGACCACTCTACACAGCCCTTCTCGTCTTTCGGTGGCATTCGATGACGACCACGCCGTGGCGAACGCGGGACTCGCGTTGGTGGGTCTGCTCAGTGAAAAGCTCGGCCTTCATCAACTCGCCGAGGAGACAATTTCGATCGCGCCGTTCCCCGGCAGGCGGGTGGCGACCCTGGTGCACGCAATGGTCGCGGGCGCATCCTGCATCGACGACGCCGACGTGCTGCGTTCGGGGGCGACCTCGTCGGTCCTCTCGCACCGGGTGATGGCGCCCTCGAAGCTTGGCACGTTCCTGCGTCGTTTCACCTTTGGCAACGTGCGCCAACTGGACCGGGTCGCTGAGCTGCTGCTGACCCGTGCCTGGGCGATCGGCGCCGGTCCGGGCGACGAGCCTATGACCATCGACATCGACTCCACGATCTGTGAAGTGTTCGGGAATCAGAAGCAGGGCGCCGGTTACGGCTACACCAAGGTGCTGGGCTTTCACCCACTGCTCGCCACGCGCGCCGATACCGGTGAGACCCTGCACGTGCGCTTTCGAAAGGGCTCGGCCAACACCCAGCGCGGCGCCCAGCGCTTCGTGCGCGAGGTGGTGGGCCGGGTGCGAAGGGCCGGGGCCGGTGGCCCCTTGACGCTGCGCTGCGATTCGGGTTTCTTCTCCAAGTACGTAGTGCAGGCGTGTCGCGACCACGACGTGCGCTACTCGATCACCGTGCGTCAAACCCCAGTGATTACAAGGGCCATCGAGTCAATCATCGAAGAGGAGTGGACGGCGATCGACTACACGGTGAACGGCGATGCCTGGGTCGGCGAAACCCGCTACTTGGACCACCGTCTCATAGTGCGCCGCACCAAGTTGAATGATCCCCGTCCCGCCTTGTTCCCCACCTACCGCTACCACGCCTTCATCACCGACCGCGAAGGAGGAGCCATCTTCCTAGACGCCGACCACCGTCGTCACGCCGTCGTGGAACTGGCCATCCGTGACCTCAAAGAAGGCTCGGGACTCGAGCACTGCCCGTCGGGTGACTTCAACGCGAACGCCGCCTGGGCCGTGCTCGCGTCTATCGCCCACAACCTGGTTCGCTGGGTCGGATCGCTCGGACTGGAGATCACCGGACCCCTCGTCGCCAAGACGATCCGTCGAAAGTTCATCGCCCTACCCGGTCGAATCACTAACTCTGGACGACGTCGATACCTTCACCTGCCAACACACTGGCCATGGGCCATGCAGTGGAGCGAGTGCTTCGTGCGGCTCGTCAAACTACAGACCTGACCGGTCCACCCCTGAGGTCGCCCGCGGCACGCCCGGTGACTTCCAGCGCTAACAGGTAACAAGAATCATCGAGCTGGTGACCCCACACGTCCGCTCAACGGACAAACACCCGGACCTCGGAGAACCACGACTGAGTCTGAGGTCTTGGCTTCGAATTCGTCGACTACTTCACCCGCGCGGTGGATCGAGGTTTAGGACTCGAGGTAGTCACGAGATGGTGATCGAATCCCAATTCATCGGCGCGCGATGAGATATCGTCAGGTAAGTCGGATGAGGCCCCGACAGGCAGTAGCCGGAACCGCCCCACCGGGCTAATGGCTTCTACGGGAGTTCGATCGCGTGGAGGTTGTTTCGTGGGCTTGATAGTTCTATCCCCAACGGGGATACAGGCACTTCAGGTTCTGACGATCCTCCTCGGTGCTCCTCTGGTGAGTGGTGTGACTTCTCATCTCGAAGCACGTTTCCAGGGTCGACGAGGACCCCGGATACTTCAGCCCTACTACGACATCGCGAAGCTTTTCCGAAAAGAAACGTTGGTCACTGACGAGTCAAGTTGGGTGTTTCTAGCTGGTCCGATCGTCGCGTTCGCCTGCTACCTGACCGTTCCGATGCTCATTCCCGTGCTGACCACCTTTCCGCTTCCGCTGGGCTATACCGGGGACATCCTCGGTGGTGGGTTCATCTTGGCACTGGCCGGTTTTGTCGTGGCCCTCGCTGGCACCGAATCGGGCGCGCCGTACGCTCAACTGGGCGGAAGTCGCGCGATGACGTTCGGGGCGCTCATAGAACCAACGATTCTCTTCGTAATCTTCGCCGTGGCTCTGATCACTCGCACCGACCTTCCCTACGCGCTCGCTGCCACGGTCCGCTCTTCCGCCTCCCAGATGGTGCGCCCCAGCCACGTTCTCGCGGCCGCGGCGTTCTTTCTCGTGGTGCTCGTGGATACGGGTCGCATTCCCGTCGAGACGCATTCGGGAACTCTGGAGTTCGGAATGATCGATGAGGCGCGCACTCTTGAACACTCCGGACCCGCGCTATCCCTGCTGAGATGGGGCGCGACGATGAAGCAACTCATCTTGTACACAATCCTCATCAACGTGTTCATTGCGCCGTGGGGACTCGCAGCGACAGGCAATCTGGGTGCCGTCGGTCTCGCCGTGGTCGCGCTTCTGGTTAAAGCGATGATGCTCGGTTTGGTCTTCGCAATCATTGACAACCTCTTCTCCAAGCTTCGTCTCTTCAAGATCACGGAGTTCATCGCCAGCGCGTTTCTACTCGCCGTGCTCGGGGTGCTGGTCTTCTACGCCGGAGGTGGGTGATGTATCACGTCCCATCGACTTACGAAGGTGTTACCGCTGGTATGGCGGTACTCGTGCTGTTGAGCGAGTTCGCCATGCTGCGTGCGCCGCTGCTTCGTTCCCAAGTTCGTCTTTACGCCTTTCAGTCACTTGTGGTGAGTGGTCTGGCCGCATTCGTCGCCGCATCGAAGCACATCGACGAGTTGTACGTGCTGGCTGGGCTCTCACTGATTTTGAAGGTTGTCATGGTGCCCGGCCTCGTACTGCGGCTCTTGCGCGATGCCGACACGGACTTGGCCGGAAGCTCCGTGGTCGGGACGGCGAGTGCCATCCTGATCGCCATTGTCGTGGCCGCGTTCGGCTTCTTCGCCATTGGATCGCTGCACGTTAGTTCGGTGTCGTTGCCGACGTCGGCGCTCGCGATTGCCTGCGCTGTGGTTCTGGTGGCTTTCGTGCTGATCATTCTGCGAACGGACGTGGTATCCCAGGCGATTGGATTCTTCTCATTGGAGAATGGCGTCTCCGTGGCGAGCCTGGTCGTCGCTTCGGGGTTACCGCTGATCGTGGACGTCGCGTTCCTCTTTGATCTCTTGGTCGCGGTGGTGGTCTTTGGAGTGATCATGCGGGTGCACCACATGCGCAATGAGACGCTGTCCACCACTGAACTTGATCGGCTGCGAGGCTAGATGTCCGCGCTCCTCGTCACTCTCGCCATTGCACCGCTTGCCTGTGCGGTCGTCACCTGGTTCCTTCCAGCGCGAGTCTCGAAATACCTGACAGTGGTCGTCGGTACACTCTCATTCGTCGGCGCTCTGAGTCTGCTGTCGGGCGCGTCGCACCATACGGTCAGCGTCGGCAGTATCCTGCGCGTGGATTCGCTTTCCATAGTTTTCTTGCTAGCGGTCACGTTCCTCTACGCCGCTACGGCTATCTTCACCAAGGGCTATTTGAAGGTCGATCCCGGTATTCGTGGGACCCGCTACGGACGTCGATTTTACGCGGGACTCAATTTGTTTTGCTGGTCGCTGGTCGTCGCTCCACTGGTGAATGGTCTGGCACTGTTGTGGGTGGCCATTGAGATCACGACGGTCATCTCCGCGCTCCTGGTGGCGATCGACGACACGCAAGGTGCGTCCGAGGCCGCGTGGAAGTATGTGGTCCTCGCGTCGCTGGGGTTGGGCATCGCCCTGTTCGCAACGATTCTCATGTACTACGCCGGCACGTCCGTGTTCGGAGCGGCATACAATCTTTCGTATACGACGCTGCTCGCGGGTGCCGTCCATTTCCATCCTGATGTCGTGCGTTTGGCCTTCGTGCTAGCCGTGCTCGGTTACGGCACGAAGATGGGACTCTTTCCGGTGCACACCTGGCTGCCCGACGCTCACTCCGAGGCCCCCACGCCGATCTCAGCGTTGTTGTCGGGAGCTCTTCTCGTGGTGAGCTTCTACGCGATTCTCCGATTTTTCCAGATCGCCGTGCGTACTTTGGGTCCTACGTTTCCGCGTGAAGTGTTGCTCATCTTCGGCGTTGCGACACTGCTCCTCGCCTCGTTGTATCTACTCAGCCAGCGAGATATGAAGCGTTTGTTGGCGTATTCGAGCGTTGAGCACATGGGAATCCTCGCGATCGGCATGAGCTTCAGCTCGCCGATCGCCATCTTTGGCGTATTGCTGCACGTCATGGCGCACGCGGCGGCGAAGGGGACGGCATTCTTTGGCGTGGGGTCGGTGGTGCGAAAATTTGGCACCAAGGACATGACAAAGATCCGCGGTGGGATCGGCGCTCTTCCGTGGAGCGGGACGATGCTGGTCGCCTCGGTATTGGCACTCTCGGCGATGCCACCGTTCGGTATTTTTCGGAGTGAGTTCCTCATCGTCTACGGCGGCCTATCTGATCCGCGTGATGGCGTAGCGGCGATTTTCGTTGTGCTCGTCACGTTGGCATTCTTCGGACTGTCGTGGTTCACGACCCAGACGATGCTCAGCCCCGATTCGACGAACGCGCTCGAGGCCGCACCGGGCACGATCGTGGTGGCGAAGGGCGAGGTGAGCGTATGGATCGTCGCGTCCATGGTGATCGGACTGGCGGCACTCGTGCTCCTGGGCGTACACCCCCCGTCACAGTTGAGCGAGTTGTTGCATCGAGCGGCGTACGAACTGAGGACCCCGAGATGAACATTGATCGATCAACTCATATGACATCTATCGATCGCTTCAGCGACGAGGTGGCGCGTCACGTGAGCCACGGCGCGCGATTCGCTGGACTCGTTGCGAGTGCCGAAGGTGAGGACACTCGACTCATCGCGCTGCTCTCCCACTCGGGATCGCTGGTCATCCAAGAAACAGTGGTGCCCGCGGGCGTGGGCGCTTTCCCCGCTCTCTCGAGGCAGGCGCCGGCGGCGAGCTGGTACGAGCGAGAGATCCACGACCTGTTCGGTCTCGTGCCGAGTGGGCTGGACCGCGTGGATCCGCTGGTCTTTCCCTTCGTCACGTCGGCCATCCGACCCCGATTCGGATCGGGGTCCGTCGCTCCCGAGGGTCAACTCGATCCCACGCCACTTACTGCACATCTTCGAGGCGAAGGAGTCTTCACGATCTCGTACGGGCCCGTCCGCTCGGGGGTGTTTGAGTCCATTGAGTACTTGGTCGAAACGCCGGGGGAGGACATCCCACACCTGCGCACTCGGGTCTTCTACAAGCACCGTGGCGTTGAGGCTCGCTTCGAAACGCTGGACGTCGGTGATGGGGTACTGCTGGCCGAACGGTGCGAAGGGGTGGCGTCGGTCGCTCACGCCATTGCGTACTGCGCCGCGCTCGAAGAGTTGGCCGGTGTCGAGGTGCCACTACAGGCCGGGCTCGTGCGGGTGTTGCACGCTGAGCTCGAACGGGTCGCGAACCATCTGGACTCGACCGTGCGCCACAGCGAGGCGGCGGGGCAAGCCGTCGCCTTCGCGCGGTTTTCGCTACACAAGGAGAGGGTTCAGCGGCTCCGGGCGCAACTCAGCGGGAGCAGGTTCGGTCGTGGCGTCGTCGTTCCGGGAGGGGTGGCGGGCCCTCCGGCGCTCAGCGCCACTGAGACGCTCGGCGCAATTGGTACTCTCGAGCAGTCGATCGACGTCGACACTCGTCTGTTGATGAACACGCCTTCATTCCTCGATCGGTTGAGGGGTACCGGTGTGCTCGAGGCCGACGTCGCCGACCGCTTCGGAGCGCTCGGTCCCCTAGCCCGGGGATCAGGGGTAATGGAGGATGTCCGATTCGCCCGCGCGTACGGTGCGTACGTCCACCTTGGCGAGCAACTACTCGAGGTACGCGGCGACGGTGACGCGCTGGCGCGCCAGCGTGTTCGAGTCCAAGAGATTACCGGAGCGTTTTCACTCATGCGCGAGGCCATTGAGGAACTCAGTAAACGGGGAGGGCCATCGGACACTGAATGGCGACGCCCAATCGGGAAAGTCAGCGGCCGAGCGGTGGGTTGGGCCGAGGCTCCCCAGGGTGAGGTGCTGTACCTCGTCGAGGCCCGAGACGGACAACTGGTACGGGTGAAGCCGCGTTCGGCGTCGTTCCATAACATGGCACTGTTTCCCGCCGCCTTTCCGAAGGACATCCTCACGGATTTCGCGTTCATTGAGGCCAGTTTCGGTCTCTCAATCGCCGGAGTGTCGAGCTGATGCCGTGGATTCCGCGCGGACTACGTGAAGGTATCGTCACCTCCCGCTACCCCCGGCGCCTCGATAACTACGGACCAGGCTTCCGGGCGTCCGTCACCATTACTCGCGGGACGACGACGGGCGACGAACTGAACCTCGCGGCGGCCGCTTGTCCCACCGGGGCGATTACGGTCGTAGACGCTGATCCATCGCTGGACCGTGGGGCGTGCATCTTGTGTGGACGATGCGTGCAGATGCTGCCCCGGGTATTCCGGTTCTCGCCGGCCATTGAAACGTCATCTATCCTACGTACGCGATTGGTGGTACCCGAGCCCGAGAACGATGCGTCACTCGCGGCGGTGCGGGGCGAACTGGCGCGCCGGGTCAGAGCACTGCGACGCTCGGTGCACCTTCGTCACGTCGATGCTGGCTCCGATGGTTCCGACGAATGGGAGATTGCGGCGCTCACCAATCCGGTCTATGACGTGCAGCGACTCGGTATCTACTTCACAGCGAGCCCCCGCCACGCCGATATTCTCCTCGTGACTGGCGTGGGCTCGGCGGGTATGACCGAGCCCCTGCGACGGACCCTTGAGGCCATGCCAAATCCGAAGGTTGTTATCGCCGCCGGCGTGGAGGCGATCAGCGGTGGGCTCGTCGGCGAGGGGTACGCGTCGAGCGGCGGGGTGGGATCAAGCGTTCACGTTGACGTGTTCATTCCCGGTTCACCGGCGTCACCCTTTTCCCTGTTGCACGGGATCCTGCTGGCGATAAACCTGCTCCCGACGAACTCTCCGCGGGGCAATCCGATGACGGGTAGCGAATCATGAGTGCCCTCTTCGCGATCGCGATGGGGTGCTTCATTCTCGGGGTGCTCGTTGACCTCATCTTCGGGGTGGCGTCCAAGTACGCACGACCGTGGCCCTACGTACTCGCCCTCTCCGGTAGCACGTGCCTCGTGCTGGTCGGCGTTCACGCCACGACCTCTGGGTCGATCTCGGTGGGTCTCGGTGCCTTCCTCGGGGTCGGCCACGGTGCCTTATCCATCGATCAACTCGCGGGCTACTTCCTCACCTTGATGTTCGCCATCGCTGCGGCCGTCTCGGTCTGTCTCGCATCCTGGGTCCATCCCGATGATCGGCGCCAACACCGAGGTACCGCCTCGGGCTACCTGCTATTGATCGGAGCCGCCGCCGTTATTGTGTGTGCGGCTGACGCATTCCTTTTCCTCTTTGCCTGGGAACTGCTGACGTTCGCGTTCTACATACTCACTTCGTTGACCCGATCGTCCGCCCGTCAGACGGGTGCCGCGTGGTCGACAATTGGCATGGGCAAGGTGAGCGGTGCGGCGTTGCTGTTCGGATTCTTGTTACTCGCCGGTCACACGGGCAGCCTCACGATCGCCAGTTGGCACGCCGTTGGTCCGGGTGCGCTGCTCGATGTCGCGTGGGTGCTCGTCGTGGTGGGCTTCGCGGCCAAGTTGGGGGTCGTGCCGTTCCAAGTATGGATTCCCATTGGTTATCCCGCGGCGCCCGGACCTACGCGCGCCGCGATGGCCGGGATCGCGGCGAACGTGGGTGTCTACGGGCTGTGGCGTTTCCTCGGTGTGTTGGAGCCTCCGCCCGTATGGCTCGTTATCATCGTGCTGCTCGTAGGAGGCTTCACCGCGCTGCTCGGCATCACGTTCGCGGGCGTCCAGTCCAGCCTTTCTCGCGTGGTGGCGTATTCGAGTATCGAGAACGCCGGACTCATCGTCACGGCGTACGGCGTGGCGCTCACGGGTGACGTTCTGCACTCTTCGGCGCTCATGGCGGTCGGGTTGCTCGCCGCCACCCTGCAGACCACCGCGCACGCCATTGCCAAGTCCGCACTCTTCGTCTCGCTCGCCAACTTCGAAGAGGCGGCGGGTACCGATGATCTCGATCGCCTTCGCGGTGTCGGTCGTCGGATGCCTTGGAGTGGCGTGACGTTCGCCGCGGGAGCGTTGACTCTGGCGGGGCTACCGCCCACCATCGGCTTCGTCTCCGAGTGGTTCATCCTCGAAGCACTCATGCAGCAGTTCCGGGTTGGGGGGCTCGCGCTACGCCTCGGGCTCGTCGGGGCGGCGGCCATGGTGGCACTGACGACTGGACTCGGAGCGTTAGTGTTCCTGCGTCTTCTCGCTTTGACAATTCTTGGTAGAGCAAACCCCGAACTCGAGCGACGACGGGAGCCTGGATTGTTCAACAAGATCGGCCTGACGGTGCTCGGCACTGGCTGTCTGGCCCTCGCGGCCCTGAGCCCACTTGAGGTGCGCTATATCGCCGAGGGCTTGTCACCCGTGGTCGCAAAAGTCGTCACTATGCAGGCGCTGACGTCACCGTGGGTGCTCCAACCAGTGTTCTCGGGTTTCTCGATTCTGTCTCCGTCGTGGCTCTGGGTCATATTGGCGAGTGACATCGCGCTCGTGTTTCTTATGACCTTGCTTCTTTCGCGAGGTCAGTTCCTGCGAGTGCGCCGTGTGCCGGCGTGGCACTCGGCGACCTCCGGGGTGGAGGGCCCTTCGAATTACACGTCCTTCGGATTCGCCAATCCGCTTCGACACGTGCTGGCGAACCTGCTCGGCGCGAGGCGATCCGTGGACTCCGGCCATGGCGACGATGAAGGATCGCTTGATGGTCATTCGCACGTCGCGACGCATACGACGGTCGTCGAACCGGTTGAGAAGTACCTGTACCGTCCGTTGAGATCGAGTCTGCTCCAGGTGTCGAGGACCGCGAAGCGTCTGCAGTCGGGGCGACTCAACGTCTACGTGGCGTACATGCTGTTGGCGTTGCTGGGTGCTCTGGCGATTGTTGACGTGGTCAAGTAGAGGGGGGAAATTATGGTGGGAGAAGAGGTACGTGGTTCAGAAATGCACGGCGGCGTGTTCCGGCGAATTCTTGTCTGCTACGACGGCTCGAGCGGAGCACGACGCGCTCTTCGCGTCGCTCGGTCGCTCGCTGAGGACGTGGGAGGGTCTGTCGACCTACTGATGGTCGTCCGGCCACCCGCGCACGCCGAGACGTCCGAGGCGAGCGAGGAGGCCATCGAGACCGAGCGACTTCAACTCTCCGCGGGTCTCGATGAAGAAGTGGCACGTGACGTGCAGAGTGCTCTCGGTACGCCGCACGTGGTCGTCCACGACAATCCCGCTGACGCCATTGCGAACTTTGCGAAACAACACGGGTTCGATCTCGTAGTCGTGGGGACCCACGGACGAGAGCAGGTGGTACACCGCGGTGTTGGACGCTCACTCGAGGCTCTACTTCGTCAGCATCCCTGTCCGGTGCTGGTGGTCTAAGTGAGAACTCTGGTCTCTAAAAGGTTGTTGCCCCCCCCTGCATCGTGGTCCGGCACCTCTACGCATCAGTGTCCAACGGTCTGGACGCGGTGGGTGCGTGCAACAAGGGGCGTGTCGGCGGGTACGAATCACGCTCGCCGTCGGGTCTCGTCGTGAGTCGCACGAGAGGCGGACGTGGTGGGTAATGGTGAGGGAGTTGGCGCGCATGATCCCGATGTCGAGCCGAAGACCTCCGCGGGTGAGTTGAACAGTGCTGTCGACAAAGGTCAAGGGAAGCACTGGTTCACACCAGGTGTCGGGAGTGTGGGCGCATCGAGTTTTTTTTCTGACTCCGGCCACGAGATTGCTACCTCGCTGCTGCCCACCTTTTTTGCATCGGTGCTGCACGGAACGGCGGCGGGCCTCGGCATCGTCGAAGGCGTGAGCGACGCGCTCATGGGCGTTGCGAAACTCATCGGGGGCCCCTTCGCCAATGACCAGCAGAGGCGTTCGCGGCTTGCCGTAGGCGGATATCTGGGCACGGCAATTGCGACGGGGGCCATGGGCCTCGTCACCAACGTGTGGGAGTTGGGGGTGCTGCGATCAGCTGCGTGGGTGTCGCGCGGCGTCCGCTCACCCGCTCGAGATTCGTTACTGGCTCAACTCGCGCCGCCCGCCGCTTACGGCAAGGCGTACGGGTTGGAGCGGGCCGGTGACAACCTCGGCGCAGTCATGGGACCCTTGTTGGCCGCAGTGCTGGTGGGCTGGATCGGTATCCGACCAGCAATCTGGTGTGCGGCCATACCCGGCGCGTTCGCGGCATTCGCTATCTTGATTGCGGCACGAGAGGCCCAGCGGCTACCGCGCGGTGAACGCTCGTCCTTTCGTTTCGACTTCTCGGCGCTACGACATCGAGGCCTGGCACGACCGCTCGTCCCGATTACCCTCTTCGAGTTCGGCAACACCGCCACCACGCTGCTCATACTGCGCGTCACACAACTTCTGCACTCTGACGGTCGTTCGCTGGTCGCGGCCACATCACTCGCAATTCTTATTTACGCGGCTCACAACGCGTGCGCGGCCGCGGTGGCGTTTGGTGGAGGGCATTGGATAGACCGGTCGGGCCCGCGGCCGGTCTTCGCCGTGGGCGCCGCCCTGTACGTGCTGGCCTATGGAGGGTTCGCCCTAGGTTCACACTCGTGGTTGTTCCTGCTCGCGGCGTTCGTTCTCGCCGGATCGGGAATCGGTCTCAGCGAAACATCCGAATCGGCACTACTCGCACGAGGACTTCCCGACACCCTGCGTGGTACTGGATTTGGGGTGCTCGGCGGAATTCAGGCGGCGGGTGACATCGTGTCTTCGGTGACAGTGGGGATCTTGTATGTGGTGATCTCACCTACGGTGGCCTTCGCGTACGCGGCGGGTTGGATGGTGCTGTCACTGGGGGCATCATCGTGGCTCATGATGACCGATTCAACCGTTGGGGGTGTGGCGTGACACGTGATGTCGTGAGGTTGGGTCGGCGGACCTACGTAGTGGGCCACCATGGACTCAAGTTGCTCGCACCACGTGTGAGGCTGGTTTGCAAATAATGAGGAGGGCCCGATGGCCAAGACGGTGACCAATGTGATGGCAGTGCAGATTCTCGATTCGCGTAGTCGGCCGACGTTGGCGACGACCGTCACGTTGAGTGACGGGACTATCGCACGAGCGGGAGTGCCGTCGGGGGCCTCAACGGGTTCGCGAGAAGCCGTTGAACTACGCGACGGGGACGCGAGTCACTTCAATGGCAATGGCGTGCTGCGGGCCGTCGCTAATGTCAATGGCGAGATAGACGCGGCGCTATCGGGAAGGTCCTTCGTCGACCTCGACGAACTCGACCGCACCTTGATCGAGTTGGACGCAACGGCGAACAAGTCTCGATTGGGAGCCAATGCGATCGTCGGGGTCTCGATTGCTGCCGCGCGAGCGTTTGCGATGTCTGAGGGTCGTCAGCTCTGGGAGTATCTGCGGCCCGCCGGGGTCACGGCGAAGCTCCCCGTACCGCATTTCAATGTCGTGAACGGTGGAGTGCACGCCCCCAATAATTTGGATTTTCAAGAGTTCATGGTGGCGCCGCTCGGCGCACCGTCGATTGCCGAGGCGGTCAGGGCCGGCTCGGAGGTGTACGCAAAATTGAAGGGACTACTTACCAGTAGGGGGTTCGCCACGGGTCTCGGCGACGAGGGTGGGTTCGCGCCGCAAATTGATCGCCCCGAGGAAGTTCTGGCACTCCTGGTGGAGGCCATCGAGGAGGCTGGGTACCGGCCCGGTCGCGAAGGTGTTGCCATCGCCCTTGACCCCGCTTCGAGTGAGTTCTACCGTGACGGTTTTTACCAGGTGGCGGGAGAATCGCTATCGAGTACTGAGATGATCAATCGGTACGAGGAGATCATCTCGGACTATCCGGTGTGGCTCTTGGAGGACGGACTCGCGGAGTCCGACTGGGAAGGCTGGGAGCAACTAACGGCGCGGCTAGGAGAACGCGTAGAACTCGTCGGTGATGACATCTTGTGCACGAACTCCGCGATTATCAAGGAGGCCATCAGTCGCAACGTCGGCAATGCTTCGTTGATCAAGGTCAACCAGATTGGCACTGTAACCGAGACCCTCGAAGCGATGCGCATCTGTCGCGATGCTGGTTGGGCGCAGTTCGTATCGCACCGATCGGGCGAGACCGAGGATACGTTCATTGCCGATCTGGCCGTCGGTGCGGGCTCTGGCCACTTGAAGAGTGGTGCCCCCGCGCGCGGTGAACGCGTCGCGAAATACAACCGATTGATTGAGATTGAGGTTGTAAGCGCACTTCCTTACGGACTCGCTCACTGAAACTTTGGAGGACAACCTCGCCAGACTGACTATTCGATGGTGGGAACACTGCTTCTGATCACTTGAACCTGCTCCTTGGTGACCAACGACCCGGGCGCTAATTCGCTCAGTGTGACGAGGAAGCTCTCCATTCGCTCAGGACTGTCGATCAATTCCACGACCAGTGGCAGCCCCGTGTTGGCGTCAGGGAATCGAGTGGTGCGCACTCGTCCCGATTGGCCGAATCCTTCAATCGCGCGCCAGACCGTCACACCGATGACGCCGAAATCCTTTGCTCGTTGCAATATTTCTTCATGGAGGCCACGGTGATGCAGTCGATCGTCCTCGCTAAGGAAAATCGTGACCTTGGTCGCGACTTCATCCAGCAGCATCAATCACCTCCATGGTCCTCGCGAAGCACCTGTGGCCGCTCATCCGTCACACTAGTTCGGTCTCTCTGTGCTTGCCCTGCTCGCTTCCATATTCACGTATGGGGAGATTAGAATATCCGAGGAAGAGCGCGGGATATTTTGCCACTCGACGACACTCGTTCCATCGCGTCGCCCGTCGGTCATGGAGTCAATAGTGTCACCAAATCAAAGTTCGGAAGGAAAAGCCTCGGGCGTCGATTCCACTTCGAATGGTGGACGTCGGCACGAGTCAGTGACGCAGCGACCCCGAGTGCGACGCTCACAGTTGGTCATCGTGTTGGCTTTGGGTTGCGGTGGCGTAGTGGGGGCGCTCGCCCGTTACGTGATGTTGCTAACGCTTCCAATTACCCAAGGGCAGTTTCCTTGGAACACCTTCATCATCAACGTCACTGGTAGTGCGGTTCTTGGTTTTCTCTTGATCTTGCTCATTGAGCAGTTCCCGAAAGGCCGACTCGCGCGTCCGTTCATCGGAACAGGAGTGATTGGGGCCTACACAACGTTCTCGACGTTCGAAATCGATACCCTTCTCCTCTTTCGAGGACACCATCTCATGACGGGCGTGTCGTACATTATCGCCAGCCTGCTCTCGGGGCTGCTTGCGATGTGGCTCGGTATGAGTGGTGCACGCATGGCCATTCGAGTTGAACAGTGGCTGCAAGGAGAGTTGCAATGACAATAGAAGTACCAGGGTTTGTTACGTACCCAGCCAAACGACTCACTATGTTCTTTGGTGTTCGTGATCACGACCACCACGGTTCCTTACTTGTCCATTTGATGCAGCGCGCACACAAGGCGAGACTCGCCGGTGCAACGGCGTTCGAAGCGCTCGAAGGTTACGGCGCATCGGGTCAAGTGCACAAGACGCACGCCATGTCGGACGACGCGCCGGTCATGATTGTCATAATTGATCGCGGGGATCCGATCGAGGCGTTCCTTCGTGACGCTGCGGATTTGCTGGTCAATGTGTTGGTCACTGTCGTGGACGTGCAAGTAGTGGAACTTTAAGTGCTGTCGTCGATTGGCCCCACGAAATGACGGTCGGTCTTCTGCTGGCGGTCGCACTCGGTGGGTTTGTCGGTGCACCCTCGCGCTATCTGCTCGATCGTGCGGTGAACCGACGCGTTGAATCGGATTTGCCATGGGGGACGTTTCTCATCAATGTCTCGGGGTCCTTTTTACTGGGACTGTTGACTGGCCTCTCTATGGGCAAGCATCTCCCACCGGTGACCAAGGCACTGATTGGCACAGGATTTTGTGGTGCGTACACTACGTTCTCGACGTTCACGTTCGAGACGGTTCGTCTCTTGGAAGTAGGCCAGGTGCTCGACGCGGTCCTCAACGTGACGATGAGCACGGTCGTCGGTTTGGTTGGAGCAGGTCTTGGTTTGGCACTCGGCCTCGCGATTTAGCGGTCGGAGACGTAAGTTCGAAAACCGTGGTGAGTTGGGAGTGCGTGGTTACCACCAGATGCGGTCGTGTCACTTCACCATCTGGAGTTCGTCTCCTCGTTTCTTGACGGTGGATTCTGGTGTTGCTCAGTCTCGAGATAGCCCCGGGGGGAACTTACGTCGTCGTAGAATGGTGCTGCAAGTGTATGAGCAGAGTTGATATGACTCTCCGCCAGGAGCTCTCTTGAATGTTTCGAATCATGCCATAGCGGATGCGCGGGATGTCAAGTCGGCGGATCTGCTCTCGATTCCAAGGGTGCGGATCTATCTCGCGCGACACGGAGAAACGGCGCTGAATGCGGCGGGCGTATTGCGAGGACGGCTTGACCCGGAACTCAACGCGACCGGACTACGAGAAGCGGAAGCGCTCGGTGAGGTCCTCGCACGCGAGGACGTGCAACTGGTAGTGGCGAGTCCACTGCGGCGCGCTGTCGCCACCGCTCGGGCCGTCGCGACCCGAGCGGGTCTCGAAGTAGAACTTGATCCGCGTTTCATTGATCGTGATTATGGACCGTGGGCCGGACACTCGCGCGAGGAGGTGAATCAGCAATGGGGGTCAGTAGACAGTGCGCCCGACGTCGAAGACGTGACACAGATCAGAACTCGAGCAATGGTGGCCCTCGAGGAGACTGCTCAACGAATTGACAGTGGAGCGGCCGCGGTCGTTGTCAGCCACGACGCGATCAATCAGCTACTGCTCATCACGATTGACCCCGAGCTGGACCGCAGCACCCCACTGGCCCAAGAAACCGGTTGCTATAACGTGCTCGAGCGTGATGTGCGGGGGTGGACAGTGCTGAGCGTTGACAACGTCCCGGGACGAATGCAGCACTGATTCACGAGAAACGGCCAATGGACAGTTCGGTCAATTGGCCCAGCCCCCGATTCGGTTATACACGTCCTCGCCATAACTCGTCGAGAGTGGCTCGCCACTGACCAACTTAAAGTTGCGCGCCTGGTCGGTCTGCCTAGTCGCCTGCAAGAAGAGTGTTGTGGCGGCATCGCGAAGAAAGAAACTTTCTGCGAAGTCATAGAGATGGGTGACGAACACGACACGAATGTCGGCGTCCAGAAGAGCACGTACTACTTGACGTGCGATCTCGGACCCCTCGCGCTCATTCGTCGCGGAAAAGGACTCGTTGAAGAGAACTACGGATCTGGCCTTCAAGTTGCTCACGACCGTGTCCATCCGCGCCAACTCCTCATCGAGTTTTCCACTGGTCATGGTGGAGTCCTCTTCACGCACGAAGTGCGTGAAGAGCCCCTCACCGACACTCGCGCTGAAGGACTCGGCGGCCACGAACATTCCTGATCGCATCATCAGATTGGCGAGACCCAGACTACGCAGGAACGTCGACTTCCCCCCAGAGTTGGCACCGGTGACGATGATCAACGACCTGCCGTCAGCGTTGGCCTCGTTTCCGGTGACCCGCTGCTCGGAGCGTAGCGAGAGACAGACGTCATAGAGTCCGATAAACGAAAGCGCGGCTGGAGTCCAGTCCGTCGCCCGGGCGAAGCAAGTGGGCTCGTCTTTTCGGGTCAAGCGCTCGTGAAGGTTCAGACAGCCGACGTAAAAGGCCAATTCCGTTCTCAGCATTGTGAAGAAGTCGGAAATATGGTCCGCCGCTTGCGTGAGCGCGTTGGCGGCGAGATTGTCACCACGGTTCAAGATGTCGGTCAACGCCTGAGCCCCCGCCTCGTCGCGAGGCGCGATTTCGAACGAGAACGACTTTCGCCCGCCGACACCTAGGCGCTCCTTCCAGGTCTGCCTCGTGTGACGAGGATCGCGTAGTACGTAACTCACGCCGTTGTTCGCGGGACCGAGCTGCGCGCTGATGAGAGTCCCTTCCTTGAATTTTAGTTGTTGTAGTTGTTCTTCTACGACAGAGAAGTACTCCGCATCGAGTTCGCTCTCGAGTACGTTGAAGAGGGTGGTCCATCCTGGCGAGGTGAAGTTGACTGATTGCTCGTCGGCGATCGCGTAGAGCTGCTTCAAGAAGCCAACGAACATCTCGATCACCTGAGGTGACTGGTATATCATGCCCGAGGGCGAGTTCCTCGAGGTGAACCAGAAATGTCGCTGAACGTCCGCCACGGCCTTGACCACGAGCGCGTACATTTGGCGCACGGTCTCTTGGTTCGCCAAGCAGTCGGCGAGCACCTGCTGGCGATAGATGATGGCGTCGGGATTGTTAAGTCCCGTGAGCAGGGCGGTCCTTGAAACACGTAACAGGAAATCGTCGCCGTTGCCCATCGCCGCGAGAATGGTGTTGAGGTCGAGATCGTGTACGAGATCGGCCTCGTTGGCTGGGAGGGACTGGTCGAGGTCAAAGTCCGTGTTTTGAAACATCAGGTGAGCCTTCATGAGCCAATCCGCCCTCGAAGTTGATCGTAAGTGAGACCATATTTCTCGGCGAGGGCAATCGCGTATGCCAGGCCATCAGCGGGACGTCGAACGATCTTGAATGTACGCTCCACCGGGTTCTCAGGATTGATGGTACTCGCCATGCTGACTATCGATGGCCCCAGCGAAGTCAACTCGTCAACGAAGGTGACCATGACGCAGAGCGAGTCGAGTTCAACGACTCTGTCGATGACTTTCGTACCGAGCACCAGTGCATCGCGAACGGTCGTCGATGAAAAGATCTCATTCATGATGATGATGCTGTCCTTTGTTGCCCGGCGAAGTACGTCGCGAATCCGGATTAGATCATCCTCCAATTTTCCGCTCTGGTAGCTCGAGTCCTCCTCTTGGCCGAAGTGGGTGAAGAGCTCGTCAAAGAGGATGAGTTGAGCGTGACTGCCCGCGACAGGACAGCCCAGACTCGCGAGATAGTGGAGCTGCCCGAATGTTCTGGCAAAGGTGGTCTTGCCGCCCTGATTCGGTCCCGAGACCACAATGATTCGCTCGAGGCCGTCGAGATGGAAGTCATTGAGGACGATCGGCGCACTCAGCGAGACAAGTTTGACTGCAAGCGCCAGATCGAATGTCTCGTTGGCGGACACCTCCTTGGACCGGTTCTGAACTTGCGGTAGACAGAAGGCAAGGCCATTTGCCTTGAGCGGCTCCATGAAGTCGAGGTACGACAAGTAGAACTGGAGTTCCCGGTCGAAGGAGGCAATCGCAGGGTCGAGAAAGGCGCTGTGCTCTTCGCAGAAGGTCCCGAGTGCCGTGAAGATGTCAGGGAATAATCGTGCGACTCGATCGGCGATGGACGACTCGACGTGGTTCATGTCCGGCCAGTCGGAGTAGCGGAGTCGGTAGTCCTTTACCTCGCCTTGTTGGAAGCGCTTGAACACATCTTCAATCTCGGCGCTGTAGTCCTCCTCGCCCTCATACTTGAGCACTCGAATTCGAGATCCCTTCACGTTGATGCAGTACCGCAGTTCGGACAAGCGGCCCTTTAATGACTTCACCTCGCGAGCCAGGAGTTCGAATGGGCGTGACTGGGAGTAGTCCACGATGAAGTCGCGGAATCCAAGGAGCGCTCGTGAATCGATTGTGGTGTCAACAAGTTGGACGGACAGGTTCTCCACGGCGCTGCAGTAATGCCCGGCGGCGTCGAGCAACCAACCGCGACGCTGCTGAATGAACGAGGACTTGGCCGCCCAGGTCAGCCTCTGGCGCACCTGATGCATCTCCTCAGTGAATGAGCGCAAGTGCTGTGTTAGCGCGACATCTTCGAGATCGCGCCACACTTCATGTCGAAAATCAATGGCGTCGACACTTTCGAGACGCGTGTAGAAAAAAGGGAGGAGGTCGTACTCGTCGCGACCCTTAGTGATAGTTGCGACGATTTGATTCAACAGAAGGTCGGTGAAGCACGACGGTTCCGAAGGTGATTCGAGGCCAACCATCGCATTCGGTGAAGCGAACAGGATGCTCTGGCCGGTCTTGTGGACCGGTTCACTAACAACCATCTCATCACCGATCATGATGGATCCGTTCGCGGCCGCCTGGCGTCGTCTGATCGCCATCCGTTCTTTAATTTGTAGCGGGCCTGCGAATGCGGAATCAGTGAACCGGAGGAGGTCAATCGTATTGGATGGACTCCTCGGGCCACGACAGCATCCGGACGAACTTCGTTCCTGAGAATCGCTCCGTCTCCAGGCTTCATTGTGCTCATCTCCACGTAACCGAATCTACGTAGAGGCCATTAGCCCATGGGGGCGGTTCGGGCCAATGCCCACCGGAGCATCATCCGGTAACTACTCTTAGAGTGTAACTGTCAGTACCAACCAGATCAAGACTTCAGCGGCGTTGCGTCTTCATGTTTAGAGCATCTCGTTCGGTGAGTTTTGGTCTGAGTTATGACCCTGAGGAAGTTCGTTGATATCCGTTGGTCTCCGCTGTCGCTGGTCTCGTCCTAGTGGATGCGACTGGTGAGGTGTGGGTCTGACACGGGACCAAAGGTCAGGCCTTAGCGTGTGGCCCCAGGTTCATCGTAATCGGGTACACGCCACAAGTTGCCCAGATACGCCGCCGTGAACAGACGCTGTGAGTCACTGCTGGTTCTTCGATATCGGGAATAGCCGCGGATATATCCAGCGATGGGCGGTCGGAGTTTAATTTGATCCAATTCTTCAAGCGGCACGAATGACGGCAACAGCCCAGACTCGCGTTGCTTCGGCACCATATTGGGATATCTCTCCTTGCCCACGAAGACAATCTCAATAAGGTGATGGCTCCAATCGCGGCTTGTGGCTTCGAGAACGAATGCGACTCGATCGATAGTCAGTTGGAGTCCAGTTTCCTCTTCGACTTCCCTCTGCGCAGCGATCGCTGTTCCCTCACCGAGCCGCGGGGTGCCGCCAGGTAGCACCCAGGTGTCCTCACTGGTAGGACGATGACAGAGCAGGACGGTATCGTTACGAAGAACCATCGCAGAACACCGCAGATTCACTAGAACCTTGTCCTCGGATCCCGTTGCCACTGAAGAGTTGTCCGAGTCTGGGTTCGAACGTTTCATATGCATGACTGGCCTGACCTGTTGTTCGTCGCCGACCTAGATTGGTTCGAATGCCATCGCCGCATGAAAGGCGATCGACCCCCACGTCCTCGACGATCGATCCCATAGTCCTCGAGTCGGCGAAGTACGGTAGACGTGGGAGCTCCAGTCAGAAGTTCAATGTGAAAACCCGCCAATCCGCACTCGCAGTACAGGGCAGTTAGAAGATCTTCGGTCAACTCAACAGGAGTTGGAAACCGCACCCAGATTGGACCTGGCTCGCGAACCATCTTCACGTTGCAAGAGGTCAAGGCTCGCGCAACGTCGATGTCGTCGTAGAGTGCATCAATTAATTGGATGTCATACATTGGTGACGGACGTGGCGATCCCCCAGCACGCACGGGGAGGCCACTGGAATGTGCAGAGCGCAACACAATGCCTCCAGAAGTACCTAACTCATCGCCCACGACCGAAGCTGCCCACTCCTTATCAAGATAGAGACGACTCAGGTCGTCGGAATCCACGTCGTGACGGTCGTAGCGATTGACTCCACCCTTGGTCCTTCGTTCGATCTGCCACAACTTTAACCTGCTTCGCACGAATCGATCCGAAAGCCCAAAGGCTCGCCCAATTGCCACGGAACTCACTCGTTGTTCGGCGTAGAGAAACCTCAATTCGTCTTTGGTGACGGCACCCTCCACCCTTAAGGGTCTGCTCCGGCCGGCGCCCTTTGGTGCGACGGCAACTCCCTCGCGTCGCAGAATATGCGTCACGCGCTGTCGATCAACTTCTAACGCTTGCGCAATTCGATAGGTTGAAAGACCGGATTCACAATACAGACGAACAATCTGATCGATAACGTCGGATGGATAGTCGACGGCCACGCCCTGCTCCCTTATCACTGTGAGCAGGAACCATTAGCCACACGTGCACTTCGATTGACTCGCGTCAATCAGGCGGGATCCATCGCCACAGTTAGTTTACGTCAAGTTCTCTTGATGGTGGGGATTCGTTCAATTCACCATGGCGCCGACAGGCGCCTCCTACCTGGGTGATTCTCCAGCGGCTGAATCCGTATGGCCCTGATTCAAGAACTACGCTATTTCGAGCCGAAGCGTACTTGACAGTCGGCTAGCTCTTGGAGCGCACGTTCTCGACCCTGGTAGCCAACGACGTTGACCCATTTCCCTTCGTCGAGGTCCTTGTAGATGGTAAAGAAATGCTTGATCTCGTCGAGTTTCCATGTCGGAATAGCGTCAATGTCCGTAGCGTTCTTCCACTGGGGGTCGTAACTGGGAACAGCAATTAACTTCGCATCGTCACCGTGTTCATCAATCATGAAAAAAACGCCGATCACCCTGACTTCGATCACACAACCTGGAAAAGTCGGGTACTCGGTTAACACGAGTACATCGAGGGGATCGCCATCACCGCCCAAGGTGTCAGGTATGAATCCGTACTCGGCTGGGTATCCCATGGATGAGGTCAAGTGGCGATTTAGTCGGATGAGATGCTGGTCGTGATCGTACTCATACTTGTTACGAGTTCCCCGTGGTATTTCTATGACAACGTCGATCGATTGCACAAATGCTCCTATCCAAGAGTTCACTGATTCTCACGACATTCTCAATATTAGGTTCGTCCACTTGATGAGTGAAGAGCGGTCACTTCTGGACTGCAGCGTGGGTTACGGGTCGCGCCCTCATTGACCTGTGCGTTCAAGATCACTCGTCAGTCCCCCCGTTGTGACGTTGACGTAAACTTCTCGGCATTGCTGAATGAGGAGAACCTGGCGAAGCGAATTCTAGGGATCGTGCTCGTAGCGACAGTTGATGGTCCTCCACGGTCCCCGCACCAGACTAAACACGCGCTCGTGGCTGCAAGAAGAACTCGGTGACCACACCCGCCAACCGCCGCCAGCATTTCACTGGTTGCGGGTGACCATCAAGTCATAGGGACCAAACCTGATTGACTGGTGAGCACTTCGACTTTCGGCGGTGAGTAAGAATTCCTCAATCACGAAACCCCTTTGCTGGCTAGGTCTTTGGATTTCTACTGATCCTCCACACACACGATGAGCGAATCGACAACTCGACGCGGCGGGTAACTACGAGTGCCTCGCCGTCGAAGACACGCGGGACGAATCCGCACTGAGGATGGTCCAACCCGTCGTCAGGGAGCAGGGATTTCACAGAGTACATCGGACACACGCTGTTAGCGGGCACTTCGTCCGGTACGGGCGTCAGTTGAGATACGACGGCCAGAACGGTTACGTTGCCAGGGCTCGTCGAGCGAGATCTGTCCACGGACATCTCACACCGGGCTAGTTGCTCAGTGTGAGTAGTTCTGGACTATAATGACTACAGAATTGTAGAGAGGTTGACTATGGCAGTACTCGATGTGGCTCTTCCCGCCTCGCTATTCGAGGTTGGCGTATGGCCAGACTTTTCGAACCGCGCGGTTCGCGCGGAGCTCACGCCAGCCGCGGTGAAGGCCACGGCGCGGCTTGTCGAGCGATGGAGACTCACAGTGACTGACGTCGGGCAGTTGCTAGGCGGGGTCTCTGCGAGCAGTTGGCACACGTGGCAGCGCCGGGCGCCAACTGCGCTGACGACTGACCAACTCACGCGGGTCTCGCTGCTACTCGGTATCTACGCGTCGCTACACGTCCTGCACCACGGGGTGCTCGCCGATACGTGGGTGAGCCGTCCCAACAGCAATCCGCTCTTTAGTGGTCGGACACCGCTGGCGACCATGTCGCACGAGGGGATTCCGGCGATGTTGCGAATAAGGGAACTGCTCGACGGACGACGCGGAGGTCTATGACTCCACCCGATTGGCCGCGACTGGCAGCGGTTACTCGTGACGACACGCTTCGTCTGATACCCGGCGAGTACGCGCAAGCGCCCGAGACAGCGTTGGCGGGGCTCGTCGATGACGACGCTGAGCTAGGTCAGCTCGTCCGGATTGCGGCGGCAACAAATGGTCGACTTCTCGCACAGGAAGAGCGCCCCGCAGCTGGCCTCAATCGCGCCGACCTCGTCTTTGGCATCCCCTTTAGTCGCATCATCAACGGGGCCTTCTCGTACGGGGGCGAGGGAGCACGCTTCCACCCACCGGGGCCAAAGGGCGCGTGGTACTGCGCCCTCAACGCGGACACCTGTGTTCGAGAAGTGGCGTTCCACCGGATTCGCCACCTGCAGGAGACGGGCGCATCCGACGAGGACGCGATCCCCTATCGACTCTTTCTCGCCGACGTCCACGCTCAGGACTTCGCCATGCTCGATGACGATCACCCGTCTAGCCGTGCGTGCCTCGACCCGAACTTATACGACGCCGGTCAGGCCCTCGGTGTGCAGCTCCGACGCAACGGACACGGTGGCGTCGAGTACCCGTCGGTGCGCGACCCCGGTGGTACGTGTCTTGCGGTTCTGCAAGCGCCCATCGTGTCCAACGTTCGACTCGGTGACGTCTACCTGCTTACAATTCACGACTTCAGACTCGCCGACGTGGCCATCGCGTAGCGGCGGTTGTACGGCGGTCAGCGAGCCGCGCCGGCTCCCGCACGCTCCCTCGAGCCCGTCACCACGAATGGCACCAGGAATGGCGTTGTCCGCTACGTCCGGGTCCGTGTGCACGCCGAGGAATCCGTCGCTCTCGGATACGAATCCCCTGCTATTCCAGGGTTTTGACCTACCTCAGCAGGTGCTTGGCCACGACGACACGCTGAACCTGATTAGTTCCCTCGTAGATCTGGGTGATCTTCGCGTCGCGCATGAACCGCTCCACCGGGAAATCCTTCGTGAACCCGTACCCACCGAGCAACTGGACCGCATCGACCGTGACGCTCATCGCAGTATCTGATGCGAACGACTTGGCCGCTGCAGTCAGGTAACTGAGGTTGTGGTCGGGGTCACCATCGTCGATCGCGGCACAGGCGCGATACACCAACGCACGGGCCGCCTCGGTGCGAATGGCCATGTCGGCGAGCATAAAGCGCAACCCTTGAAAATCGCTGATCGGCGAGCCGAACGCACGACGCTGGGTCATGTACTGTGCCGCGTAGTCGATCGCCCCCTGGGCGATTCCCACGGCCTGGGCACCGATGGTCGGACGCGAGCGGTCCAACGTGTGCATCGCGATCTTGAAACCGTCACCCTCGGCGCCGATCCGGTGCGACGCCGGAACGCGCACGTCATTGAAGACGACCTCGCCGGTGGGCGACGCGCGCAGGCCCATCTTGTCCTCGTGCTTGGGGAACTCGACACCCCAGCCCTTCTCCACGAGGAAACACGTGATGCCGTGCCCCTTCGCGTCGGGATCGGTGCTCGCGAAGACGGTGTAGGTGTCAGAGACTCCCGCGTTGGTGATCCAGTACTTCGAACCGTTGATGATGTAGTCGTCACCGTCACGGACTGCGCGCGTGCGCATGGCCGCCACATCTGAGCCCGCGTCGGCCTCTGACAGGCAGTAGCTCGCCTGAATCTCTCCAGTGGCGATCCGTGGCAGGTACGTCTGCTTGATCTCTTCGGACGCGAAGTTGATCACCGGCAGCATGCCCAGCTTCGAGATCAACATCGTCACCGATGTCGACGCGCAGGCCCGTGCGATCTCCTCGGCCATGATCGCCTGGGTCACCATGTCCGCGCCCGCGCCGCCGTAGGCGGCCGGAACGCCGAGCGAGGGCAGGTCCATCTCGACGCACGCGTCGAAACTCTTCTGGGGGAACACCTGGTCGCGGTCGTACTCGGCGGCGAACGGCGCGATGCGCTCGTCCACGAAACCGCGCATCACATCACGAAACGCCCGTTGCTCATCATTCAGCGTGTAACTCATACTGATCCTCTCAACTTCAACGATCGCCCGCGGCGACCAGTTCTTCGACGTTTACTGCGTCAGCAAAGGCGCGCTGGGCCACGTAACTGTGCGCAAGACCGGCGAAGGGTTGGGCGAGGTGATGGTCGACCGACGTGGCGCTAAGCAACCCGAAATGGTCGAGGGCGACGCGAACGTCACCGATCGTCGGTCCGCGCCCGATCAGGCTCGCCCGCTTGGCGGCAACGGCGGCGATGCCGACCACCACATCATGGCGATCGTGCTCGTGATCAAAGACCAGCTTGGCGACTTCACGCTCGGCGATGGTTTGCGCGTAGCCGCCACCGGGCGCGGGCGTGCCCGCGCCGCTGCCGGCGAACAGGTGTGGCGAGCGCTGGAGGCCGACCTTGGGCTTGCGAGCGAATTCGGGGGTCGGTGTTGGCATCGTCGGACGCACCTCGCCCGCGGCGGGAACTGGAACAAACGTCGGTTGAGTCACCTCACGAGACTACCGCCGAACGTCGTTACACCTCGGTGAGCCACCCGTTGTAACGCTCCAGTTCGCCGCGCACCGCTTGGAAGTAGGTCGACTGCAGCGTCGTGGTGACCGGGCCGGGCTTTCCTTCGCCCACCACGCGGTCGTCGACCGACGCGATCGGCACAACCTCGGCGGCCGTTCCGGTGAGGAACGCCTCGTCGGCGAGGTAGAGGTCCGTTCGGATCAACGTCTCGAAGCGCACCGTGATGCCGAGGTCGGTCGCGATGCGCACCACCGTCTCTTGGGTGATGCCCGGCAGCGCGCCAGCCTCCGACGGCGGCGGCGTCAACACGACGCCGTCGCGCACGACGAACAGGTTCTCGCCCGTGCACTCCGAGATTCGTCCGTCGGGCCCGAGCATGATCGCCTCGTCGTAGCCGGCCTTGATCGCCTCAATCTTGGCGAGTCCGGAATTGAGGTACATCCCGGTCCCTTTGGCCGCAGTCGGCATGGCGTTGGGGCTGTGGCGCTGCCACGACGAGATCTTCATGCGCACGCCGTTGGCGAGACCGTCGTCACCGAGGTAGGCGCCCCACGGCCAGGCAGCGATCGCCACCTTGACGGGGGCCGGTAGGGGGTTCACGCCCATCTCGCCGTAACCCAGGTACACCAAGGGTCGGATGTAGCACCCGTTCGCGAGGTCGTTGGCGCGCACGGTCTCGACGACGGCGTCGCAGAGCTCGTCTAGGGAGAACGGCACGTCGATCATCAGGATCTTGCAACTGCGCAGTAGGCGCGCCATGTGCTCGCGCAGCCGGAAGACCGCGACGCCACGGGGCGTCTTGTAGGCGCGGATCCCCTCGAACGCTCCGGTTCCGTAGTGCAACCCGTGGCTCAGGACGTGCGTCGTCGCGTCGTTCCAGTCGACGAGCACCCCGTCCATCCAAATCTTGTCAGTCGGCGTTATGGGCATCACAACCTCTCTATCAGTCGTTGCGTGAGAGCCGCCGTGTCTCCGGCGGTACCGTCGCGCTCAAAGTCTGCCACTGCGCGAGCGATGCGCCGCGCGGCGTCGAGTTCACCGAGGTGCTCGAGCATCAAACCAGCTGAAGAAATCGCCGCCAACGGGTTTGCGGCACCGGTCCCAACTATGTCGTGTGCGGCGCCGTGCACGGGTTCGAAGAGCGACGCGCCGGTGCGCGCCGGGTTCAAGTTGGCGCTCGCGGCGAAGCCAATCCCGCCACTCACCGCCCCCGCCAGGTCCGAGAGGATGTCACCGAACAGGTTGTCGGTGACGATTACCCCGTAGCGAGCCGGGTCCTCCACCAGATAGATGCACGCGGCGTCGACGTGGTTGTAGTCGACACTGACCGTGGGGAACTCCGCCTTCACCTCGTTGACGACCCTCGACCACAGGTTCCCGGCGTAGGTGAGCACGTTGGTCTTGTGCACGAGGGTCAGTCGCGGGCGCTCCAGCGCGGCCGCGCGCTCGAAGGCGTAGCGCACGCATCGTTCGACCCCGAAACGGGTGTTCACCGAGCCCTGGGTCGCCACCTCGT
Organism: Actinomycetes bacterium; assembly: GCA_021777285.1. The sequence goes on from JAJYDR010000007.1 coordinate 33,199, forward strand.
GGGCCGTGCCGTACCGCAGGACGCCGCCCTCACCGGCGTAGGGTCCCTCGGTGTTCTCGCGCACGATCGCGAAGTCGAGGCCCTCGGCCAGTGAGCCGGGCACGCCGTGAAAAGGACGGTAGTTGATATAGAGGTCGAGCCCGAAGCGCAGGCGAAGTAAGAGGCCGCGCTCTAAGACGCCGCCGGGAATTCGCGTGTCGCCGATTGCCGGGCCGACCGCACCGAGCAAGATGGCGTCGTACCCTCGCAGCGCCTCGAGCGTCTCGTCGTCGAGGACAAAGCCGTCGCGCAGGTACCGCGCCGCACCGAGGTCGAAGTCCGTCGTGGCGAGAGCGACGCCCACTGCCTCGACGACTGTCAGCGCGGCCTGGGTCACCTCGGGCCCGATACCGTCTCCCCCGATGACCGCCACCCGATATGGCTCGTTCGTCGCCACGCCCACCTCCCTGATCCCCCCAGTCTGCTTGGCCCGCCCTCAACGAGGCAAACCCGATCGATGATCAAAGAACGCGACCACTAGAGTCAATGTCCTACCCAGGAGATGACACCTCATGGCTGGCGAAATCCACCGGATAACCAAAGAGACACTGGACAAGCTCCGTGACGAATATCACCACCTGACCACGGTCGGGCGTACCGAGATCGCGCGGGTCATCGAGGCCGCCCGGCTGCTCGGCGACCTCTCGGAGAACGGCGACTACCACGCCGCGAAGGACGAACAGGGCAAGATGGAGGCCCGCATCCGCCAGATCGACACGGTGATCAGGAATCATGAGTTAGTCGAGCGCGACGCGACCACCGGCGTCGTCCAGCACGCCACGATCGTGAGCGTCGTCTACGACGGCGATGCCGATGACGACGCCCAAGAGTTCTTCATCGGATCGATCGAGGAGAAGCCCGAAGGGGCGCTCGTCGCGTCGCCGACCTCACCGCTCGGCTCGGCCCTGCTCGGTCACGCCGTGGGCGACGAGGTGGAGTACGAGGCGCCGTCGGGCACGTTGCGCGTGCGGATCATCGGGCTGCGCTGACGTGGCCGGACGGACCCTCTTCGAGAAGATCTGGGACGAGCACGTCGTCGCCAGCCCGGCCGGCGAGCCGACACTGCTCTATATCGACCTGCACCTGATCCACGAGGTCACCAGCCCGCAGGCCTTCGACGGGTTACGTCTGAATCACCGCCCGGTGCGCCGACCCGATCGAACACTCGCCACCGCCGACCACAACGTGCCCACCGACCCACTCTCGACGCCGGTGCAAGACCCCATCTCGCGGCGCCAACTCGAAGCACTCGACGAGAACTGCCGCGAGTTCGGCGTGACCCTCTTTGCGCGGGGCCACGAGAACCAGGGCATCGTCCACGTCATCGGTCCCGAGTTGGGCGTCACCCAGCCCGGCATGACCATCGTCTGCGGCGACTCGCACACTTCCACGCACGGCGCCTTCGGCGCACTCGCCTTCGGTATCGGCACCAGCGAAGTCGAGCACGTCCTCGCCACGCAGACCCTCCCCCAGCAGCGGCCCAAGACAATGGCGGTCACCGTCGACGGCACCCTGCCCGAAGGCGTGAGTGCGAAGGACCTCGTCCTCGCGATCGTCGCACGACTCGGCACCGGCGGCGGTGCCGGCTACGTCATCGAGTACCGCGGCAGCGCCATCGCCGCGCTCTCGATGGAGGGCCGCATGACCGTGTGCAACATGAGCATCGAGGCCGGCGCCCGAGCCGGTCTCGTCGCGGTCGACGAGACCACGATCGAGTACCTGCGTCACCGCCCGACCATCGCGACCGGTGACGCCTTCGAGGTCCTCGCGGACCGGTGGCGCCAGTTCACGAGCGATCCCGACGCCGTGTTCGACGCCGAGATCACGCTCGACGCCAGCCAGCTCGTTCCCTACGTGACCTGGGGCACCAACCCCGCCCAAGTCGTCGCCCTCGACGGCGCCGTGCCGTCACCCAACGACTTCGAAGACCCGGACCAGCGCGAGGCGACGGCGCGGTCCCTCGCCTACATGGACTTGACCCCGGGCACCTTGATGCGTGACATCGCCGTGGACGTCGTCTTCATCGGATCCTGCACGAACTCGCGTATCGAGGACCTGCGCGCCGCGGCCCGTGTCGCCGAGGGCCATCACGTCGCTGCCGGCGTGCGAGCCCTCGTGGTACCCGGCTCGCACCGCATCAAGGCGCAGGCGGAGGCCGAGGGACTCGACCGCGTCTTCCTCGAAGCCGGTTTCGAGTGGCGCGAGCCGGGGTGCTCGATGTGTCTCGGCATGAATCCCGACCAGTTGAAGCCGGGCCAGCGCAGCGCCTCGACGTCGAATCGAAACTTCGAGGGCCGTCAGGGCCGGGGTGGACGGACCCACCTGGTGTCACCGTCCGTCGCCGCGGCGACCGCACTCGCCGGTCACTTCGACGTACCGGCGGTGACACGATGAAGGCCGTCCGACTCATCGAGGGCCGTGGGGTCCCGCTCGGACGCTCCGACGTGGACACCGACCAGATCATCCCGTCGGGCTGGTTGAAGCGCGTCGAACGCACGGGGTTCGGACGCGGACTATTCAGCGAGTGGCGTGACGACCCCCAGTTCGTCCTCAACCAGTCGACCTACCAGGGCGCCACGATCCTGCTCGCGGGACCGAGGTTCGGCATTGGGTCTTCGCGCGAACACGCCGTCTGGGCGCTCATGGACTACGGCTTCCAGGCCGTCATCGCACCGTCCTTCGGCGACATCTTCCGCAACAACTCGAGCAAACAGGGACTGGTCATCGTCCAGCTCGGCGTCGAGGACGTCGAGGAGCTCGCGGCGATGGTGACGCGCGACCCGTCACTCCTGCTCGTCATCGACGTCGAGCAACTGCGCGTCGAAGTCCCCGCCCAGGGCTGGCACCGCACCTTCGTGCTCGACCCGATGACCCGCGAACGACTCCTCAACGGTTGGGACGACATCGGTCTCACCCTGCGCCACGTCGCTGACATCGACCGCTACGAGGCCGTGTCCGCCGCGCCGACGCTGGCTGGTCGATTCGACCACGACGGCCACATCGTGGCCTGATACGAGACTCGCCGTGTCACCACAGTCGCACACACCCGCCGAGCACACTCGAAGCCGCGTGGTGCTCTACACCCTCGGAGGAACGATCGCCTCCGCTGACGTTGACGGCACGGGTGGCGTGCGGCCGAGCCTCGATGGTGCAGCGTTGCTCGGTCTCGCGTCCGACGCGCTCGGTGACCTCGAGATTGAGGTGGTCGGCGTGCGACAGGTAGCGTCGGGTGAACTCACGATCGAGGACGCCGTCGAGCTCAGCCACCGGATCGCCCACGACCTCGAGCGCGGATTCGTCGGCGCCGTCGTCACCCAGGGCACGGACACGATCGAGGAGTTCGCTTTCGCCTTGGACCTGCTGAACGCGAGTGAGGCACCAATCGTGGTCACCGGGGCCATGCGCCATCCCGGCGAGCTCAGCGCCGACGGACCAGCCAACCTCGCCGCGGCGATCCGGGTCGCGAGCGATCCGACGATGCGCGGACTCGGGGTGCTCGTGGTCATGAACGACGAGGTCCACGCGGCTCGATTCGTACGCAAGTCCGATTCGGCGAGCCTCGCCGCATTCACGTCGTGGGCGACGGGCCCGGTCGCTCGGATCCTCGAGGGCCGCACCCGGCGCTACGTCAGCCCACCGCGTCTCGCCCGCGTCCTCGAGCCCGTTCGGCCCGGCACCGCGGTGCCCGCGGTAGCCCTCGCGACCTGCGCCCTCGGCGTCGACGCGCGCCTGGTCGGCCACCTCGTTGATCTCGGTTACGCCGGCCTCGTGATCGAGGGCTTCGGCGGCGGCCACGTGCCGGCCCGGCTCGTCGAACCGTTGATGGCCCTCGCCGCGACGATGCCCGTCGTGCTCGCGTCACGAACCGGCGCCGGTGACGTTCTCGCGTCGACCTACGGCTACGTGGGGTCCGAACGTGACCTGTTGGGGCGTGGCTTGATCAGTGCCGGCTTCCTCGATGGACGAAAGGCTCGAGTGCTCCTCAGTCTGCTGCTCGCCTCTGGGGCGACGACGGACCAGACCGCGACGGCATTCGCGCGCCTGCACCGTTCGGCGACGGGACTCGCGTAACGCGCCTCGTCGTCCTACGCTCTCGGTAGCACTGACGAGGAGCGACATGGTTCCATTCCCCTACGCCGAGCAGTACCCGGTCAACCGGGCCCTCCCCGAGGAGGGTACGCGCCGCACCGACGTGCTCGCGGTCCTCGAGGACCTCGCTACGCGCGAAGACCGGACCTGGGAGACGGGCCAGTGCTCGGGCACGATGTACTGCGGGGACCACGAGCACTACGACTTCTTGAACACAGCCTTCTCGTACTTCTCACACGTCAACACCCTGCAGCGCGACATGTGTCCGAGCGCCACCAAGTTCGAGGCTGAGATTATCGCGATGACCCTCGACCTGCTCGGCGCGGGCGGTCACGACGACCCGGCCGGCCTGGTGACCTCAGGTGGTTCGGCGTCCATCGCCCACGCCGTGCTCGCCTATCGCGAGGCGAATGCGGCGACGGTCGAGCGACCCAACATGATCAAGCCCGAGACGGCTCACCCGGCCTTCGACAAGGCCGGCCACCTCTTCGGCGTCGAGATGCGCGTGGCTCCCGTCGACCCCCGCAGCGCCCAGGTCGACCTCGACTGGGTGCGCGACCACGTCGATTCGAACACCGTCGCGCTCGTGGGCTCCGCGTGCAACTACGGCTACGGCATCATCGACCCGATCGTCGAACTCGGCGAGCTCGCCCTCGAACGAGGGATCGGGCTCCACGTCGACGGCTGTCTCGGCGGCTTCATCCTGCCCTTTGGTCGAGAACTGGGCTACGTCGACGCGCCCTTTGACCTCTCGGTACCGGGGGTGACCACAATGTCGGCCGACACCCACAAGTACGGCTACGCCCTGAAGGGCACGAGCGTGCTGTGCTTCGCCGACCGGGCGCTGCGTAATAGCCAGTACTTCTACCAACCCGACTGGTCGGGCGGCAAGTACTGCTCCCCGGGAATGGACGGGTCGCGGTCGGGCGGTCTGCTCGCCGCGACCTGGGCAGCGATGGTCCAGCTCGGGCGCTCCGGCTACCGCGAGTACGCCCGACGCATCTTCGAGACATCGGCTGCGATGCAGGCGGCCGTTCGCGCCCACGACAGCCTCTCGATCATCGGGTCACCGAGCTTCCTCTTCTCCTTCACCGCGACGGACTACGACGTCTACCACGTCAACGACTTCCTTCGCCTGCGGGGCTGGCGACTCAACGGCCAGCAGTACCCCAACGCCCTCCACATGGCCGTCACCCGACCCCAGACGCAACCGGGCGTGCTCGAGCGCTGGGAGACCGACCTCGCCGACGCCGTCGCCTACGCCGAGGCCCACGCGAACGCTCCCGCGCAGTCCGGAGCGATCTACGGCGGTGTCGCCGGAGGCCCGTCGGCCGAGTCCGACGACCTCATCCGGTTCTTCATGGCCGACATGATGGACCAGCAGCAGTCGATCCCCGACTAGCCGTGGACCTCGACCTCTACCTCGTGATCGACCTGGGCACCGGTGGGCCCAAGGTGGGGCTCGTGGACTCGAGCGGAACGCTCCTAGACCACGTCGTCTCCTCAGTGACCACGACGTTCGCCGATGATGGTGCGGCCACTCAGGACGCGAACGAGTGGTGGACCCTCATACTGCGCGACGCCGGGCGACTACTAAAAGAACCCGGCCGCGCCCGCCGCGTACGCGCCATCGGGGTGACCGGCCAGTACGGGTCCACCGTGCCGGTCGACGAGAACGGACTACCGACCGGTCCCTGTCTCACCTGGATGGACACCCGCGGCGGCCCCTGGAGCAAGCGCGCCGTGGGCGGACCGCTCCAGGGTTACAACCCGCGCGTCGCGCTCTCCTTCATCCGCCGCAGCGGCGGTGCACCCTCGACGGCCGGCGCCGACCCCGTCGGCCAGATCCTCTACCTCGAGCACGAGCAGCCCGGAATCGTCGCGAAGTCGCGCTGGTACCTCGAGCCCGTGGACTACCTCACCATGCGCCTCACTGGGGTCGCGTCCGCGACGCACGCATCACGTCTCGCCATGTGGATGACCGACAACCGACACCTGACCCGGTACCGCTACGACCCCGTACTCCTCGACCTCGTGGGCCTGAGCGACACACGCCTCGCCCCTCTCGTCCCCTTCGGTTCGTGTGTCGGGACCCTCCGACCCGAGGTCGCCGCGCAACTCGGCCTCGCGCCGGAAACCGCCGTCGCCACCGGCATCCCCGACCTGCACGCCGCGACGATCGGTTCGGGTGCCACCGGGCTCTACGACACGCACCTGGCGCTGTCGACGACGTCGTGGATCAGCTGTCCGGTGCCGATGAAGAAGACCGACATCCTCCATTCGATCGCCTCGGTACCGGGTCTCGACAACGACCACTACCTCGTGATCAACAATCAAGAGACCGGTGCGCGGGCCCTCGCGTGGCTGCGCGACGCGCTGGCGGGCCCCGGTACGCCCGCGACCGTCGATGAGCTGACGGCCCTCGCCGCGACCTCGCCGGCCGGAGCCAACGGTGCGCGCTTCACGCCCTGGCTCGCCGGCGAGCGCTCGCCCGTCGACGACAAGGGCGCGCGCGGCGGCTTCTCGAACCTGTCGGTCACGACAACGACGGCCGACCTCGTACGCGCCGTGCTCGAAGGGGTCGCCGCCAACAGCGCGTGGCTCTTCGCCGCGGTCGAGCGCTTCACCGGCCGTCACCTCGAGCCGGTACGCCTCGTCGGCGGCGGTGCCCAGTCGACCCTGTGGTGCCAGATCTACGCCTCCACGCTCAAGCGCCCGGTCATCCAGGTGGCCGATCCGCTAACCGCCCAACTTCGCGGCGTCGCCCACGTCGCGGCGAGCGCCGTCGGCGACGCGGCACTCGCCGAGGCACCCCAACCGCGCCCGGGTCGGGTCTTCGAACCCGACCCCAACGACCGCACGACCTACGACGACGTCGCCCGGGACCTGCCACGACGCTTTGCACTCGAACGCCGGTGGCGTCGCTCGTCTCGATGACCGGTGTCGGATATGGTCGAGGCAACGTCGCTTCAGGGAGGAGGACCATGTCCCTCGATCAGTTTGCCCGGTACCCGCTCCGCTTCGGCCCGTCACCGATCCACCGACTCGACCGACTCAGCGAGTATCTGGGTGGAGCCACCGTTTGGGCCAAACGCGAGGACGTGAACTCAGGTCTCGCCTTCGGCGGGAACAAGGTCCGAAAGCTCGAGTACCTCGTCGCCGACGCACTCGCCCAGGGCTGTGACACGCTGGTCTCGATCGGCGGGGTCCAGTCCAACCACACCCGCCAGGTCGCCGCCGCGGCCGCGGCCGTTGGCATGAAGTGCGTACTCATCCAAGAGAGTTGGGTCGACTGGCCCGACGTCACCTACGACCGGGTCGGCAACATCCTGCTCAGTCGACTCATGGGCGCCGACGTGCGGCTGGTGGACGCGAACTTCGGCATTGGCTTCAAGACCAGTTGGGAGCGGGCCATCGCCGAGCTCGAGGCCGCGGGCCAGCGCCCCTACGCCATCCCCGCCGGTGCCTCCGACCACCGTCTCGGAGGGCTCGGCTTCGCGGGCTGGGCGCTCGAGGTCGAACAGCAGGAACGCGAACTCGGGGTCGCCTTCGACTACGTGATCGTCTGTTCCGTGACCGGATCGACCCAGGCGGGCATGATCGCCGGCTTCGCGGTCAATGACCTGCCCCGCAAGGTGATCGGCATCGACGCCTCGGCCAAGCCCAAGGAGACATGGGACCAAGTCGCGCGGATCGCGCGCGCGACGGCCGCCCTGATCGGTGTCGAGCGCCCGATCCTTGACGAGGAGATCATCCTGGACGACCGCTACCACGCCGGTACCTACGGCATCCCCGACGAGCGTACGGTCCACGCGATCAAGTTGGGTGCCTCGCTCGAGGCCATGATCACCGATCCGGTCTACGAGGGCAAATCGCTCGCCGGACTCATCGACCTCGTCCAGCGCCACGAGCTCGAACCCGACGCCAACGTCCTCTTCGCCCACCTCGGCGGGCAACCGGCGATCAACGGTTACGCGAGCCTCTTCAGTCAGTAGGCGAAGACCTCGTCGCGAACGATCGTGCGACGCGCCTGACGGTGACGCCACGCGGCCAAGGTCGCAATCGTGAGGTTCGCCAGACCTGCGGCGCTCGTCGCGACGAGGGCGGCCCAGAGGTGGTCGCCGTCGTAGTACGTGACCCACAGGATCGACCCCACTGCGCCGAGCGTCCAGGACGCCGTAGACACCCCCGACGCGTCGGCTTCGCGAACGAGCTCGAGCAGCTGGGGACCTCGGGTCAGTACCATCGCCACGCCGATGCCGTAGACACCGGCCGACCAGCCACCGATCACCGCTGGCATCAGGCACGTCGTTGCGAACAACGCCATGGACCACCCCACCGTTCGCCAGGCGCGCCACGGGGCCAACCGGAAGAGGATCGCCGCCTGAAGCGGCAACACGACGAGGCTGCCGAGGACGACCGGCCACGACCCAGCGGCCAGACCGTAGGCGATCCAGAACCCGCCCATCATGGTGAAGAGCGACCACGTTGCGAGCGAGACGCCCTCGATGCCCTCGTGGCTCACGCGCCGCCACTGCGCCACGGTGCTAACGAGACTCGCGCCGACGGCCAGCCAGCCGAAGGCGGCCGTCAGCGCGTGGGGGTTCACCTAACTAGCGTAACGGTCAACCACCTCACCGTCGGCGATTCGCCGCCGAGACGATCGCCTCGAGCGAGGCGTCGAGGATCGACGAGTTCATGCCCACGCCCCACCACGTCGTACCGTCGTCTCCCTCGGCCTCGACGTACGCGACGGCGGACGCTTCGGCGCCCGAGGTCAACGCGTGCTCGTGGTAGTCGCGGACCTTGAAGCGCACACCGAGCTCGTCGCGCAGCGCGTTCATCATCGCGTCGATCGGGCCGTTGCCCTCACCCTTGACCGTGACGTGCTTGGCGTCAACCACGAGCTGGGCGAAGATCGTCGTGCGATGGCTGTCGGTGCTCACCTCGCTCGAGAGCAGTTGGATCGCCGGGCTCTCGGGCAGGTAGGTCGTGGTGAACACCTCCCAGATCTCGGCGGGCGAGATCTCGGTACCCGAGGCCTCGGTGAGCGTCTGGACCCGCTTTGAGAACTCGACCTGCATCGCGCGCGGCAGGTCCAACCCATGCTCGGTGCTGAGCACGTAGGCGACACCGCCTTTGCCGGACTGGGAGTTGACCCGGATGATCGCCTCGTAGGTCCGCCCCGTGTGCTTGGGGTCGATGGGCAGGTAGGGGACCTCCCAGTGCTCGTAGGGGTCGCCGATGGCGGTCATACCCTTCTTGATCGCGTCCTGGTGCGAGCCGGAGAACGCCGTGTAGACCAGTTCGCCGACGTAGGGGTGGCGAGGGTGCACCGGCAAGCGGTTCGCGTACTCCGCGACGTGACGGATGGCGTCGATGTCGCTCAGGTCGAGTTCGGGGTCCACGCCCTGGGAGAACAGGTTGAGCGCCAGGGTCACGACGTCGACGTTGCCCGTGCGCTCGCCGTTGCCGAAGAGCGTCCCCTCGACCCGGTCGGCGCCCGCGAGCACGCCGAGCTCCGCGGCGGCCACCGCGGTGCCCCGGTCGTTGTGAGGGTGCAGGGACAGCACGACCGAGTCGCGCCGATCGACGTGGCGCGAGAACCACTCGATCGCGTCGGCGTAGAGGTTCGGGGTGTAGGCCTCGACGGTCGCGGGCAGGTTCACGATGAGCGGCCGCTCGGGGGTCGGGTCGATCACTCGAATCACCTCGTTAACGATGTCCAACGCGTAGGGCAGCTCGGTACCCGTGAAACTCTCGGGCGAGTACTCGTAGAGGAACTCGGTCTCGGGCGAGACGGCCTCGAGGGAGCGGCAGAGCCGAGCGGCCTCGAGGGCGATCGCTGTGATGCCCGCCATGTCGAGGTTAAAGACCACGCGCCGCTGCAGCGTCGAGGTGGAGTTGTAGAAGTGCACGATGGCCCGATGCGCCCCGCGCAGGGCCTCGTAGGTCCGCGTGATCAGGTCCGCACGGCATTGGGTCAGCACCTGGATCGTCACGTCCTCGGGGATGAGGCCGTCCTCGATGATGTGGCGTACGAAGTCGAAGTCGGGCTGGGAGGCGGCGGGGAATCCCACCTCGATCTCCTTAAAGCCCATCGCCACCAGCTGGTCGAACATCGCGCCCTTGCGTTCGAGGTCCATCGGGTCGATCAGGGCCTGGTTACCGTCGCGCAGGTCGACGCTGCACCAACGTGGCGCCTTGCTCAATCGCCGATCGGGCCACGTGCGATCCGCGAGCTCCACGGGCACCGTCGGGCGATACTTCTCGAACGCCATCGCGCTGGGCTGCTGTGGATTGGGGTACGAACCCATTGTGTTCTCCTCACTCGTGTCCAGAAACAAAAAACCCCCGCGGATGCGGGGGCGTCGGGCGAGTATGTACTCGCCCTATTGCAGCAGCAGCTCGACGTTGATAGATGCGCTCACCGGCCCAGTCTACCGGTTCGGTCCCCCGTGTCCACCGTTCCGCCTCGGCTATCCTCAGGTCCGTGAGCGTGATTCGGGCATTCATCAAACTCGCGGTGCTCGTCGCCCTCTTGGGACTCGTCGCCGCCGTCATCGCAGTGGTCTCTCGCGGCCGCAACGCCCAACCCGTCTCCTTTGACGAGTGGCCGACGGTTCCGCGCAAACCCGTAGCCTGATCAACAACGCAAAGGAGCACCATGGCAACCATGCAGTATCGCCGTCTCGGACGTTCGGGCTTGAAGGTCAGCGTCCTGTCCTTCGGGAGCTGGGTCACGTTCGCGAACCAGGACCAGATCGAAACCGCCCAGCAAGCGGCCGAGTGCCTCAGCGCCGCGAAGGACGCCGGGGTCAACTTCTTTGACAACGCCGAGGCCTATTCGGCGGGTGAGTCCGAGCGGGTCATGGGCGCGGCCTTCAGCGAACTGGGTTGGCAACGCCACGAGTACGTGGTCTCCACCAAGCTCTTCTGGGGTCTGCACGACATTCCCAATATGAAGAACACGCTCAATCGCAAGTACCTGGCCCAGGCGATCGACGGGTCACTCGAGCGCTTCGGCCTGGACTTCGTTGACCTCGTGTTCTGTCACCGCCCCGACCCCAAGACGCCCATCGAGGAGACCGTGTGGGCGATGAGCGACATGATCACCCAGGGCAAGGCGCTTTACTGGGGCACCTCAGAGTGGAACGCCGACGACATTCGCGCCGCCTACGACATCGCCGACCGCCACCACCTCCACAAGCCCGTCGTCGAACAGCCTCAGTACAACATCCTCTGGCGCGACCGCGTCGAGAAGGAGTACCGGCGCCTGTATGAGGACATCGGGCTCGGCACCACGATCTGGTCGCCACTCTCGTCGGGCCTCTTGACCGGCAAGTACCTGAACGGCGTACCCGAAGGGTCGCGTGCGACCCTGCCCGGTTACGAATGGCTACGCGGCATGCTGACTGACCCGGCACGCAACAAGAAGGTCGCCGACCTGAAGGTCATCGCCGACGAACTCGGCATCTCGCTCACCCAGCTGTCCCTCGCCTGGTGCGCGAAGAACCCCAACGTGTCGACGGTCATCACGGGCGCGTCATCGGCCGCCCAGGTCCGCGAGAACATGACCGCACTCGATGCGATCGACTTGCTCACCGACGAGGTGATGGAGCGGATCGACCTGATCAGCCTGTTCTAGGGCCCCAAGGCCCCTAACGCAGCGTGATCAGGTGGATGTCCTGGATCCCCTCGGTGCCGCGAAGCCGCTCGATCACCGTCTCGGGTGTCGGGGTGGTCGTTGAGATCACCATGAGCGCTGTCTTGGTCGTCGGGTCCGGACCCACCGCCATGGACGAGATCGACACGTGCGCCTCACCAAGGGCGAGGCCGACGTGGCCGATCATGCCCGGACGGTCGTCGTTGCGCACGACCAGCATCGTCGCCGCAGGCGGGATCTCGACGCTGTGACCGTCGACGGTGACGATGCGGGTCTCGAGTCGGGTCCCGATCGTCATCAACGTGCCCGACACCGCGTGGTCGCCCGAGCGCACCGTGATCAGGTTGACGTATTCCGGCGACTCGACCGTGGAGACCTCGCCCCACGTGAGACCGTGTTCCGCCGCCATCTGGGGTGCGTTCACGAATGACACGCCGTCGTGACCGGTGGCGCCGAGCAGCCCCTTGAGCGCGCACAGCGTGAGGATCTTGGTGCCAGCCCCGGCCAGCTCGCCCTGATAGATCACCTCGAGGTCGGCGGGGTTGCCGTCGAGTAGACCACCGATGAAGCGACCGAGTGCCTCCGCGAGGCCCATGAAAGGCCGAACGACGTTGGAGACCTCGCCGGCCGCGACGTTCACGGCGAAGGGTACGAAATCCCCCGCGAGGGCCAGCTGGACCTGTTCGGCGATCGTGACGCCCGCCTTGTCCTGTGCTTCGGCGGTCGACGCGCCGAGGTGAGGAACCACCACCACCGAGGCGAGGTCGAACAGCGGGGACTCGGTGGTGGGCTCCTTCGCAAAGACGTCCAGGGCTGCGCCGTGGACGTGACCGATGCGGATCGCCTCGGCCAGGTCCTCCTCATTGACGATGCCCCCGCGCGCGGCGTTCACGATCCGAACCCCGACCTTGGTCTTGGCCAGGGCGGCCGCGTCGAGGAGATTGGTGGTCTCCTTGTTCTTGGGCAGGTGGATAGTGATGAAGTCGCTCTGGGCGAGCAGCGCGTCCAAAGTCATCAGCTGGACGCCCATGTGCTTGGCCCGCTCCTCAGAGATGTAGGGGTCAAAGGCGACGATCCGCATGCCGAAGGCGAGCGCCCGTTGGGCGACGAGCGCCCCGATCTTGCCGAGGCCAACGACGCCGAGGGTCTTACCGTAGAGCTCGACGCCCTCCCACTTGGACCGCTCCCACTTACCGGCCTTTAACGCCGCGTGGGCCTGGGGGATGTTGCGGGCTTGGGCGAGCAGCAGCGCCATGGCCTGCTCGGCCGCCGAGAGGATGTTGGACTGAGGGGCGTTGACCACCATGACGCCGAGTTCGGTCGCCTTGGCGACGTCGACGTTGTCCAGACCGATGCCGGCGCGTCCGACCACGACCAGGTCGCTCGCCGCCTCGAGGGTGGCCGCGTTCACCTGGGTGGCTGAGCGGATGATCAGGGCGTTTGCGCCCACCACCGCGTCGAGCAGCTCCTCCGGGGATAGTCCGAGTCGTACGTCGACCTCGTGGCCGGCGTTACGGAGCTCCTGGAGCCCCGACTGCGCGATTTCCTCCGTTACCAGTACACGAGCCACTGTTCACCTTTCTTTGATTGCACCCACGCTAATAAGCGTCAGCCGTTGACGAGTTCCTTCAACCGGGTGAGTCCCTCGACCAGGTCATCGTCACCCAGTGCGTAGCTGAGTCGGAAGTAGCCCGGCGTACCGAATGCCTCGCCGGGGACCACGGCGATCTTCGCCGTTTCGAGCAGGTTCTCGGCCAGTTCGGCTGAGGTCGTGGCGACCCGCCCGGCCAACGAACGACCGAGCAGGCCGGTCACGTTCGGGTAGCAGTAGAACGCTCCCTCGGGCACCGCACAGGACACGCCATCGATCTCGTTCAGCATCGAGGTCATGATCCGCCGACGCCGGTCGAAGGCCGAGCGCATCGTGGCGACGGCCGACAGGTCGCCAGTCAGAGCCGCCACGGCGGCGCGCTGGGAGATGTTCGAGATGTTCGAGGTGGTCTGGCTCTGGTAGTTCACGGCCGCGCCCATCACGTCGGGCGGCCCCACCATCCAGCCGATTCGCCAGCCCGTCATCGCGTAGGTCTTGGCCACGCCATTCACCACGATCCAGCGATCGCCGAGCTCGGGCGCCACCACGGGCATCGAGACGGTGGTCGCGTCGCCGTAGACCAGGTGCTCATAGATCTCGTCACAGAGGACCCAGACGTCGTGCTCGGCGGCCCAGCGTCCGATCGCCGCCACGTCCTCGGGCGCCACGACCGCACCCGTCGGGTTCGACGGCGACACGAAGACGAGCAACTTGGTCTTGGCGGTGCGGTGGCGTTCGAGCTGCTCGACGGTGACGCGAAAGCCGTTGGCCTCACTCGTAGCCACCGGGACCGGTACCCCACCGGCGAGATAGACCGATTCGGGGTAGGTCGTCCAGTACGGCGCGGGGATCAGCACCTCGTCACCGGGGTTCAGCATCGTCATGAACGCCGTGGCGACCGCGTGCTTACCGCCGTTGGTCACCAACACCTGGGATGCGGCGATCTCGAGTCCCGAATCGCGCCTGGTCTTGGCCACGATCGCCTCGCGCAACTCGGGTAGACCGGCCGTCGGGGTGTACTTGTAGTTCACCGGCTCGTAACAGGCCTTCGCGGCCGCCTCGACGATGTGCGCGGGTGTCGGGAAGTCCGGTTCGCCAACGCCGTAGCCGATGATCGGCTCGCCGGCGGCTTTGAGCGCCTTGGCTTTTGCGTCAACGGCCAGGGTCGCGCTCGGCGCCAATCCCCCTAGTAGGTCACTGACTCGGGCGCTCATCACGACTCCATTCCGTAGTCCGTAAGATTGTAAGTCTATGACCTCCCCCGACAGCATCCGAA
>JAJYDR010000077.1 GCA_021777285.1 Actinomycetes bacterium
CGCCCTGAATGAGATCGTCGCTGTCCATGTAGCCGTTGACGGTGTGATCGTGCAGTCCGTAACGCCGGATGAAGTTGCGAGCGATGCGTTGGGTCTCGGCAATGCCGTCAACGTCGGCGTCAACGTTGGGCTGGTCGACGAGCTGGACGCTCGACTCGGGATTGATCGTCGGGGCGTACTGCCCGCCGTCTCTGGTGCCCTTCGGTTGTCGCGGTTGAGCGGAGGTTGTTGAAGCGGTGCGGTGTCGATTTTCTCCCATACCTTGTGAGATGGGAGAAAATCGACAAAATCACCAGATTTCTTCAGAGAGTTTGAGAAGCTTTGGTTTCGACGCGCGGCGGCGAGGCCGTAATGCCCCAAAACCCTTGTAATTACTGGCGTTTGGGACTAAACTGGTGACTGAACGAGAGGGATGGCGAATGTCCGCAGAATCGACCGGAGTTGGCCGTCTGGCCCTCGACGAGGGCTGGCCTAGTCTCTTCAACGACCTCCCCGCTGCCGATCGCTACTTGATAACTCAGACCGTCGCTGCTGGTTGGCACGAGGGCTGGACGCCGAATCGCGAGGACGTCCGGTGCCTCGTTGAGTTCCACCGCGGCGAGATTGACTTCGACGAATACCGCAACCGGGTTCTCGCGAAGCACTAACCGACGTTGGTTCGCAGCGCGAAAGACGACTGGGACTCGTACCTCTGGGAATCCGGCGGCACGGTGCTTCGCAATCGACTGGACATTCACAACCACGACGAACTGAGCCGGGTCGAACACGTGCTGGTGACCGGACGCACCGACCAACTCCACCGCGGTGATGTCCTGGTGCCCAGGACCTTCGATCTCGAGCACCAACGGACGATTCACCGCCACCTGTTTGGTGACGTCTACGACTGGGCCGGCGAACTGCGTTCGGTTGAGTTGTACAAGGACTCGCTGGTCCCGTTCGCGACGCCGTCAGACATTCCTCGCGTCACCGATGCCGCCGCGCAGATCGTCAGATCGACGCCCTGGGGCGAGTTGGGGCGAGACGACTTCGCCGAGCGAATGTCGGACGTGTTCGCGTGGATCAACTATGCGCATCCGTTCCGTGAGGGCAACGGACGCACCGCCAAGGTGTTCCTAATGCACGTCGCGGAACTGTCGCGTTACCGGTTGCGCTTCGACCTCGTCGAGCCGGACCGTTGGAACCTCGCTTCGATGTACACACTCCCCGATCGACAGAGCACCACGCCGGTTCCGGCGCTCATGGTCCCGGTGTTCACCGAGATATCTGAGCTGCGCGACAGGTCATAGGAACTGGATCTAGCGAACCTTCGTCTTCCTGCGTTTCTCTATCCGATTTGTGACGCCGTCGGGTGGCAGGCGTACCACCGTTCCGATTGAGCACGACGACGAGGTCGGAGATGCTCAATCGGTGCCGTCGAAGGAAGCGCCCGGGGCGAGCACCCGGAAGATGAGGGCGTGTGCCGCCATCGCCAGGGGCCGCACCACACCGGAGAGAAACTCGTAGACGTCATCGTCGGGGTCACCGTGGAGCACCGGCGTGATCACGCCATCGATGTCGTGGAACATGATGGTCAGCGGACTCACGGCACCGAGTGATGCCTCGAAGCCGAGGAGACTCGCGGCGTGTGCCGTCTTGCTGCGAGAGTCGTAGATGGAGTCGATGAGGCGTTTGACATTGTCTCCACTCATGACAGCACCGAGCGTCGTCGAGACGCGTGTGCGGGAGCCTGCGTCGCTGGCGATCGTGATCCCCAGCGAGTCCAGTGCCCGCGGCGATTGTGACAGTGCCTCAACGGCGCTCACATAAGCAACGACGGCGAAAGAGGGGTGACGAGACTGAAGCACGAGCCCTTCGTGCCAGGCAAGGGCCGCGTTCCAGATGCGAGCGTCCTGCTCCAGGAGCGTCCAGGCGTCCCCCATCCATGACGGCAACCGCCTCGGTGGATATGCGTCCGGGTTATCGGCGATGAGCCGCAGAGCCAGCGGCGGATCGAAGATCTCATCGGGAGGAGGTGGCCACGACTCGGGCACCCTCGGCGGCTTGGCCTGGCTGCGGAACGGGGCGCTCCGCACGACCCACGGCTCCTTCCACGCAACCGAGAAGAGCACGGCCGCCCGGACGACCCGAGTCGCCGTGGCGACGTCGTGCTCCAGATGTACGTCGGCCGAGGTCGTGCCTTCCACGAGGATCGGCCAGGACTCGTGCTCGATGATGTCGTCGAGCGCGAGCGGTTCGCTGCGGTCGTACTCGACGAAAAGTTGGCCCCCGGGAACGAGCCGAACGTCGCCGAGGGTTTCCGACTCCGCCAGGCGCCGGGTCTTGTCGTGCGGCGTCTGGTCCACCACAGCCGCTATTGGTCGCGGTGACGGCCCGACGATCGCCCACCAGTCGTCGGCCGTGTACGCCTGCGCTCCTGTCACACCTACGGCTTCCGCCAGAACAGGAAGATGCGCCGCAGCTCGGCCCGCGGGTGCGTCACCGCCATGGCGGTCCCCACCCGGTGCGCCCGGTCTCAAACGCTCCCATCGTCAGGAGCCCCCAGTTGAGCGGTGCGCCAAGCCCTATCTCCATTGCGGCGGCATCCGCCTCGTATTCGTAGCGTCGCTCGGACGGGCCGACGATCGGGGCCACGACGAACTTGGTTATCACCCACGTCGGCCACGCGATGAGCCAGCCGACGACGGCGAGAAGACAACGCGCAAGCTGTATCCCGAGGGCCTCCGGCGTCGTCACCTGGGGCCGTGCTCCAGCGAGCCACATCCCGAGGGCGTAAGTGGGCGCCATCGGAAGAGCGGCAACCCAGGTGATCCGCAAACCCACGGCGTCACACTCTCCCAATTGAGTATCACGAGAGGTGTCCAACATGAACCTCACGCTTCCTGACGGAGCCGTTGGTACAAACGAGTCGCGTACAAGTCCATGAGCGCCGTTCGAAACTCCTTGTCGTCGAGAATGCGCTTGTAAATTGTCTCATTCTCGTCCATCCGACCCATGACGGTCTCTAGGAACCTCCGGTTGAAGACCAGTCGGAAATTATCGAACACGTTGTTCTTGGCCTGGTCCACCACGTCTTCGTCAGCCGCCCACGTCTCTTCAAACTGGTCGAAGAGAAGTTGGTCCTGCTCGTTCAGGTTCATACCGAAACGTTCGTTCAGCATTTGGATGATTGCCGACAGACTCTCCTTGTCCGCCACCCATTGAGGACCCTTGCCGGAGTAGATGGCCTTCACTTCACCCTCCCCTTCGTCCACGCTCAGTGATCCCTTCGATGTCTGCTCAATACGAAGGTGGGTGAGCTTCACCTCGGCGCCGATGTCGATACCCTCCACTTCACTTCGAGGTAGTCGGGATTCGAGGGCTCGCGCGTAGAGATAGTCACGTTCAAGCGTCGCGTCGGTGAAACTCACGATCTGAGCGATGAAGCCGTAGATGGATATGTACCTTCCGATCAACTCGCGGAAGTCGTCCTGATCCTCAAGGTCAAGTGCCTCGAAGCGAGTGAGCGCTGGGTCCAGTGTGGCGTAGACCTTGGCATGATTGTCAACCCGACGACCGGCCAACAATTCGTTGACGGCTGGCTCAACCTCGTCTTCGTGCACTACCGACGAACTCATGAAGGCACGGTGAGTGTCCCACAGCAAGTTCGGATCAGTGGGGATGGCCTCGGTCCGCTCGAACCAGGGCGCGAAGGCCCGCTCGATATCAAAGGTCTTGTTGCGAAAGTCCAGAACGAAGGTGTTATCTTTGCCATCCATCGTGCGATTGAGCCGCGAGAGCGTTTGCACGGCGTTGAGACCAGTGAGCACCTTATCGACGTACATAGTGTGCAACAGAGGCTGGTCGAAACCGGTTTGGAATTTTTCGGCGACGATCAATACCTGGTAGTCATCACCGGCAAAACGGTGCGCGGTCTCCTTCTCACCGAAGCCATTCATTCCCGATTCGGAGTAAATGATCGTGTCATCGATGACCTTGCCACTGAAGGCCACTAATGCCCGAAGGTCGAGGTACTTGTGCTCGTGGATGTACTTGTCGATGGCTTGCTTGTAGCGCACCGCGTGGAGTCGTGAGGAGGTGACGACCATTGCCTTCGCGTGGCCGTTGATCTTGGGCGCGGTGTGCTGACGGAAGTGTTCGACAATGATCTCGGCTTTCTGCGCGAGCTGGGTCGGGTGCAGCATGACGAATCTGGCGATCGCCGCTTTGGCCCTGGCTTTGTCATGATCGGGGTCGTCCTCGATCTTCTTCTCGATCCGGTAATACTGGCGTTCCGCACTTC
Organism: Actinomycetes bacterium; assembly: GCA_021777285.1. The sequence continues at coordinate 4,280 of JAJYDR010000077.1, forward strand.
TCGCACCCGATATCTCCCCCCAACTCACTTGGCCTCGCTCGACGCGTAGACCTCTGCCGGAACGTGGAGGAGTTCAAGGACCTGGAGTTGTAGGGGACTGAGTTCGGGGTCGAAGACCTGCGCGACTTCGTCACCGCTCATGAGGCGGTGGCGGGTGACGTCGTCGAAGATCTCGAGTACCCGCTCGGCGGAGGGCGCAGAGCAGTTGCGTAGTTCGGGATAGAGGGCGATGCCCTTCAGTCCCTGCTCGCGCATCGCTCCGCGGATCTCGCGCTCGATGAGTGCCTCGGTAAGTTGGGCGAAGAAGTGGCATGTGAGTAGCGCCTCGATCCGGTGCGGAGTCTCCAGGTAGACGGGTGCGACCTCTTGGGGACCCTTGAGAACGTGGTGGCGGCGCTCGAGGTTCGGCTGGTAGCGGTAGGCGGCGAGCACCTTGGTCGGGGTCATCTCGGTGTCATTCGTTATGAGCGGGAACAGCCCATCGGTGCGCGCGTCGTAGGCGACAGTGTCGGCGTCCACCTGCGCGACGACGTGAAAGACGGTCTTTTGTTGGCGCCGGTAGCGGGTGTCTGAGCCGGGGCGCCCCCGTCTCTCCTGGGCGAAGGTCTCCTTGGTCTCCTCGGTGACCTTCGCGCGGACCCACCGCGTGGCTCGCGCTGCGTCGAGGGCTGCCGCCGCGGCCTCTTCGACGGCGACCGTGGTGCGAAGCCGTGACCGTGGAGCGACGAGGCGGGCTTCGAGCGCGTCGATCGCCGCGAGCCCGGCCTCGATGCGGGCGGCTCGCGCCGCCGCGTCACGCGCCGCCTTCTGGGACGAATGGACCCAAATGACCCGGTAGCCGTCGGCCGAGGGCACCGGGGCGGGGAAGGTGAGCCAGACGCGCTCGGGGTCGTCGCGGCGCAGTCCGGGCAGGCGGTCCGCTTCCTCCCACGAGGGCGCGTGGGTCTGGATCCAGTCCTTGAACCACTTGTCCTCTCGCCGGCCGTGGGGGACGACGGTGACGAAGCGTCCGCCGTTCGAAGCGATGTGGCCCATCGCCTTTGACGAGCAGAGCTTGGCGTCCGCGACGTAGACGAAGTTCCTCTGGCCGAACAGCGCGACGAGCCCGTCCCAAGTCGGTACGTGGGTCACGTCGTCGTTGGTGTTACCGTCGGCGATCCGTAGGGCAACCGGCACCGCACCGTCGGCCGAGATCGTGAGCACGTAGACGAGCTGGCGAAGATCGGGGCGAAAATCCTTGTTATGACCAAAGGTGACGACCGGGGCCTTCACGCCGCCGCGCACCGTCGTCGCGTCGTCGTAGGCACCGCCGGTGAAGGTGACCGTCGTCGAGTCGTTGTGTAGTTCCGAGCAGTCGATCCCAAAGGCGCGAACAGCACCCAGGACGGTCTCGGTGAGCAGGCTCGCGCGGTCAGCATCGAAGAGTCGGTCGAGGGCACGACCGACCCGGTCGTCGTTGAGCACCGAGGAGTCGACAAGACCGAGGAGTGCGGGTGCGTAGGGTTTCGCCCACTCACCAAGCGCGTAGAGCGGGCGATGGGAGCAGACGATGTTGCGCACCACGACGCCCACGACCGTGCCAGGCGCCACGCGCAGGCGAGCGTCGTGCGCGGGCAGGTATCGCTCGAGGATCTCGTCGAGGCCGACGCGCTCGAGGAAGTGCGAGAGTACCGGCAGGCAGCCGAGCCGCTCGCTCGTGAGTTCGAACGGTCCGCCGCTTGACACCATGTCTGTCGCTGTATAGTGTGACAGACATGAAGCGGTGGATACCTGCCCGAGGGGCATCGTGAGTCGGCGCGAAGAGACGCGCATCGCCGAGACCCGCCGCGCGCTGGTGGCGTTGCTGAGCGGGGATGGCCACCTCCTTCCCGGTGGGGTCATCGAGCGCATGATGGGCTGCGGCAAGGCGAACTGTCGCTGCGGCACCGATCCTGGTGCGCTCCACGGGCCCTACCACCAGTGGGGCTACAGCCGAGGAGGCCGTCGCTACACCCGGCGGCTCTCCGACGCGCAGCTGGAGCGCTACGGGCCAGAGATCGAGCGAGGGCGCAAACTCATGGAACTACTGGCCGAGCTGGACGACGTTGAGCTCAGCCGTGTCGAACGAGCGGAGGGGTGGGGGGCGTAAACGGGGTCAAGAAGTGCGGAACGCCAGCTACGTGGCCGTCAATCTCTCCGCCCGGCAGTTCTACGATCCGGACCTGTTGTCGATCGTTAAGGCGGCGCTCGCATCGAGCGGGCTCGCGCCCGGGCGACTGGTGCTGGAGATCACAGAGGGCGTCGCGCTCTTTGACATCGACGGGGCAGTCAGCGCGATCGAGCGTCTCAAACAACTCAACGTAAGGATGGCTCTAGATGACTTTGGGACCGGGTACTCATCACTCTCCTACTTGGCGAGGCTCAGTCCCGACATCGTCAAGATCGACCGCAGCTTCATGAAACCCGTCACTGTGGACACTTCCGCGCAGCGGTTGCTCGAGGCGACAGTCCGACTCTGCCACAGCTTGGACATGGTCGTGCTGGCTGAGGGGGTCGAGACGCACGAACAACTCGCGCTGCTTTCTGATCTGGGGTGTGAGTTTGGGCAGGGCTATCTGTTCTCGCCGCCGGTGCCGGCATCGGAACTGCCGACACTGCGCGTTCTGGTACAACGGAACTGGGCCAGTCGGGCGCAGACACCACGACCCGTTGACACCGAGACAACTTTCTGACGTTCGATGCGCGTACCGAGCATGAGCACCAACACTGACCTGTTTTGGCAACTGAAGTCGCCGGGGCAGGTCAGTGTCGGCGGTTGACCAGTCGGCGAAGATGGTCTGGACTAGACACCCGGCGCCTCGACGCGAACGCCCACCCGAAGGCTCGCCTCGCGAAGGCGCGCGTCGTACGTGACCATGACCAGCGCGCCGTCGTTGATCGACAGTGCGCTCGCGAGGTAGATCGCGTTCGCAACGGCGACGCACGCGACGGTGTTCAAGGCCATGGTCTGGAACTCGGGAATCGGTCCCAACTTCCACGTCGATGGCTGATCAATCGGGACTCAGTGTCATTAGCGCCGGAAGTAACTCCTCGTAGTAGACGTGGTCATCGATTTCAATGGTGATCGTGATGTTGCCACCCAACGCCCTGACGTAGCCGACCAACGTAGCCAATTCTGCGCGCTCTGGGTTCCTTTCGATCTTGCTCACTTGAGATTGTCCGCGGCCCCAGCGAGTTGCGACTTCTGTCTGGTTTAGCCCCACTGTTCGACGAAGCTCACCGAGGCTCGATACAATTTCGTGCTCGAGTGCGATCCGGTCGTGCGCCTTCTTGCGCAGTGTCTTGAACCGTCGTGACGGGTGCTCTATTGGCTGATCGGTGACGAATCCTTCGTCGAGGGCTGACACCCACTCTTCGGGGGTCGGATCCGCGATGACTTTCTTACTCATGCTCTTTCTCCTCCGCATTGAACTTGTCGACAATTTGGTCAGCGATTGGGACGAAGACGTCGTACCAGTCACGCTGATGCCCCTTCTCGAACGCTCGCTTGTCTCCCCCAAGACAAACCAAAACCACCGATTCATCCCTCACAAAACACGCGAGTACGCGAGTCACGTAATGAACGTCGCCCACGTCGCGTTCGTCTCGAACTTCGCACATGTCCGGGAAATGCTTGCTCTGCTGGATACGTTGGCGAACCGCGGGCAACGCGGCTCCCCTCCCGTGCTCACAGAGGTACTCCAGCAACTCGACGATCTCAGCGGCAACCTCGACCGGCAAACCTTTCAGCCATGTGTCGAACAATTTGAATCGAACCTGACCGAGCGGCATAGAGTCACTATATCACTCTTAGTGACTATTCCTTGTGGTGACTTTTGCGCTGCCGATTCCTGCCCCGTGGCCACACCAGGCCGGGAGGATGTCAGTCTGGCATTCCGGGTTTAGGGGTTGAGCAAGATTCTCTGTTGCTACTGTGAAACCCCCCATTTACAGGGTATAGTGCAGTAGCAATAAGAAATGAGTACTACATAACCCCCCGTTATCGGGGTATACTGCAGTGATGAAACGTAACACTACCCTGGATCGCATTGCAGAACTCGCCGAAGAGCAGTGGGGCCTAGTGACCCGCCGTCAACTCGAAAACGCCGCGATTCCAGCAACGACGCTCGAGCGCATTACTGCTCCCGATTCCCTACTGGAGCGAGTCGCCTACGGCGTCTACCGTCTCGTGGGTTCGCCCACGCCAGATCACATGGAACTGCGGGCCGCATGGCTCCAACTGGCTCCCGACGTACCAGCGTGGGAGCGCACTCCCGCAGAGGGCGTGGTGTCGCACCGGTCGGCGGCGGCGCTCTATGGCGTAGGCCACCTCTCCGCGGACTGGCACGAGTTCACGCTTGCCCAACGCAAGCAGAGCCGGCGGCGAGATGTTCGTCTTCATCGACGCCCCCTCGCGGACGGAGAGTGGATTCAACTTCGCGGACTGCCGGCAACCCGTCCGGCACGAATTGTCTCTGATCTGCTGTACGACCACGAGGACCCTGGAGCCGTCGCTCAGATCACCGTCGACGCCATCCGCCCGGTCTTCGATTACCCCGGAGCCTTCGCGGCGAGCCTCGCCCCCCACGCCGGACGATTCGGACTACGCCGTGACGATGGTCTCTCCCTCTTTCGCTGGCTGCTCGACCTCGTCGGTGATGAGGAGACCGAAAAATGGATGCAAGAGGCGCGCAACTCACAGTCCGATCCGACTCGCGCGCCTTCAGTGTCACGACACGGGCTAACAGCGTGAGCGAACGAAAGCGTACCTATTCAAGTCCGAGGGCCTTCCGTCGGGCGCTCACCGACAAGCTCAAGACGGTCGCGCGGACCAGTCGGTGGACTTCTCCCGCAACTCCAGCGCCAGATGGCGTACGACCGCTTCTTAGAGCGGCTGTACCTCGTCGATGACGGGTGGGTCGTGAAGGGCGCAACGGCGCTCCTTGCCCGCGAGATTGGCGTTCGAGCCACAATCGATGTCGACGTCTATCGAGCGGCGGAACGTGAAGTGGCCGAAGCCGACATCGCACGAGCGGCGGTTATGGATATCGGCGACTGGTTCAGGTTCGATATAGGCGCGACGCGCGCGCACTCGGACGGAGCAACCGGCGTCCGCTTTCCAGTGACCGCCTACGTCGGAGCGACGCAGTGGGCTCAGTTCCATGTCGACCTAGTGGGATCGAATCTCCGCATGACCGGAGAACCTGATGACATGCCGGCGCTAGCCCGTGTCGTGATGCCTGACGTCGCCCAGCACGGTTATCGGGTCTACCCGCTCGTGGATCATGTGGCCGACAAAGTGGCGGCAATCATCGAGCGGCATGGGGACCGTCCGTCCACCCGATTTAAGGACCTTGTCGACCTCGAGGACCTTGTCGACCTCGTCGCCATCATCACGGAGGCGTCGGTCGACGCCGGTCTTCAGAGGGCGGCAATGCAGTCAGAAGCGGAGCGGCGTGGAATCATTCCGCCAGACCGCTTCGATGTACCCGACCGCGCACTTTGGGAGACGGGTTACGAGAGCGAAGCACAACGCTCATTCCTGCCTTTGGCCCAGACGCTCGACGAAGCACTGGCGATAGTGAGGCCATTCATCGACGCAGTTTTCGACGGAACGGCAATCGGTCACTGGGACCCGACAACGCTGCAGTGGGAAGTCGGGACAACTTTCTAACCCTCGAGGTACATACCGGGCATGAGCACAAGTGAGCGCCACCTCCTTCCGTGAGGGAGGGGTCAAGCGGGCCTATCTCGCGGGCGGCCAAAACCGTCGACTGATTTCAGTCTCGGTGCGTAGAAGAGTATGGCCATTCGCGAACGCCTCTACCCCGACCAGGAGTCGGCTCCAATGATGGTCAAGCACTGCGCCGACGCCCGTTTCGTCTGGAACCTCGGACTCGAACAGCGCAACCTCTGGCGCCGGGGCATGAAGTCGATCTCGGTCTACGACCAGAAGCGCTCGTTGACCGAGGCGCGCAACACCACCGACTGGCTCGGCGAGAGATCGTCGGTGATCCAGCAGCAGACGTTGTTCGATCTCGACCGGGCGTTCAGGAACTGGTGGAAGAACCCCAGCCACTTCCGGCGTCCCATCTGGTGCAAGGTTGGTCTGAACGAGGGCTTCTACGTGCGCGACCTCTCGGTGCGTCGAATGAACCGGCACTGGGGTGAGGTCAAGATCCCAAAAGCTGGTTGAGTGCGCTTTCGCGTCTCGCGTCAATGGAGCGACATTGCGGCCACGGGCTCGGCGAGGTTGACCATCGACCGGGCCGGACGCTGGCACGTCAGCTTCACTGCTTCCCAGCCTGCCTTCGAGCGCGCGGCGACCGAAGCCATCGTTGGCCTCGACATGGGCATCGCCCAGTCGGTCACCACATCTGAAGGCACCCATCTCCAGATGCCAACACTGCTCAGCTCGCCAGCTTGCTTCGCCGACACTACGGCTATGAAGTCGTCCGGCAGACGGGTAGCCACTTGCGGCTTCATACCGATGTCGGTGGCGAGCACCGCGTGACGGTGCCCGCTGGTGGTCCACTTCGAGTCGGGATGCTCACCGCAATTCTGGCTGAGGTAGTGGCCCATCACGGTGTTTCCAGGACAGATGTGGAAGCCGAACGGTTTGACCATTGACTCGAATGTCACCGAGCAGACCCAAATATCCACCCCTGTCCAGAGGCCAGAGCCCGAGCGCTAAGGGCTGACGCAAAAATAACTTCC
>JAJYDR010000078.1 GCA_021777285.1 Actinomycetes bacterium
GAAGCTGGCCCGTCAGTACCACCGCCTGCGCGGCGAGACCGACCGCTACAAGGTGATCAGTCGCGACATCGCCTACCACGGCACCACCATGGGCGCACTAACCATCACGTCCCTCGAGAGCTATCGCACGCCGTTCGAGCCGCTGGTCCCCGGCGCCGTCAAGGTCCCGCCGACGAACTTCTACCGGGCGACCGAGCACGCCGACGACCTCGTGGCCTTCGGCCTGTGGTCGGCCGAGCAGATCGAGGAAGCCATCGTGCGCGAGGGGCCCGAGACGATCGCGGCCGTATTCCTCGAGCCGGTCCAGAACGCCGGCGGCTGCTTCACGCCGCCCCCGGGGTACTGGCAGAAGGTCCGAGAGATCTGCGACAAGTACGGCGTCCTGCTCGTCTCTGACGAGGTGATCTGCGCCTTCGGACGAATCGGAACGTGGTTCGGTGGTCAGAAGTACGACTACGTGCCCGACATCATCACCGCAGCCAAGGGCATCACCGCGGGCTACGCGCCACTCGGCGCGATGATCGTGTCCGATCGGATCGCCGAGCCCTTCCAGCACGACGACACCGCCTTCCAGCACGGCTTCACCTGGGCCGGTCACCCACTCTCGTGCGCCGTGGCGCTCAAGACCATCTCGATCATCGAGAATGAGCACGTGATCGAGAACGTCCAGGCGAACCAGGAGTACTTCCACGAGAACCTGCTCGCGTTGCGTGACATCCCGATCGTCGGCGACGTGCGCGGGACCGGCTACTTCTGGGGCGTTGAGCTCGTCAAGGACCAAGAGACGAAGATGGGCTGGTCGGGCGACGAAGCCGAGCGACTGCTGCGCGGCTACGTCTCGCCCGAGATGTTCCGTCGCGGGTTGATCTGCCGGTCGGACGACCGCGGCGACCCCGTCGTGCAGCTCGCACCGCCGCTCATCTCCACGCGCGAGGACATCGACTTCATGGTCGGCGTGCTTCGCGAGGTCTTCACTGGAGCGGCCAAGCGGAATCACTGATGCGACCGCCAGCATCGCTCTGGTGGTCCACATTGCCCGAGGACGTCGTCGCGCGACCATCGTTGAACGCCCACGCAGACGTGGATGTCGCGATCGTCGGCGGCGGCTTCACGGGACTCTGGACGGCCAGGGAACTCCTTCGCCGCGATCCGAGTTTGCGCGTACTCGTCATCGAGAAGTCGGTGTGCGGCTTCGGGGCGTCGGGGCGCAACGGTGGATGGGCCTCGGCCCTCTACCCCCAGAGCGCGGCCGCCGTGCGAGACGCCTACGGCGCCGACGCGGCGACACACCTGCAACGAACGTTGGAGCGGGCGGTGGAGGACCTCGGAACGGCCGCCGCGGCCGACGGCATCGACGCCGACTTCGTACGCGGCGGCACCCTGGTGTTCGCGCTTGGCGAGGTCCAGGCCGTGCGTCTGCGCGCCGAGGTCGACGAGCTCCAAGCCAACGGCGTGACCGATGTGCAGTGGCTCGACGAAGCCGAGGCGCGCGAACGCGGTGCGGTCTCGCACGCGGTCGGCGCGCTGTTCACCCCCCACTGCGCGCGGATCCACCCCGCGAAACTGGTCCGGGGACTCGCCCGCGCCGTGGAACGCGCCGGCGGGACCATCGTTGAGGAGTCGGCGGTCACCCGGATCGTGGGCGGAAACGCCCAACGGCGCGCCACCGTCGTCACGACGAATGGCTCGGTCCACGCCACCTACGTGGTGCGCGCCACCGAGGGCTACACGCCAACCCTGCCCGGCGAGCGTCGCACGGTCGTACCGATCTACTCGCTGATGGTAGCGACCGAACCCCTGCCCCGCTCGTTCTGGGACGAGGTCGGCCTGCGCAACTTCGAGACCTTCGCGGACGGTCGGCACCTCGTCATCTACGGCCAGCGAACCGCCGACGATCGAATCGCCTTCGGTGGTCGCGGTGCGCCCTACCACTTCGGCTCGACGGTCGAAGCACGGTTCGATCAGAGTTCGAAGGTCTTCACGCTGCTCGAGGCGACGTTGCGGGACTTGTTCCCGACACTGCCCGGGTCGATCACCCACCGCTGGGGTGGCCCCCTCGCGATGCCGCGTGACCACGAGCCGACGGTACAACTGGACCGCAACACGGGACTGGCGAGCGTCGGGGGTTACACGGGCGACGGTGTCGTGCTCAGCCGCGTCGCGGCGAGCGCCATGGCGGACCTGATCGTGGACCCCGAGACTGAGACCGAGTTCACGCGCCTGCCATTCGTGCAGCACCGGTCTCGAACCTGGGAGTACGAGCCACTGCGCTGGGTGGGCATCAACGTGGGACTCGGCGCCGCGACGTGGGCCGACCACCACGAGCGTCGACACGACACGCCCAGCCGCGCGAGCCGGTGGGTCGAGCGATTGATGGGTTGAGTCAGTGCAGGATGTTCACCGCGCGAGCGGCGACCACCGCGATCGTGACCAGTGACACAATCGATTCGGACGCGAAGAGGGCCTTGGCGCGCGCGCTGAGGGGCATCGCGTCCGCGGGGGCGAAGCTCGTACCGTTGGCGAAGGACGTGTAGAGATAGTCCGTAAAGCGCGGGAACCAGTCGGGTGGCGCGAGGTGGGGGTTCTCCATCTGGGGGAACTGGATGTCCGGCCACGCGGTGGTGTTGCCCGCCCGACGGTGCGGGCCGCCGCGGTCGATCTCCCAGAACCACAGCCCGTAGATGACGACGTTGGTGATCCAGATGGCGACGGCCGAGTACACCAGTTCGCGACCTTGGGTGACGGCGCTCGTGAGTAGATGGTGCACGAGCAGGGCCATCGACACCACGTTGGCCACGCTGATGAGCGCGATGAGGAAAATCGTCAGATGGCGCACGACCGGGGACTCGTTGGGGTGCCGGTGGCGTCGTAGTGACAGCGGAATGAGCGGCAACACGATCAGCGTTGGGACCAGCCACCGCGGTCCGATCACCAGCCGACTCGGCAGGATCACGTAGAGCGCGACGCACACGACGAGCGCCAGGGACGCCGGCCAACGTGGTTCGGGGTGGACGTCGCTCACGCCCGAAGACTAACTGAGCCGGATCTGACCTAGCGCCGCGACGTTCTTCGGCGCGAGCAGCGACGGTATCGACGACGACGAACCGAACAGCTTCTTCAGGATCGACTTCGTGACCGGCAGCACGTCCTTGGCCGGGGGGGCGACGATCACGGCTGGCCGGTTGTAGGAGAGCACCGTCACGGTGATCGCCGCGGTGGAGCGCTTCGAGGTGACCGTGAGTCCGAGCCCCGTCAACTCGCCCTGACTACCCACCGAGATGCTGAAGTCGACGGTCGCGAGTGTGGGCAGCGTCACGGGCAGGCCCGCCGGCGCGCGGATCGTCGTGTGATCGCGGTAGAAGTTGTACGTCGTGACCGAGCCCGACGTGGTGACCGTCTTACGGGTGTACCCCGAGATCAGAGCGATGTCGGGTTTGGTCATCTCCAGGGAGTACCCGTAGAGCGAGGGCGTCTTCATCGGCGTGGACACCCACGAGCGTCCGATGATTGACTGCAGGTTCGAGAGGCCGGCGTAGAGGTGGTGATTCACCAGTCGCAGGTCAGCGTTGATCGAGGAGAAGGCGAAAGGCACCTGCACCGTGGCGTCGACGCTGTTGGTCACGAAATTGACGTTCACGTTGGCGTTCACCGAATACGCCTGCCCGGTGGTGATCGCCACGGCGAGGTCGGCTGATTTGGGTGGGTACCCGTTGAGCGCGAGTGCGTCGGTGTTCGTCGAGCTCGGATTCGTGTCGGTGGCGGCGACGACGATACCGGTCACCGTCAGCGCAAACGCGACCACGACCAGCGCGATCGCGCCCGCCCGCTTCGATAGTGCCATGCGTCCACCCTAGTGAGCCACGCGAACGGCGTCAGCGCTCACGCCGTGCCGAGCAGCTCGATAAAGAGTTCGTGGGCGATATTACGCCCGCTCGCGATGAAGCCGATGCGCGAGGTCGCGTCACCGACGACGTCTGACGTGATCGCGGCGTAGGCCGTGGTGGCCGAACCCTCCATCACGAGTCCCGAGTTCTCAGCGACCTCACGGACCCCGTGACGAATCGCGACCTCGGGGACCAGTACCAGGGGCACGCCGTAGCGGGCGATGAGCTCATTGGTCACGGCGCCTTCGTCACCGCCTCCCGCCAGTCCGTCGGCGATCGTCTCGTGGTGCACGACGTCCTCCATCCGTGTGCCTCGCAGAACGTGGTACATCGCGGCGCTCTCCTCGGGCTGGACGCCCGTGATACGCACGTCGCCACGGCCGTGGGCCTCGCGCGACAAGAGGATGCCCGAAATCAGACCGCCGCCGCCCACCGGCACGACAAGATGCTCGAGGTCGGGAACCTGTTCGATGAGCTCATCGAAGACTGTCGCCTGTCCCGCGATGACGCTGGTGTCGTTAAACGGTGAGATGTAGCGGATGCCCCGATGGCTCGCGAGCTCGAGCGCGTGGGCCTGGGCCTCGTCGTAACTCGAACCAACCTGGATCAGCTCGATGTCGTAGCGACGTAGTTTCTGAACCTTCGCGATCGAGGCGTTCGCGGGCACCACGACGGTGGCGGGCACGCCGAGCAGCATGGATGCGTGCGCGATGCCAAGCCCGTGATTGCCGGCCGAGGAAGTGATGACCGCACCCGACGGGTCCTCGCGGTGCGCCGAATCGATCGCGCTGAGCGCCCCTCGCACCTTGAACGAACCGGTGACCTGCAGTCCCTCCAACTTCGCGGTGACTAAACGGTCACGCATGTTCAACGTCACCGCCGGGGTGGGGTCGAGGTAGCGAGCGATGACCGCGCGAGCGGTCTCCAGCTGATCGGGTGTCGGCGCTTCGACGTGTCGAATCATGGGGGAACCTCCGCGTTCACCTTAGTTGCGGCCCCCCGCCTCGTTCAGTTCCCCACGGGTAAGGTCGGCCCGTGCACTCGGTACTCGACGTCGTCGTCCTGTCATCGGTCGCCTACGTCGGCACCATGTTCGACAACTACTTCGCCTTCGTCGCGCAGCTTCTCGTCACCGAACCCACGCGTTACCGTCGGGTATCGATCGCCCAGGCCGTCGGGGTCACGGCCCTGGTTATCGTGGCCGCAGCGGTCGGCTCGGCGCTGACCGCGGTGCCCGCCCAGTGGACCGGTCTGTTCTGTCTCGCTCCATGGTCGATGGCGTGGTTCCGATGGCGCCACCGTGACGAGCGCACCACCACGACGTATCGACGAGGCGCAATCATCACCGTCGCGATGACGATCGCACTCGGCGGTGACAACCTCGGCGTGTGGATCCCACTGCTTCGAACCGATGGCGTCGCCGATGGGATCCTCACGGTCGTCGTGTTCGCGTTCTTCGAGGTGGTGTTCGTACTCAGTGCGCGGGCCCTCACCCGTCACCCGCGCGTGAGCGCCTTCGGCGAGACCACCGCGCGACGGCTCGTTCCCTGGGTCTACGTCGCCCTAGGGGCGCTCATCCTCGTCGAGAGCGGACTGCTCTAGCCGCGGCAACCGGGGCCGACCGCTAGCGTCGGAGCCGTGTCAACGACGACCGCCAACCAGACGCTCAACCGGTTGACCGTCATCGTCGCGCTGCAGTGGATGGGCGCCACGCTCGGACTTCCCCTACTGCCCCTGTTCCTCGAGCACCGTGGGGGCACGCCCACGGTCATCGGCTTCATCATGGCGGCCTTCTTCGTCGCGGGCGTCGCCACGCAGTTCGCGCTCGGCCATCTCGCCGACCGCTTCGGGCGCCGTCCGATCCTGATCGCGAGCCTCGTCGTCTACGGCCTGGCGAGCATGACCTACCTACTCCCGGTGGCGGCGCCCTGGTTCGCGCTAACTCGCGGTTTCCAGGGCGCGGCGGCGGGTGCTATCGAGGTCGCCTCGCTCTCGGCGGTGTCGGCCCTGTTCGCCGAGTCCGAGCGAGGCCGCGCCGTGTCACGGATCATGGCCGCGCAACTGCTCGGGATCGCGATTGGACCCGTGGTCGGCGTCGTTGCGTCGGTACGAACCCTCGGGTGGGCATTCTTCGTCACCGGAGTCGTCAGTCTCCTCGCCGCGTTACAGACGAGTCGCATCACACTGGGCGACGTCGTCGATTCGACACTGCCCCTGCCGAGGCTTCAGTGGACGCCCCAGGTACTCGGCGCGCTGACTGCGGCGAGCGCGACGGGTATCGCGATCGGCGTCTACGAGGCGTGCTGGAGCCTCTTGATGCACGCCCACCACGCGTCGACACTCCAGATCCGCCTGAGCTGGACGCTCTTCAGCATTCCCTGGGTCGCGCTGAGCCGGGCCGGAGGATGGCTCGCCGATCACGCGAACCGGCGCGTGACGTCGTTCCTCGGACTACTCAACGTCGCGTTCTTCCTCTCGCTCTATCCCCACATCCACAACAACGTCGCGCTCCTGCTGCTCGGCTCGCTCGAGTCCATCGGCACCTCACTGTCGATGCCGTCGATCTCGTCGCTCCTCACCCAGGGCGCGGAGTCGCGCGAACTCGGGCGACGCCAGGGCCTCTACGCGACGGCCAATACCGGCTCCCTCGCGATCGCCGCGAGCGTGTCGGGCTACCTCTTCACGCTGAACGAAGCGCTGCCCTTCACCGTGATGGCCCTCGTGTCGGCGCTACTCACGCTGACGACGCTCGTATGGTGGCGAGACGTGCGCGGCCACGTGCGCGCCGCAGCGACGAACTAGCGTCACTTGATCCAGATCTGGTCCCATCGCGCCGATCCGAGGTCGGGGTTCAAACAGCGCGTCGTCCCGTCGCCCGCGGTGGCGTAGGCCCAGTTCTCGATGTTGTCCCGCGCGGCCCATCCCGTGACGATGAAGGTGAGGAACAGGTACGGGATGTCCTTGGCGAACCGCTGGTTCACCGACGCCCACAGTGTGCGCAGCTGGTAGGAGTTGGCCGGTGAGGCGAGTGCGTTGAGCATGGCGCCCTCGATTGCGGGGTCGCCCAGGTGGGCGAAGTTGACCGCACCGGCGATGAAGGTGTTCGTGGGCAGCGCGGTAAGCCCGAGTCCCCCCTGGGCCGGCGACGTCGTCGCGGGCTGAGAGACGAACCAGACGTAGTTGAGCGCCGGGTCGACCCCACCGAACTGGATCCAGTCCGCACAGTCGAACTGGCCAACGATGACGTTCTGGATCAACGTCGACTGGGTGAGCGGTCGTGGCGTGACCGTGATACCGACCGCCTGGAGCTGCTGGGACAGGAACGCGAAGCCCTTCTCTGACGACGCGCTCCCGGCGATGTAGTCGAGGACGAAACCCACCGTCGAGACGTTGTGCTTGCTCTTGTACGCGTCGACCAACGCCTTAGCCCGCTTCGGGTCATAGGACGGGTAGTGCGGGTTGCGGTAGTAGGGCGAGGAGGACTTGTAGATGCCATCGGAGACCGGCTGGACGCCACCCGCGACGACCTTGTGGAAGGTCTTGCGGTTGATCGCCATCGCGCAGGCCTGACGGATCGTGACGTCGTTCAACACCGGCTTCAACTTCGTGTTCCAGGTGAGTGAGGACGGATCGACGGCGCCCATCGTCCCTTCGTAGTCGGCGAGTTGGACCGATGTGGGGACCGCCTGGCCCTTCTCGATGTACGACAGCGCGCCGGGGACACCGTCAGTGGCGAACTCACCGGCCCACGCGAAGTACTGGTTCATCGTGCCCGTGGTGTTGACGATCAGGCACAGCGAATCGGGGTTCGTCGGATCGTTGCTGTCGGTGCGGTACTTGATGCCCTTCATCGTCTCGAGGTTCGCCACGCTCGCCCCGTCCTGGGTCAGGATCATGTCCACCTGGCCCGACTGCAAGGCGAGGTTACGGGTCGGGTCGTCAGGAATCGTGCGGAACGTGACCCCGTCGAGGTAGGGCAACCGGCGGTGATGGGCGTCCTTGCGCCAGTAGCGCGGGTTGCGCACGAACTTCGACTCGTAGTTGACCTGCCACGACTCCACCATGAAGGGACCCGTGCCGATGGGCTTACCCGTGTAGGTCGGTGAGAAGGTGCTCGGGTGAGCCATGTACGCGGTCTGCTGTTCACAGAGCGCGCCGTAGGGGAAGGTCGAGTAGGCGATGACCAAGTTGAACTTGACCACGTAGTCGTTCACCTTGGTGACCGAGGCGATGATGGGACGGATCGCGAGTCCGACCGTCGGGTCGGCGGCCGCGGCGTTGAAGTTGGCCACGACGATGTCCGCGTTGAACGGGTCGCCGTTGGAGAACGTTACCCCTCGGCGCAGCACCACGGTCCAGGTCTTGTAGCCGTTGCTCGGCGTGGCCGAAAGCGCGAGCATGGGCAGCCACGTCCGTCCGTTCGCCGACGAGACGAAGAGCGCGTCGTAGAGCGCGTTGGCCACGCAGAACCCCGAGGAGTCCATCTTGCCCTGCGCACCGTTGAAGATGTGATAATTCGGCACGTCCGAGACCAGACCCACCCGCAGGGTCCCGCCCAGTTTGGGCTTGCCGAGGTTGACCCCAGCCGCCGCTCCGGCCGCGGTGGCGAGCAGGTCGTCGACGACGGTCCCCGCCATCGCGATACCGCCCACCGTCGCCGCCGAATGGGTAAGAAACGTCCGTCGGTCCATCGTTGAAGCCATTGTCGACATCCTCTCGCACCAGGATTCAGCGTTCTGCCGAGTCCCCCCTGCCGGTGAACCTAGCAACCCCCACCATCAAATCGGTGGCGAACCCATGGATCTTTGGCTGTGACGACTCTCAGGCGAGCTCGGCGATCAGCGACATATCAGGGCCCGGGTGGCGGGAGGAAGCACCCGGGCCCTGACGAACGCGGCGATGACCGTCAGTGGGCCATCATGTCCATGCCGGGGCCAACAGGTTGCGCAGCGTTTGGCGCCCCTGGTGCCCAGCCCGGCGCACCTGGTGCCCCGCCCATTGTCGGCGCGAGTCCGATGTCGACGGTGACGGCTTCAAGGGTGGTGTGATCGGCGCCGATCGTCCCTTCGGCCCCGATCACCGTGCCAGTCGTCACGTCACCCAGTGCGGCACTCGCACCCGCCTTCACGTAGGTCGTCGTGTCGCCGACCTGAATGGTTCGGTAGAAACCCTGGCGGTCACTGACAGTGATGGTGTCACCCGTCACCGATACGACGGTCCCCGCGACGTGCGCGAGGTCGATCTCGATGGCGGCCGCGGTCGTGGCGCTCGCCGTGGAGGGTCGGACCTGGACCCGCTCGCCCACCGCGAGGGCCGACGCCGCGGCGCGCGCGCGTCCTTCGTTCACGGTGGTCGACGGATCGATTGCGTAGGTGGACGAGGTGCCGTCGGCGTGCCTCAGCGTGATCGAGGTCGAGCTCACGTTCGTCACGACGCCATCGGGCGCATCACCGACGGGCGCCCCGGGTGGGACGATGACGATGGTGGCGGCGGTCTTCGACCCGACCGAGGAGACCATGATGGCGACGTTCTCGCCGACGGCCAGGCTGGTCGCGGTGGCCGCGGCCCCGTCTTTGCGAACGACGGTCGATCCCGAGATGCCGTACGTCGCGACGACGCCACCGGGGTCTCGCACCGTGATCGAGGTCGCACTCACGGCCGTGACTGAACCGACAACGCCGAGGTCACCGAAGCGGCCCCGGTCGCCTGCGTGAGACACACCCGACATCGACGTCGGGGCTTTGGTTGGTGTCAATCCAGTGTTCGACGCGGCACCGGCGACGCTTATGCCGGTCGCGAGTGCACTGATGGCTACCACGGTCGAGACGCCGACGCGCCGACCGATCCGGTGGTTCTTCTTCGGGGGCATGGTTGCCTGCTTTCTGTCTCGAGGGGACCGAGACCTGTCCATCCTGCTCAGACTGTCTGAGGACTCCGTGTGGTCGCCGTAAGACCTCGCTAAATCTGGATTCGCGGGGACGGATATGGTGAAGCGCTCCTCGGGGCCCGCCATCGGGCAGACTGGCTCCGTGCGACTAGCCCCTCACGGAGCCGCACAGGTGAGACACATCTATTAGGGAGGACCACGAACGTGGCGTCGACGTTGGAATCACACGACGGCTCGATTGAAGACGAGCCGTTTCACATAGAGCAACACGGGATTGACTTCATTCCCGAACAGGAGCGATGGGCCACCGCCCGCAACATCGGCGCCATGTGGACGGGCTCGGCGGTCAACGTCGAGTACTTCATCTACGGCGCGATCCTCATGGGCTTCGGGTTCAGCTTCTGGACCGCATTCAGCCTGATCGTCCTCGGCAACCTGTCCTTCTTGCTACTCGGGGTCGCGTCGCTGCAGGGTCCCGAAACGGGCACCACGGCCTTCGCGATCAGTCGCGCCCCCTTCGGGCTGCGCGGCTCGCGCGTCGTGAGCTTCTTCAACTGGATTACCCAACTCGGCTTCGAGACCGAGGGACTGATCCTCATCGTCGGCGCCGCCATGGTCCTCTTCCAGATGGCCGGCATCCACGTGAGCAGCCCGCTCAAGGTGATCCTGATCATCCTCGCTGCGGCCATCCAGGCGGTCATGCCTTACCTGGGCCACGCGACGATGGTGAAGATCCTGCGCGCACTGATCATCCCCTTCATCGCGATCTTCGTCCTGTTCGCGATCTTTGACGTGAAGCACGGCTCGGTGCACTTCAAGGGGTTCCTCGGTGGATGGGAGCTCTACACCGCCGGTCTCGCCTTCACCATTGCCCTGTCGGGGCTCGGCTGGACCGAGTGTGGCAACGACTACACCCGGTACCTACCCCGTGACACGAAGAAGGGTGCCGTGGTCGGTTGGGTCTTCCTCGGTACCGCACTGCCCGAGATCGTGCTGATGACCCTCGGGGCACTCACCTACACCTTCATCTCCTCGAGCGCACAGGTCCAAGCCTGGAACAGCTCGAACCCGCTGCAGGCGCTCTACGGCCAGCACTTCATCCCCACTTGGGTCATCGCGGTCTTCCTCGTCTTCGCGATCGTCCAGCTCTTCGGGATCAACTCCCTGGACCTCTACAGCTCCGGGGTCTCGGTCCAGGCGATGGGAATCCACCTCAAGC
>JAJYDR010000079.1 GCA_021777285.1 Actinomycetes bacterium
CGGCGCTGAGGGCGAGGTGGTCGCTGCCGCCGTCACTGGCGCAACTGGCCGACGTCCGCCACGGTCCGCGCCCGAGGATGTGATCGATCTGGGAGTGTGGACGGTGGGCGGGCCAGGTCCGGGCGCGAGCCAAGGTTCGCCAACCCGGTAAGAAGAGACGGAGCGGTGGGCGCCACGAGTTGAAGTCGCCGACCAGCAGGACCGGGCGCAGCGGATCGATGGCGTCGGCGATCGTCCGCACAAGTCGGTACTGGCGAAATGACCCGTGGCTTAGGTGAGCGCCGTGGATGGCGAGAACCGTGATCGTCCGGCCGTCGACGTCCAGGTCAGCGACGATGAGCGTACGTTGAACGCGCTCGCGTGGCAGACGTCCGAGAGCGAGCGCGCGGATGGTGATGATCGGGTAACGGGTGAGAAGACTGAGACCCCAGTCGCCCTGCTCGACGGATCGAGACCGGGCACGTCGAGTCAGTTGGGCGGGGCTCAGTGAGCGATGTTCGGTGAAGTAAAGTCCGTGCTCGCCCGTGAAGTGGGCGAGCCGTGGTTGCCAGGTGGCGCCAGCGCGGCCAGTGGTGACGCGCTCGGCGCGCGCGAGGGGTACGAAGATCCCCGTCATCGTCAGTCGCGATTGGAGATCGGCGAAGAAGTCGACACCGTCGTCGCCCCGCCACGTCTCGGGGCAGATCAGGATGTCGGCGTTCAACGATGCGGCGTGCTCCAGGGCGCCGGTCGGGCGCCCCCAGCCGTCCACCCCGGCGTGCAGGTTGAACGTCGCGACGCGCACCAGACAAGTTTACGCCCGCGTCGGTGGTGTGGCAGGCTCTATGTCCGTGGACTCCGTGAACGTCACCTTCGGCCACCGCCTCTGGTGGGTCGACGCCTTTATCGGCGAGGGCGCGCGGGGCAACCCGGCGGTGGTGGTCTTGCTGGAGCGGTCGGTCTCCGACGAAGACCTACAGCAGATCGCCTTCGAACTCGGTGTCTCGGAAACGGCGTTCATTCGACGAGTAGGCGACGGTTGGTCGCTGCGGTGGTTCACTCCAACCGTCGAGGTCGACCTGTGCGGGCACGCCACGCTCGCCACGCTGCACGTGCTCTTGAGTGAACTCGGCGTCCCCGCTGGTGAGCTCTACTTCCAGACCCGCGCCGGCGTACTTTCCGGACGTCGGTTGCGCGATGGCATGCTCGGGATTGACTTGCCACGGGCCTACCTCGAGCCACTTGACGTCGCGGTGCTCAACGGCACTCTCGGCGCAGTTCGTGAGGTCTACCAGGCGGGACCCCAGAGCGTTCTTGCCGTCGTGGAGAACTATGACGCACTGTGCGGTCTCGCGATCGACCCCATGAGCCTCTTCCTCGTCCCCGGCGCGCTCGTAATCGCGGCCTGTGTCGGGGGGCCGGACGCCGACGTCTCGATTCGCGTCTTCGCGCCACGGCTCGGACTGGCCGAAGACCCAGTCACCGGTAGCGCACTGTGCGCCGTTGCGCCGTGGTGGGTTGCCCAGACCGGGTCGCCCACCGTGGTCGTGCGTCAGGCGTCGACACGAGGCGGGGTGATGTACGCACGACTCTTCGAGAAGAACGTCGAGGTAGCGGGTTACGCTCGGACGTTCTTCGGTGGCGACCTGCGAGCATGATCGGTCACGACGCACCCGGCGATCGATCTCGGGTCCGGCGCATGCCCGAAAAGGCGCGCTACGAGCGCGAACTGGTCGACGCCGTGCTCGACGCCGCGCCCTATTGCACCGTCGCGGCCGTGGTGGACGACTTGGCCGTTGCGCTGCCGACCCTCCACGCGCGAGACGGCGACGCACTCTACCTGCACGGCAGTCGTTCGAACGCCGTCATGAAGTCGATTATCGTCCGGGGCCAAGCGTGCGTCACCGCAACGCTCTACGACGGCATCCGCGTCGCGAGGAGCGGGTTCGAATCCTCCATCGCCTATCGCTCGGTGGTCGTGTTCGGTGCCGCCACCTCGGTGAATGACCTCGAGGAGAAGCGGCGGATTCTCGACGGCTTCGTCGACGCCGTCTTGCCGGGCCGGAGCCGGGAGGTGCGCCCCTCAACCGACGCCGAATTGCGTCGGACCCTGGTGGTGAGGGTGTCGATCGACGAGGCGTCGGTGAAGGTCTCAGCCGGGCCGACAGAGGACTCGCCCGAGGACCAGTCGCTCCCCATCTGGTCCGGGCTGGTGCCCGCAGCAATCGTCTTCGGTTCACCGGTTCCCTCAACCGATGGGGCGATGGCGGACGGAACGATTCCGCTTCCCGAGTCGGTTCGGCGCCTGGTGGGTGAGGACGCGTGAACGCGGCAGAGCTCATTCCCTCGATCGAGGCGCTCACGCCGGTCGACGAACGCGAGGCCGCCTCGATCGTGGCGACACTGGATCGTCTGCGCTGGCCCGGCGACCCGTTCGACGAGTCCGCCAATGATCATCACATCACCGCGTCGGCCTTCGTGGTCTCCACGAGGGGGGTGATCCTGCACCGGCATCGACGTCTGGGCATCTGGGTGCAGCCCGGTGGACACGTCGACGCGGGCGAAGATGTCGAGGCCGCGGCACTGCGTGAGACGCGCGAGGAGACGGGACTCGTCGCACGGCATCGCCGACCGCCGCTGCTCTTCCACGTCGACGTCCATCCTGGTCCGCGAGGCCACACCCACTACGACCTGCGCTACGTGCTGACGGCGGCACCGATCGATCCGTCACCGCCGCTCGGCGAGAGCCCCGAGGTCTACTGGTTCGACTACGACGCCGCCGTCGAACGGGCGGAGCCGGCGCTACGTCCCGCGCTGGCTGCGTTGGCGGTGCAAACAGCGACATGGAACGTGTCAGACTACGGCGATGACTGACGCCGAGGCACTACGCGCCCTGATGGAGGCGGATCGTTGGATCGACCGGGTGATCGCCCAGCGAGACCATCTGCCCGAATCCGAGGAGCTCGCGAATTTGGAGGGCCAGCTGCGCATCGAGGTCGTCGCCATCCGCGACGCCGAGAGCGTAGTCGCGCCCATGCGTGCGACCTACGAGGAGGTGGCAGCACGCGCCGATCGGATCCAGCGGCGGCGCCGTGAGATCGAGGCGGCCCTCGCCGCGTCGACGAGTGGCGCGCGCGACCTCGCCGCGATGCAGCACGAGCTTGAGTCGATATCGGCTCAGGGGGCCGAAGCCGACGAAGAGGCCCTCGGACTCCTCGAATCGATCGAGGAGCGCGACGCCTTCGTCGAGCGGTTGCGGCGCGACATCAAACCGGAGTTGGCGCGACGCGAGGAGTTGCGAAGTACGATTGAGCAATTACGGTCCTCGTTGGACGAGGAGGTCGCATCGCTTCGCGTCGCACGAGATGAGCGAGCCCGAGACGTTCCCGAGGACTTACGGGTCCGCTATCAGCGCGCCATGGACCGTGCCGGGACCTCCGGCGCGGCGCAGATCGTTACCGGCCGCTGCGACGGCTGTCGCATCGCCCTGGCCCCACTCGACCTCGACCGGGCCAAGAACCAGAACGAGGACTCCTTCATGGACTGCCCCTCCTGCGGTCGGATACTGGTGCCGTGATCATTCTCATCCGCCACGGCCAGACCACGACCAACGCGCAGGGGCTGCTCGTGGGGCGCAGCGACCCGGCGTTGACAGACTTGGGCGAGCGACAGGCCAAGGCGTTACGACGACTTGTCGAGGACGTCGAGGAGGTGTGGACCTCGCCGTTGCAGCGGGCTCGAGAGACGGCGCGTCTCGCGATGCCGCACCTGGAGCCGCGGGTGCGACCGGAGTTTATCGAGGTCGACTACGGCTACCTGGACGGGCAACCGCTGAGCGTGGTCAGTGACGACCAGTGGCGTGCCTTCGAATCCGATCACGACCTGGCGCTCGGCGATGGCGAGTCACTCGAGTCCGTCGACCATCGAGTGCACGCGGTATTGGATGAGTTGCTCGCCGATCGAACGAGCCTGCTCCACGATCATCACCGACACCTCGCGATCGTGAGCCACGTCAGTCCGATCAAGTCGGCCACGGTGTGGGCGCTCGGCGTGCCGGGATCGGTGGCGTGGCGCACGCGTCTCGACAATGGCTCCATCACGACGATCGGGATGCGTCAGTCGTCGCCGACCCTTGTTCACTTCAACTGGGTGCCGCCTCTGTCCTGATCAGTGCAGAGCGACGGCTATCGCGGCGAAGGTCGCCGCGACGCCGAGCAGAGTGCAGGCGTGGAAGAGCTCGTGGTACCCGAAGACCCTGGGGTTGAGTCGGGGGCGTTTGGTCCCGTAGAACACCGCGCCGACGGAATACGCGATGCCGCCGAGGACGATGAGGATGAAGGGGACCGGGCCGCCGCCCCGGTAGATCTGGGGCAGCACTCCGACTGCGGCCCAGCCAACGACGAGGTAGGGAATCGTGTTCACCCACTTTGGGGCGTCCAGGGCGAGCTGACGGATCAGAATCCCCACTGCGGCGCCGCCGGCTACGACCAAGAGCAGTACGACGCGAATCGTCCCGTGCATGGTCAGTCCGGCGATGGCGAGGTAGGACCCAGCGATGGCGGCGAATATCGCCGAGTGGTCGGCGCGCCGCCACGCGCGTCGGTGGGGCGTACTCCAGTTGATCCGGTGAAAGAGGGCGCTTGTGAGCATCATGACCGACACGCCTACGACGAAGCAGGTGACCCAGACGACCTGAGTCCAGGTCTGAGCGCGGACGTAGAGGATCGGTGACGCGCACAGCAGGACGACGACCCCACCCAAGTGGAGCCAGCCACGCAGGAGCGGCTTGACGAGTTCAGGCCCGCTCGGGCTCTGGGTGGCGGTTTTAGTCACATGGTCACCCTATGGCGATACGGGTGACTCGTTGTACGCCCACACGACGAAAACCGGCACGCGAGCGCTGCGAGAACGACGAAGCCCGCTCGCTTCGTCTGACGAAACGAGCGGGCTCGCGTAGGTTGGCCCCCCCAGCCAATACGAAGAAGATAGTGCGTCTGACACCACTAAGGTGATCGTCAAATCGCTGGAATGACTTGATTGTGAGCAAATTCACATGAGAGGGACGAAGATGGATCATCGGATTTTGGGCCAGGACTTGGCCGTCTCGCAAGAGGGACTCGGCTGCATGGGGATGAGCGACTTTTACGGCGTCGGTGACGAGGCGGAATCCATCACCGTCATCAACGCCGCCCTCGACGCTGGCGTCAACTTCCTCGACACGGCCGACATGTACGGTCCCTTCACGAACGAGCGACTGGTTGGCCGGGCGATCGCGACTCGACGCGACGAGGTGGTGCTCGCGACGAAGTTTGGTAACCAACGGACCGAAGATGGACAGTTCCTCGGTGTCAACGGACGCCCCGAATACGTCGTACAAGCGTGCAATGACTCGCTGGCCCGCCTCGGTGTGGACGTTATCGACCTCTACTACCAGCACCGCGTCGACCGGTCGGTTCCCGTCGAGGAGACGTGGGGGGCGATGAAGTCGTTGGTCGAGGCGGGCAAGGTTCGCTTCCTCGGCATCTCTGAAGCGTCGTCGGCCACAATCGAGCGGGCCAACACCGTGCACCCGGTGACCGCGCTGCAGTCGGAGTACTCGCTGTGGACCCGTGATCCCGAGGACGGCGTGCTCGACACCTGTCGTCGACTCGGTATCGGCTTCGTGGCCTACAGCCCGCTCGGCCGGGGCTTCCTCACGGACGAGGCCGCGAACCGGACCAGCACCGACGAGCGTGACACTCGAAAGCACCACCCGCGCTTCGTCGGCGACGCGTACGAGCAGAACCTGCAACTTGTCGGGAATTTGGCCCCGATCGCTGCGGCATTGGACGTGAGCGTGGCCCAACTCGCACTCGCGTGGGTGTTGAGTCGCGGCGAGGACGTCGTGCCGATCCCCGGAACGAAGCGAAGGAAGTGGCTCTACGAGAACATCGCCGCGAGCGAGATCCACCTGAGCGCCGAAACCATCGCCGCTCTCGAGGCAGCCGTTCCCCGCGGCGAGGTGGTTGGCGACCGCTACCACGAAAGCGGCATGAAGACCATCAACGGCTAGTGCCGGCTAGGCACCTCACGGCGACGTGGCCAGGTCGCCGTCGCTCAGGTCGATGACGAGGTCGCTCCACGCGATGATCTGGTCGTCGTGGGTCGCAATGATCACGGTGGCACGACTGGCCGTAAGTAGGTGGAGTACGGCGGTCGTTTCGTCGCGCCCAAGCCCGCTGGTCGGTTCGTCGAGGATCACGATGTCCGGTCCGATGGCGAGGGCTCGTACGACCGCGATGCGCTGACCCTCGCCTCGGGAAACTTCGTCCCACTTCGTTGTTGGCTCGACATGGATGCCCACCGTCATGAGGTCTTGGTCGAGGGGGCGCGCGATCGTTCGCCCTAGGACGAGGACGTCTTGGGCGTACCCGCGCAAGAGCCCGGTCTCACCGGGCACGAACGCCAAGTGGGCACGAAGGATGTCCTCGTCGATCTCGGTGATGGGTGTGTTGCCAATGGAGATGACGCCGTCGTCGAGGTCATCGAGTCCCGCGAGGACCCGCAGCAGGGTGGACTTGCCGATGCCCGATGGACCCGTCACCGCCACGTGACACCCCGGCGCCACTTCGAAGGAACCGTCATTGAGGATTGTGCGGTCGGCCTCACGGATCGTCAGGTGACGTGCTCGCAGTGTCGTGTCGCCCGGCCAGCGGGTGTCAGCCAGCATCGGGTGGGCTTCGAGGTCTTCGAGACGCTCAGCGGCCGCGCTGACGGCAACGGCGGTGTCAAGGGCAGCTCGAATAGCCGTGAGCCCCTCGAACGTGGACATCGCGAGCAACAGCGAGACCACGGTCCACACCGGTGCACTGACGGGTGCGACGAGGCGTAGCGCGGCCACAGCCACCATGGTCGCCACGGGGGCGACCAGGGCCGAACGGCGTCGCCGGACCTCGGCGCGGGACTCCGCCGCGGCGAGCACCTCCCGGGGACCGTCGAGACGATGGTCGAGGAACCTCCGTGCGCCAAGGAGGCTCAGTTCGGGACTGACCGTGCTGAGTGCGACCAGGGCTGCGCGGAACTCGCCGCGCGCGCGTCGCAGGGAGCGGTCGACGGCGATGAGGGCGTCGGCGGTGGCGGCGAGGGCGATGATGCCGATGAGCTGTGCGACCGCGACGAGCGTGGCGGCGACGATCCACCGGCCCCGTGGTGCGAGTAGGGCGATGACGACGTCACCGACCATGAATGTGGCGAGTGTGCTGGCGGCGGGTAGGACGAAGCGAAGCCACAGGTCCTGTAGTTCGTCGGTGTCGCGCAACGCACGCTCGAGCAGCTCGCCCCGGGCGTAGGTCCGCCACCGGCGTACCGTCCACCGGCCGACCGTGGTGAGCAACCAACGCCGCCAGCGCGACACCGCGGCAAAGCCGAGACGGTGCGCGCTCATGCGCTCGCTGAATCTGATGGGAGAGCGCAGGAACGCGAAGAGCTCGATGACGATGAGGATGCCCGCGACTGCCCGTAGTCCGGGACGCGACGAGCTGACCACGAGCAGGGCGATGGCACCGACGAACAGTCCGAGAGCGGTGATCGAGCTGACGGTGCCGGCGACGAGGGCCTTGATCAGTGCACCACGAGGGGGCTGGGCCCGCTGCATCCATCGGCGCAGACGGTCGCGGTCTGACCTCATGAGCCGAGCTCGATTCGTTGGTCGACGTGGACGAGTAATGGGGTGTCGACGCTGAGCTCGATGACACTCAGCGCGGCGAGCCGCTGAAAGAGCTGGGCCACCCGGGTTCGATTGGTTTCGTCCAAGACGCCGGCGATGTCGTCCACGATGATGAGAGCGGGATCGGCCAGCGTGGCCCGCGCGAGAACGAGCCGGACCCGCTCACCGGCGCTGAGTCCCTCGCCGTCGGCCAGGAGCGGAGCCGAGAGATCCTCGAATCGTGGTCCGGTGAGTCCGAGTTCGTCGAGTCTCGCGCGTACGAGCGCGTCGGGGACCTCCCGGCCGAGCGTCACGTTCTCAAGGAGCGATCCGTCGAACAGGGCCGACGCGGGGCTCACGATGGCGATGGCCTCGTCGCGACGGGTGACGCTACCCGATATGGCCTGGCGCCAGCCGACCAGGGTGTGCGCGAGGGTGGTCTTACCAACGCCCGACGGACCCGTGACGAGGAGCCGCTGCCCTGGGTGGATCTCGAAGGTGACCGGTGAGGCGGACGCCTCGGTGACCAGAGCCTGGGCGGCAACGAGAGGACCCGACGAGTCGTAGGACACGCCGGGCGCGCGACGAAGGAGCGCGATCGATGCGGCGGCATCGTCGCGGCGGTGGAACTCCACCCCGAATCGACGGACGTACCCGAAGAGCTCACTCGTGATGAGTACGGCGACCAGCGCTCGGTCCAGGGAGATCGTGCCGCGTAGCAGATCGAAGCCGACGACCATCGCTACGAGTCCGATCGAGACGCCACTCAGGAACTCAGTGACGAGAGACGACTCGAGCGCGACGCGGATGGCACGAATGGCGGCGTGGTGTTCAGCGTCGCTCACCGCCGCGATCTCGTCGGCGCCGTAGCGAACGGCGCCCAGGGCCCGAAGCTCGGGTGCGTGCTGGAGCATCTCCAGCTGGCGTCGCTCGAGTACGTCACGACGTTGGTTGTAGTCGTCAGTCAAGGCCGCGCTGCGCCGCCCGGCCCGTTGGTAGAGGGGGATAGCCACGCCGAGCAAGACGATGACGATGCCGGCACTGAGCCAGCCAGCCGCGAGCCAGACGATCACGATGCCGAGGGCGGCCGTTCGCGCACTCGCGCCCACGACGACGAGGGCGGGAGCGGCCGCAGCGTGGTCGATGGCGAGGGCTACGTCGCGTCGTCCGCGTTCCCCCTCCGCTCGTGGCCGCTCGAGCTGGTCGATGACCGTGCGTCGCCACCGGTCTCGGATAATTCGGGCGGCGAACGAACCCCACGCGTCGGTACCCGAGGTCACGAGCCAGCGTGCGACGAGTGCGCCGACCACGAACGTCACCCCACGGGGGACCACGCCGTTGGCAACTTCGGTAATCCCGAGCGCGCTGAGCAGCGCACCCCCAAAGCCGATGACGGTGGCCACGACGCCGATTGCCCATGACCGGCGCGTGAACGTGTCGATCACGGGATGCTCGGCCACGTCACCATGCTAATGATGGCCAAGGACGCCCTCGAAGTCGTCACGATGGGCAAGCAAGCGGGCCGGCCCGTTCAGCCATTGACGCAAGGCCCTCGTCGCCCGGCAGTCGTCCTCGTTATATTCCAGAATCCTGGCGCGCGAAGCAGCGGCGTCGTCACTCGACGAGATGGCGACCTCGTACCACAGCATCGACGCTTCGCCGCTCGGGTTCGCGTCACGCCACGTGAAACCAGCGAGTCCCGCCATGACCTTGAGGCCGATCGGTCCGTCAGTCTGGATCTGAGTCTTGGCGAGATGGTGCAGATCGATCCAATTCGTTGGTGACCCAAGACGGAATTCGTCGAGGTCGGCACGGGTCGGCCCATCGGGCAAGGGGTCTTCGATCGCACGGTTCATCGCCCCGTCTTCGGCCTGTGCCCAGAAACAATAGGCCGAGACGCTGCGTTCCTGGGCGCGGCACCGTTGACGCAAGTCGTCAAACCATCGCCAGAACGCGGCGAAGATCCGGGCTGGCGCGCCCGCTGTGTGGTCGTCCCAGTTCGCGAAGGCGACGTAACCGTCTCGCACACCCTCCAACGGTCGATTGACCGTCACGAGCGCGCCCCACAGGTACGTCGAGTCCCCGTAACTCTCGGTGTCGATGTCGACCTCGACGTCAGCGGTCGGACACCCGGCCCGTTGCGCATCGACGATGCGCAACGGGCCGCGTTCGTGCGCGCGGGCGCGATAGATCAACTCATCGAGATGGCTCACGACGCGCGCGACGTGTGTCTCGGGGCGGTCGGGGACGGTCGCAGGTCTCGGTCGCTGTCGGGCGAGCACTGGGTCGAGACGAGCCAGATCGTGTCTCGTGTTCACGCCATGCTCGCGCAAGGCGAGTTGCTGGTCGAAGGTCGTGAAGCGGGTCAGCGAGACGTCGTCACGATCCCGGAGCTCATGGCCGCACGGCTCGTTGTAGGGACACTCGAGGCAATCGCGGTGCCAGTAGGGCTCGGTGGGGTACGGACCTTCGCCGTTTCGCCAGCGTTCGTGGGCACGCACGACGGCGAGTCGCTCGTCGTAGTAGCGCTGGTAGGCCGCCAGGTTGAAGCGCGGATAGCTCGAGCTACCCAGGTCGAACCACCAGATCTCTTGGTGTCGGTCAACGATGGCGCCACGCGCGTCAGGGTCGGCGACGCCCATTGTCTGGAGGACCCGAATGGCGTGCGAGAGTGCGAGACCGTTACGAAGCGTCGAAGGATTGGAGCGGACGCCAACACCATCGCGGAAGTTAGCCTCGGACGGTCCGATTCGGGCGAGCGATCCCACCAGGGTGCGCCGAGTAGACGCAGTTTCTACGAGCTCGTTGTTCTTGATTAGTACCGGTGAATAGGCGTAACTGACCCCGACCCGTCCGACGCGGACGAGGGCGTGAACGTGCGCACGCCGTAGGGCCTCGCCGTCGCCGGGCAGCCGGGGGTTCACGATCAGCGGCGCACCGGCGCGGATCGCGTCGACGGTGCTGACCGAGGAGTCGGCCACCACGCTGTCGGGATGCAATTCGAGGATGTCCGAGATGACCGCGCGGCGGAGTTTCTCCGCGTCGCGACGACGCCGTTCGTGCTCGGGAGCGGTGCGTGGTCGGGCG
>JAJYDR010000080.1 GCA_021777285.1 Actinomycetes bacterium
CATGGTGATCAGTTGCAGGGAGGGGTCTCGGTCCATGGTAATCAACTCGCCGGTGGCGACGAATCCCAGCTTGTCGTAGAACCGCCGTGCGCGCGCGACCGTCGAGGTGACGTGCAGGTAGAGCGCGTCGCCACCCTGGGCGCGCGCCCAGCCGGCCACGGCGTCCACGAGCGCGTCGGCGAGTCCGGTGCCGCGCGCGGCGGGCGTCACGAACATCCCGTAGAGCCAGTGCGTCGCCGGGTAGCGCTCGTTCCACCCGCCCGAGGCGATGCCGGCGGGTTGGCCCCCGTGGTAGCCGAGGTAGAAGTTCCAGTCGGCGGCCATGGTGGCCCAACGCCGGTCCGGCCATGTGCTCGCGTCATCGAACGTCGAGCCGAAGGCGTCGGGCGTGTCGCGCAGCGCCTCGAGGCGTAGCGCCCGCAACACCGCGGCGTCGCGCACCGCGCACCGACGTACGAGCAACGCCTCAGGCATCGCCCATCCACCGTGCGACCTCGCGTTCAGCGAGGGTGCCCTCGGCCAACGCACGACGAACCTCGTCGTGGTCGACCTCGGGCCGGTTCTGGGAGAGCTTCGCCTTGCCCTCGATCGAGGTCACAGTCATCGAGATCCCCACAATCGCGCGCACTTGGCGGTCGATGAACTCGTCGGGGGCGTCACTCACGCGCCACGGCGCCTCGGCGGAGGACTCGAAGTGCTCCGTCTGGCGTTCGGCCTGTGAACGGGTCCACGTGGGGTCATCGTGAACGCGCACCGTCCCTCGGACCTCGGCGGCGACGTAGTTCCACGTCGGCACGACCCCCGGCGCGGTCAAGCGGCTCGGGTAGTGGCGCGGCGAGACGTACGTACTCGCGGCGAGCACGAGAAGCAGGACCTCGTCCCCGTCCGCGTCGCGCCACCAGTCATTCGCCCGCGCGACGTGCGTGGAGATGGTGCGGCGATCCTCGTCGACCACGATGGGTGCGAACACGCTGAGCAGCCCCGACGCGCTCGGGCGCACGTAGAACCCCGCGCCCGCCTCATTGACCATTGACCACGCGTCGTCATCGTCGAGTTTGAAACTGGGCAGGGTGTACATGGCACCGTCCTCTCTTCACGTCACGTCGCTGCGCCCGAGCCACGGGTGCGTCCAACTTGAAACAACAAACTACGCACCTGGCGCGAGTCCACACTCGTCGAGGTCGCCGAGTGCACCCGCGCCGACACCGACGACGAGGTCCCTGGTGTCACGTCGACGTCGCGGCGATGCGGTGGGGCTAGGCCGTGGTCCGTGGGGTCACCTCCGCGGCGATGGTCGTCGTCGTGCCGGCGGGCCACTGCGCGAGCAAGCTGTAGCGGTCCCCGCGGATCAGGCTGCGGCGCCACTCGACGGGGGTCTCACCGGCCAGCACCAGTCGTTCGATGGAGAAGGCGGCGACGCCCTCGCTCAGGGCGAGCAGTTCGCGCTCCTGCGCTGAGGGGACCAGCGGGCGGATCCGCTCCCAGCCGCCGGTGATGCGCGCCGCGCCGTGTGTCGCCAGGACGTCATAGACGCTGCCGTGTGTGAGGTCCTCCGTGAGCAGCGCGTCGGCGAGGGGTGCGGGCAGCCACGATCGGTCCCAGGCGATCGGCTCAGCGCCCGCGAAGCGCAACCGCTCGAGGAAGACCACCGTGCTGTCCACGGCGACCCCCAGCTCGCGAGCCACCTCCGCGGGGGCGGTGGTGTGGGTCGCCGCGCGCACCTCGCTTCGCTCGTCGATCCCCTGGGAGCGCATCGACGACGCGAGGCTGTAGAGGGAGTGGAGCGGCTGTTCGAGGATGGGGGTGGTGAGCGACGTGCCCCGGCCACGTTGTCGCACGAGCAGGCCGTCGCTCGCGAGTCGGCGTACCGCCTCACGCACGGTGTGACGACTGACGTCGTAGTCGCGGGTGAGCTCCTCATCGGTCGGGAAGCGCTCCTCGAACTCACCGTCCACGAGACGGCGGCGTAGGTCGTCGGTGATCTGAGCCCACAACGGCAGCGGACTCGACCGATCGGGTACCGCGACCACGTCAGAGCCCCGCGAGGAAGAACGACGCGATCAGCACCACGAGCACGAAGAGCGTGACGAGGGCCATGGGGATGTCCTTCTCGTAGAAGAAGGAGACGACGCCCACCGCGACGCGCAAGATGGGCGTCAAGATGAGCAGGAACACGCCGAGCACGACGATCCCCCGCCCGTCACCGTGGGTCAGCGATCGACGCAACTGACCCAGCGTGTGGGGGAACGGCGTGGAGCGCGAGGTGAGCGTCTTGTAGGACGCATGTCCGGTGATCGAGGTGTAGTCACCGTGGTGGTAGAACATCACGCCCAGCCCGATGGCGATCACGCTGACGCTCAGGATCACGCCGACGCGCAGCACGAGGCTGATCGCGAACTCGATCTTGCGGATCTTCTCTTCCATCGCGGCGACCTGCGCCGCGCTCAGGTTACGGTGACGACCCGACACCTGCAGGTCGCCCTCGGGCGTCACGTTCTCCTGCGGGTCGGGGCCCGGACTCTGTCGCGTCATCACGGGAACAGCCCCTTCTGCAACATCTCGAGCGAGATCACCACGAGCACGCCGACGAAGAGCAACCGGACCGTGCGACTCGTGATCCGCCCGAGGACACGGGCGCCGAACGTGGCGCCGAGCAGCACCCCCGCGGCGACCGGGGCGGCGATGATCGGGTCGATCTGACCACGGATGAAATAGACGCCCGCGCTCGCGGCCGCGGTGACACCGATCATGAAGTTACTGGTGGCAGTGGAGACCTTCATGGGCAGGTGCATGGCAGCGTCCATCGCTGGCACCTTGAGGGCTCCCGAACCGATCCCGAGCAACGCACTCACCAGGCCCGCGATGTACATGAGGACCAGCCCGAGTTTGGTCCCCGAGACCTTGTAGGTGATCTCGCGGCCCTCGGCCTCGTCGTAGTACGAGCCATGGAGGTTGAAGTAGTTGGCGATGCGGTCGTTCGAGACCGCCAGCAGTTGGTCCTCGTGGCGCTTGCGGTAGGTGATCACCGAGGAGTAGGCGAGGACGACGCCGAAGAAGGCGAAGAGGAAGCGCTCGGGCAGCAGGGTGGCCAGGTAGGCACCGCTCAGCGCCCCGGTGGTGGTCGCGACCTCGAGGAACATCCCCGCGCGCAGGTTGGTCATGCGTTCGCGGACGTAGGCGGCGGCGGCGCCACTGGAAGTGGCGATGACCGACACGATGCTGGCGCCGATGGCGAGTCGGATGTTCACGCCGTAGAAGATGGTCAGGACCGGCACGATCACGACCCCACCGCCGAGGCCGACGAGCGACCCGAGGACACCGGCCGCCACTGAGATCAGGGCGAGCGAGACGACAAAGTCCAACGGTGTCACTGCTCAATTGTACGTACTTACGGATACACACACAAATCAATGTCAACAACGCCCAGATCGGCTCGAAACGCCGAACGTGCACGGCCCGTCCGTCGAGCACCTGAAGAGCCACAGGCGGCCCCGCACCGTCCACGTGGCTCGCTCTTCGTGGCGAGGCCTATCCCCCAGGCCACGACGTCGTGAACGCTCGAGCCTTGGGGCGCGGCCCTCGCCGACGCGTCTAGCGCTCGCGGCAGGTCAGTTCGTGGTCCGGACCATCGATGATCGAACCGCAGCGCGAACAGACGTACTGGATCCAGCACACGGGATCGCCCCCGAGCTCGTCGGCTTCGTCGTCGTAACGGCGGCGAACCTCGGCCGATAATTCGCTGCCTTGGTCGCGGTCATGTGTCCCCACGTCGCAACCCTAGACCTGGCTGCGCGCTCGTGGTACCGCGTCAGCGCACGCGACGAGCCGCCGCCAGGGCCAAAAGGCCTTCGCGCATGTCGGTAGTCTCGATACCGTGACAGAAGCGGTGGCAGAGACACTGCGACGAGTGAAGCCATGTGCCCGTTGGACCAGGTCGGCACAGAGCGCCTGGACCATCCGGACGGCGCGCGTAGTGCGCTCTCGCCCTTTTCATCGTCACCCCCGTCATCGCGTCTCGGAAGGAGATTCGTCGTGCGTAACAAGATCCCCCTGCTCTTACTGGCGATGCTCTCGGCGCTGGCACTCGGCGGACTCGTACTGTCGTTGAGCGAGATCCAACCGAACCGCCAGGTCACCGCCACGTTCTGCGGACAGACCTCCTCGACGCCGCGCTCGATCGTCGTCAGCTGCGCCGACGCGAACTACGGCTTCACGAACCTCGCGTGGGAGCAATGGGGCAACCCGGTGACCTACGGCCACGGGATCAAGTACGTGAACGACTGCACGCCCACCTGTGCGGCGGGGACCTTCAAGAAGACCTCGGTCACGATCGAGCTCTACAACCTGCGCGACAACCGCTACCACACGTTGAACGGCGTCGGCTTCAACGCCGGCGTGGACAACCGTCCGATCCAACTCGGCTGAAGTCCTCACGCAATCGCAGGTACTGTCACCGCCCCTACGGGTCCAACAGTGACGAAAGGCCCTCCGCCACCGCGAAGAACCTGCGATACCGTCTGACCGAGTGCTTCGACGGCGTTGTCGCGTACCGCGCCGGCGCAGCGACGAACGAGTGGGCTGGTGGTCGCATGTTTCAGGTACGTATCCATGGTCGCGGCGGCCAGGGGGTGGTCACCGCTGCGGAGTTGCTCTCCGTCGCCGCCTTCAACGAAGGTCGTCACGCCCAGGCCTTCCCGAGCTTCGGCTCGGAGCGGACCGGTGCGCCCGTCGTGTCCTACTGCCGTCTGGACGACCGCGAGATTCGAACTCGCGAACCAATCATGGCCCCCGACGCCGTCATCGTCCAAGACGTCACCCTGATCCACCAGGTCGACCTGTTCGGCGGCCTCGTCGAGGACGGCTACGTCCTCATCAACACGTCACGCACCTTCGAGGAGCTCGGGCTGGATGACCTCAGCGAGCGGTTCCGTCCCGAGCGCCTGATGACCTGCCCCGCGACGGAGCTCGCTATCGAACACGTCGGGCGCGCCGTGCCCAACGCCGCCCTGCTCGGGGCCTTCGCCGCGCTCACCGGCCAAGTCCCGCTCCTCGCGATCGGCGTCGCGATCCGCGAACGGTTCCACGGTCCGGTCGGCGAGCGCAACGCCGCCGCCGCGAGCGCGGCCTTCGACCACGTGACACGAGAAATGGAGGCGGCCGCCCGTGCTTCGTCAACTTGAGGGGTCCAAGGCCATCGCCGAGACGGTCGCGCTCTGTCGACCTGAAGTCGTCTGCGCCTATCCGATCTCACCCCAGACCCACATCATCGAGGCCATCGGCGTCAAGGTGAAGGAGGGCTCGCTCACGCCCTGTGAGTACATCAACGTCGAATCGGAGTTCGCGGCGATGTCGGTGTCAATCGGCGCCTCGGCCGCCGGGGCGCGGGCCTACACCGCGACCGCCAGTCAGGGCCTGCTGTTCATGATCGAGGCGGTCTACAACGCGGCCGGCCTGGGGCTGCCCATCGTGATGACCCTCGCCAACCGGGCGATCGGGGCCCCGATCAACATCTGGAACGATCACAGCGACGCCATGGCCGTTCGCGACTCGGGCTGGATCCAGCTCTTCGCCGAGACGAACCAGGAGGCGGCCGACCTCCACGTCCAGGCCTTCCGCCTGGCCGAGGAGCTCTCGGTGCCCGTCATGGTCTGCATGGACGGGTTCATCTTGACTCACGCCGTCGAGGGCGTCGACCTCATGGACCAGGCCACCGTCGACCGCTTCTTACCGGCCTACGAGCCGCGCCAGGTGCTCGACCCCGATGACCCGGTCTCCATCGGCGCCATGGTGGGTCCCGAAGCCTTCGAGGAGGTGCGCTACCTCGCACACCTGCGCCAGCTCGACGCGCTCGACTACATCCCGGTGATCGCCGAGGAGTTCACGGCACTGACCGGGCGCCCGAGCGGCGGGCTCATCCACCCGTACCGCGCCGAGGACGCCGACACGATCGTCGTCGCCCTGGGCTCGGTGCTCGGGACGATCAAGGACGCCGTCGACCACCTGCGAGACGGCGGTGAGCGCGTCGGTGTGCTCGGCATCACGTCGTTCCGACCGTTCCCCATCGAGGCGGTGCGTGCCGCGCTGGCGAACGCCTCGCGCGTCATCGTCGTCGAAAAGGCCTTCAGCCTCGGCATGGGCGGGGTCCTCGCGACTGACGTCTCGATGGCCACGCTCGGCTCGTCGGCGGTGCTCAACACGGTCATCGCGGGGCTCGGCGGCCGGCCGATCGCCCAGCACTCGATCGAGTCGATGATCGGCCAGGCGATTCGCGGCGAGCTGGAGGCGCTCACCTTCCTCGACCTCGACGAGGGCATCATCGAGCGCGAACGTGCGCGTATGGCTCGCACCCGCCGATCGGGGCCGTTCGCCGAGAACGTGCTGCGAGACCTGCGTCACAACCGAGAGGACCGATCGTGAGTGAACAGCGCGTCCACTTCTACCAGGTCGGCAGCTTCGCCGTCGGGAACCGGCTGCTGAGCGCCGACGACCGCACCGTTCAATCGAGCCCGCACCGGACGAACTCGATCGACTCTGGACACCGCGCGTGCCAGGGGTGCGGTGAGGCGCTCGGTGCGCGCTACGCGCTCGACGCGGCGATGCGCGCGACCAACGGTCAGCTGCTCGCCGTCAACGCGACGGGGTGTCTCGAGGTCTTCTCCACCCCGTACCCCGAGACGTCCTGGCGCATCCCGTGGCTGCACTCGCTCTTCGGCAATGCGCCCGCGGTCGCGACCGGGGTCGCCGCAGCGATGCGCGTGAAGGGGCGCAGTGACGTTCGCGTCGTCGGCCAGGCCGGCGACGGCGGGACCGTCGACATCGGCTTTGGCACGCTGTCGGGCATGTTCGAGCGCAACGACGACGTGCTCTTCATCTGCTACGACAACGAGGGGTACATGAACACCGGCGTCCAGCGCTCGGCCGCGACGCCGCCGGCGGCGCGCACCGCAACCACCGACGTCGTGGGCGCCGAGCCAGGCAACGGGTTCGGCCAGGGCAAGGACCTGCCCCGAATCGCGATGGCCCACGACATCCCCTACGTCGCGACCGCGACCGTCGCGGACCTGCACGACCTCGAACGCAAGGTCGAGCGGGCGATGAGCTTTCGCGGGGCCCGCTACCTGCACGTCTTCGTGCCCTGCCCGCTCGGGTGGGGCTCGGCGTCCAACGACACGATCCACCTCGCTCGGTTGGCCAAGGAGACGGGCCTCTTCCCCGTCTTCGAGGCCGAGCACGGCGTCGTCACCAACGTCTCGCACATCCGCCGACTCGCGCCGGTCGAGGAGTACCTCAAGCTCCAGCGTCGCTACGCCCACCTGTTCGGCGCCAAGGGCCGCCCCGACATCGTCGCGCGTCTCCAGGCCATCGCCGACGCCAACATCGCGCGCTACGGGTTGGCGCCCGAGCGCGACGAACTCGATAACCGAGAGGACGCCTAATGGATCGGCCCTTCGCGATCACCCTCGACGTCGGCACCAGCCGCGCGAACCACACCGGCTCCTGGCGGGTCGAGCGACCCGTCTACGTCGACCGGCTCCCGCCGTGCAACGACGCCTGCCCCGCCGGTGAAAACATCCAGGGCTGGCTCTACGAGGCGGAGTCGGGTGGCTACGAGGCCGCGTGGCGAAAACTCGTCGAGAACAACCCCCTACCGGCCATCATGGGACGCGTCTGCTTCCACCCCTGTGAGAGCGCGTGCAACCGGGTCCAGGTCGACGAGGCGGTCGGCATCAACGCCGTCGAGCGGTTCCTCGGCGACACGGCCATCGAGCACGGCTGGTCACTGCCCACCGCGGGTCCCGACACCGGCAAGCGCGTACTCGTCGTGGGGGCCGGTCCGGCCGGGCTCAGCGCCGCCTATCACCTGCGCCTGATCGGGCACCAGGTGCGCCTCGTCGACTCCTCGCCCAAGCTCGGTGGGATGCTCCGCTACGGCATCCCGGCCTACCGACTCCCCCGCGCGATCCTCGACGCCGAGATCGCGCGCATCATCGACATGGGCGTCGAGGTAGTGGTCAACCACACGGTCCACGACATCGACGCCGATCGCCGCGAGGGCGGGTTCGACGCTGTGTTCCTCGCCGTCGGCGCCCAGCTCGGCAAGCGGGTGAACATC
This sequence comes from Actinomycetes bacterium, assembly GCA_021777285.1. The sequence continues at coordinate 8,114 of JAJYDR010000080.1, forward strand.
CCGGCCGGTGACTCCTCCAAGGTGATCGACGCCGTGTCCTTCCTCCACCAGGTCGCCGACGAGGATCCACCCATGCTCGGACGCCGAGTCGTCGTCTACGGCGGCGGCGACACCGCGCTCGACGCCGCGCGCACCGCCCGTCGACTCGGCGCGACCGACGCGGTGATCGTCTACCGACGCAATCGCGACAAGATGCCCGCCCACGCCGAAGAGGTGGAGCAAGCCCTCGGTGAGGGCGTCACCGTGCGCTGGCTCTCCACCGTCGAACGCTTCGAACACGAGCGGCTCGTCTTGGAGAAGATGCGCCTCAACGCCGACGGCTTCCCCGAGCCGACCGGTGAGTACGAGGAACTCGACGCGGACTCCCTCGTGCTCGCCCTCGGGCAGGACACCGACCTGTCGTTGCTCGAGGGTAACGACAACGTCGAGGTGCGAGACGGCGTCGTCCAGGTGGCGACCACGATGATGACCAACGAGGGCGGCGTCTTCGCCGGCGGCGACGCCGCGCCCTCTGACCGGACCGCCACGGTCGCGGTCGGCCACGGCAAGCGTGCGGCGCGCGGCATCGACGCGTGGCTGCGCAACGTGGATTTCGTCAGTGGTGACCGCCACGACCTCGCGACCGCCGACCACCTCAACACGTGGTACTACGCCGACGCACCCCGGACCGAGCGGCCCGAACTCGAGCGCATCCGCCGCCAGACCAACTTCGAAGAGGTCATCGGCGGACTCACCGAGGAGAACGCCCTGTTCGAGGCGCGTCGTTGCCTCTCGTGCGGCAACTGCTTCGAGTGCGACAACTGCTTCGGGGTCTGTCCCGACAACGCGGTGATCAAGCTCGGCGGCGAGGTGAAGTACCAGTTCAACTACGACTTCTGCAAGGGATGCGGGATCTGCGTGCGCGAGTGCCCCTGCGGAGCTATCGAGATGGTCCCGGAACTGATCTAGATGGATACGTCGCTCCCTCTCAACGAACTCACAGGAAGCGCTGTTCCAATTCACCGGTTTCGGTAGTAGTCATAGTGAGTGTGATGTGTCGCTCCTATTTCGGCGTGCTCGCGCGATAGCGGGGCTGCGTGAGTGAGTACATGCGCCTCGAACACGGTTCGTTGGCGACCCCGCGCGCAGTGCTCGACACTGAGTTCGACCCGCGAGTGATTGTGACCGTTGTCTACGGGGTCAATCAAACGCCCGTGGACTTCGAGTTCGCCGCTGTCAACACAGCGGCGGCACATGACTTGGGTTTTGAGGTGGAGCAGCTTATCGGACGTCGCTATCGCGACGTTGATCCGCATGCGACCGAGCACGCCCTTTGGGACCACTTAGTACGTGTCGCAGAGACCGGTGAGACGCTGGAGTTCGCCGCCTACCCCCACCAGGACTGGCGTAGTGGCGAGACCATCGCGCTCGATTTGCGCGCCGGTCGTATCGGCGACGTGCTGTCAATCTCCTGGCGAGACGTCACCGAGCGAACGCGGCTCCTCGAACGCTATCGTCTCGTCGCCGAGAACGCGTCGGACGTCGTATTCCAGACCGACCTCGACACACGGATCCGGTGGGCGTCTCCTTCGAGCCACGCGGTGCTGGGCTGGACGCCTCTCGAACTCGAAGGTGTCGACGCCGTTGACCTGCTCCACCCCGACGACACGCTGGATATCCCTCGCTGGTCCGACGAACTCGAGCGACTTCACGTGACGAGTTTCGAAGCGCGACTGCGGTGTCAGTCAGGCACGTTCTCGCACTTCGCCATCACCGTGCGCGAGGTCACGTCCGACGCCGGGGTGACCGAACTGATTGGCAGTATCCACAATATTGACCTCGAGGTGGCCGAGCGTCAGAGAGCCCGACTGCTCAGCGAGCGATACCAACTGATTGCCGAGAATTCGCTCGACGTCGTCGTGGTAGGCGAACCCAATGGGCGCATCGTATGGATCTTTGATACCGTGCGCCAACTCCTGGGTTGGCGCCCCGACGAGATGATTGGGCACAACACTGACGAATTCATTCACCCTGAAGACCTACCGACCGCCAATGCGAGCCGCAGTCAGATGCGTGAGGGATCTCGTATCGCAGTCGAGGTGCGAATGCGTCGAGCCGACGGTACCTACCGGTGGGTCGCGGTCTCAGGCCGCGACGTCCCCGACGAGTCAGGATTGAACATCACGAGGATTGTCTCGTGGCGTGACGCTGACGCCGAGATCGCCCAGCGAGTTGCCATGGCCGAGTCCGAGGCGCAATATCGACTGCTCGCCGAGAACGCGTCGGACGTCATCTGGCGCACCGACCTCGCCGGCAACATCGAGTGGGTCTCGCCGTCGGTGTCTCAAATGCTCGGCTGGCGGCCCGACGAGCTGATCGGTCGCGCGGTATCGGAGCTCTTGAACGAGGACGACAACGCCGTGCGCACGCAGGCTCGTATGGCTGTCGCCCGCGGCGCCGCGGTCGATGCGTTCGAGTGTCAGTATCGTACCGCGTCCGGGGGGCAACGCTGGATGCGCACCGAGTTGCATGGTCTGGTGGACGAATCAGGACAGTTCCGCGGTGTCGTCGCAAGTCTGCACGAC
>JAJYDR010000081.1 GCA_021777285.1 Actinomycetes bacterium
CGACCAGGTCCGCCAAAGCCGTCTGAAGGCGCTCAACGCGCTCATCGACCTGATGCGTCCGGCCGTCCAGGCCGACGGTGGTGACCTCGTGCTCGTGCGCGCCGACGTCGAGACCGGCGTCGTCGAAGTGCAACTCCAGGGCGCGTGCTCGAGCTGTGCGATCTCCTCGGACACACTCCAGGGCGGGGTGACACGGATCCTGACCGATCGCTTGGACTGGGTCACCGAGGTCCTCGGCGGGGTCGACGAGGTGATCGACCCCGAAGACTCCATGTCGCTCGGCACCGGCGGCTACGTTCCGCGGTACCGAGCCCTGTAGGGCTGTTGCTCGCGGGTGTGCGGGACTACGCTTCGCAGTGAGACCGGGAGGTGACCATGGGTTTGATGGACAAGGTCAAGGAACAAGCGGCGGCAGCGGCGTCGGTGGCCAAGGACGTCGCGCAGAAAGGTCAGGCGAAGGTCGATGAACTACAGGCCCGCCGGGCGGCCGACGGCGTGCTGCGGGACTTGGGGCTGACGGTATACCTGACCAAGGTCGGACGCGGCTCGCCGAACGCCGAGAGCGACATTGACGGCTACGTTGAGACGATCCGCGAGTACGAGAACGAGCACGGTCCAATCCAGCCCGATTGACGATCATCGCCGTGAGGTCACGTGTGGAGTGCGTCGGCGTATTATTTAGTTAGGTGAACTAATGGATACGGTGACGAACGAAACAGCGACGCGGCTGCGGTACGCGATCACACGGCTGAACCGACGGCTGCGTCAGTCGGCGCTGGGCGGCGTCTCACCCGCCCAGGCGTCGCTGCTCGCAGTGGTGAGCCGCCTCAAACGCCCCTCGCTCGGTGACCTCGCCGCGGCCGAGCAGATATCGCCGCCGTCGGTGACGCGTCTCGTTCGAGACATGGAGCGCCTCGGTCTGATCGAGCGGGTGGCCGACGACGTGGACCGGCGTTGCACGCGCGTGACGATCACCGCGTCGGGTCGCCACGAGCTGGCCGCGATCCACCGACGCAAGGACGAGTTCTTAGAGCGGGCCCTAGGCGCGCTGCCCGAGGCCGAGCGCCGGCACGCCAGCGAGCTGGCCACGTTGCTCGAGACCATCCTGGAGCAGTCGTGAGCGCCGTCGCCACGTTCTCGTCACGCACGTTCGCGGCGCTGCGCGTGCGCAACTTCCGTCTGTACTTCATCGGCCAGCTGATCTCGACGTCGGGGACCTGGATGCAGTCGGTGGCCCAGGGTTGGCTGCTGTTGCAGATAACGGGCTCCTCAGTGGACCTCGGGATCGCGGTCGCCCTCCAGTACGTCCCGATGTTGTTGCTCGGCTCGTACGGGGGTCTCGTCGCGGACCGCCACGAGAAGCGCCGCATCCTCTACGCGACCCAGTCGGGGGCGGGCCTGCTCGCACTGGTCCTGGGCGTGCTTGTCACGACCCATCACGTCAACGTCGGTTCCATCTACGTCATCGCGGCCCTGCTCGGCGTGGTCAACCTCTTCGACCTGCCCGCGCGCCAGTCCTTCGTCCAGGAGATGGTCGGGCGGGACCTTATCGCCAACGCCGTGAGTCTCAACAGCGTCTTGATGAACTCGGGTCGGCTCATCGGGCCGTCGATCGCCGCGACGCTCATCGCCCTCGTCGGCACGGCGGCGTGTTTCTACGCCAACGCGGCGTCCTTCATCGCGGTCATCGTCGCCCTGGCGCTGATGAAGAGCGCGGACTTCATGACGATGAAGACCGTCGAACGCGAGAAGGGCCAGTTGCGCCTCGGGCTGCGCTACGTCATGGAGACGCCCCAACTGCGTAACGTGATCCTCGCCGTGGCGGTGGTCGGCACCTTCGCCTTCAACTTCACCGTGACCCTGCCGGTCTTCGCCCACGTGACGTTCCACCAGGAGAACGCGGCCAACTACGGACTCCTGCTTGGCGCTATGGGGCTCGGGGCGGTGGTCGGCGGCCTCGTGATCGCCCATCGATCGAATCCGACCCCGCAGCTGCTGGCTGGCCTCGCGCTCGGCTTCGGGGTGTTCATGACGTTGACAGCGTTCGCACCGTCGATGCGGCTGGCGGCGCTGGCCCTCGTGCCCACCGGAGCGTTCTCGATCGCGTTCATGTCCACGGCGAATTCGACCTTGCAGCTGAATTCGAGCCAGTCGATGCGCGGGCGGGTCATGAGCCTCTACGGCGTCGCCTTCATGGGCGTGACACCAATCGGGGCCCCGCTCATCGGATTCATCATCGCCCAGAGCGATCCACGCATCGGTCTCTTTACCGGTGCCGCGCTGACGTTGGTCACGGCCGTTGGCCTGCTCGTGTCGCTGCGCGGTGGCTTCGTCCGTCGCCCCGTGGCCGAGGTACTCAGCTAGGCCGGGGCTCCTTGGGCAGGCCGAGCGCTCGCTCGCCGATGATGTTGCGCTGAATCTCGGCCGTGCCGCCCCAGATGGTCTCGGAGCGCGAGAAGAAGAACGACGCCTGCAGGTCCGAGACGGGGTAGTCCGCGCGTCCCCGCCGCGGGCCACCGGTGTCCGCGCCCGTGCCCTGTGTACCCGTGAGCACCTGGCCGCTCATGCCCAGCACATCGATGGCGAGCTCCATCATCTCGCGATGGGTTTCGGACCAGAACATCTTGTTGCACGCGCCGAGTAGGGCGGCGTCGTGGGTCCCGTTGAGGGCGTCGGTCAGCGAGCGGTACCCATTGATCTCCATGATCTTGACCTTGGACCACGATCGCACCAGGCGGTCGCGGGTCAGCCGGTCGACGCGGCGAGGCTGGTGTTGTGCCTCTTGGACGATGGCCTCCCACTCCTTGAGGAACCGTCGATAGCCGGTCGTAGACGACGAGCCCCGCTCGAAGCCGAGTGTGGTCATCGCGACCTTCCAGCCATTGTTCACGCCGCCAACGACGTTGCCGCGCGGGCACCGGGCGTTGGTGAAGAAGACCTCGTTGAACTCGGCCGTGCCGTCGACCTGGGTGATCGGACGCACGTCCACGCCCGGCTGGTGCATCGGCACGAGCAGGTAGCTGATGCCCGCGTGCTGGGGTGCGGCGGGGTCGGTGCGCGCGAGCAAGAAGACGTAGTCCGCGTGCTGGGCCTGAGTCGTCCAGACCTTCTGTCCGTTGATAACCCACTCGTCACCGTCGAGGACTGCGCTGGTCTTGAGACTCGCGAGATCCGAGCCCGAGTTGGGCTCCGAGAAGCCCTGGCACCAACCGATCGATCCACGCAGGATGCCCGGGATGAACTCGCGCTTCTGCTCCTCGGTGCCCCATTGCAGGATCGTCGGACCCACCAGGGTGTCACCGAAGAAGTCTGCGCGCATCGGTGCACCGGCCTTGGCGAACTCCTCGTTGAGCACCACCTGTTCGAGCAGTGAGAGACCCTTGCCACCGTACTCGGTGGGCCAGCCCGCGCAGATCCAGCCACCATCAAACAGCTTCTCGGTCCAACGCTCGTTGAAGGCGGCGCGCTCGGCGCTCGAGAGCGAAAAGCCCGGCTCGAACCAGTGCTCGGGCAGGTTCGCTTCGAGCCAGCTACGAATCTGGGCGCGGAAGGCCTCGGCTTCGGGGGGGTAGGTCAAGTCCATACTGGCAGCGTAGCCATGGCGTCGTGGCGCGTGCTTGGGGCATTTGTGCTGATGGTGGAATTGGGCGAGAATGAGTCCTCGTCGAGACCGAAAGTTGGCCCGTGCCCCGTTCGATTCGCCAAACCATCGCCGAGACCAGGGAGTCCTGGGCCCGCTCGCGGGCGATCTCGCTGCCGCCCGCCGTGCCGGCGCGCGCACCCGAGCCGGGCAAGTACCGCATCGCGTTCCTCGTCTACCGGGGTAATCCTCGCTGTGGTGGCCAGGGCGTCTACACGCGCCACCTCACCCGTGAACTGGTGGCGTTGGGACACAGCGTCGAGGTCTTTTCCGGAGCGCCGTGGCCCGAACTCGACGACGGGGTCGGGTTCACGCCGGTTCGCGGCCTGGATTTGTACCGCGACCCTGACCCCTTTCGCATCCCGGCCCCCTCGGAGTTCACCTCGCTCGCGGACCTGACCGAGTTCGCCGTGATGCTGAGCGCGGGGTTCGGCGAGCCGCTCGCTTTCTCACGTCGGATCCGACGGATCCTGAACGCCCGTCGGGGGGACTTCGACCTCGTCCACGACGACCAGTGTCTCGGTAGTGGGATCCTCGGCCTGCACCGCGACGGCTGGCCGTTGCTCGAGACCCTCCACCACCCGATCACCGTCGATCGCACGATCGCCCTTGACCACGCCGAGACGCGGCTCGCACGGTTCACGACCCGGCGCTGGTTCGGATTCTTGCGCATGCAGGTGCGCGTCGCGCGACGGCTACCCGCCGTGTTGACGGTGTCACACAACTCCAAGGTCGACATCAACGCCCAGATGCACGTCCCCCTCGAGCGGATGACCGTTGTGCCAGTGGGCGTCGACCACACGGTCTTTCGACCCTACGCGGACGTGACCAAGCATCCCGGTCGACTGATGGTGACCTCCAGCAGTGACGTGCCCATGAAGGGGCTCGTCCCGCTCCTCGAGGCGATCGCGAAGTTGCGCGTCGAGCGCGACATCGAGCTGGTCGTGATCGGTCGCCCTCGACCCGGGGGACGCGTCGCCCAGGCGCTGGAGCGACTGGGACTATCCGACATCGTGTCCACGATCTCAGGGGTGAGTGACGAGGAGCTGGCGCGACTCTACGGCGAGGCCGAGGTGGCAATCGTCCCGAGCCTCTACGAGGGGTTCTCGCTACCGGCGATCGAGGCGATGAGCTGTGGCGTACCAGTCGTGGCGACCACCGGCGGCGCCCTGCCCGAGGTGGTGGGGGTGAGCGGCGAGACCGGCGTGCTCGTCGAACCCAATGACCCCGAGGCCCTGCTCGTCGCGATCCGCTCGCTGCTCGACGACCCCGCGCTGCGCGAGCGCCTCGGCGCACGGGGCCGCGAACGCGTGATGGAGCGCTTCACCTGGCAGGTCACTGCGCGAGGGACCGCGGCTTGCTATGACGCGATCCTCAACCACCGCCCCCTGCCCGACTCGATGCAGTTCGACTGATGCTGACCGCTGACTACGACCGACTCGGCCTCGTACCCGGCGAGCGACTCCTTGACCTCGGGTGTGGGTTCGGGCGTCACGCCTTCGAAGCCGCGCGTCGCGGTGCCGACGTCGTGGCCCTGGACGCCGGGCGCGACGAGGTCGAAGGCGTTGTGGCGACCTTCGTGGCGATGATCGAGGCGGGAGAGCTGGTGGCCGGCGAGGTCCGAGCGGCCGCCGTCCAAGGTGACGCGTTGCATCTCCCATTCCCCGACGGGTCCTTTGACCGCGTGATCTGTTCTGAGGTGCTCGAGCACATCGCCGACGACCGTGCGGCCATGGCCGAACTCGCGCGCGTGCTGCGACCCGGCGGGACGATGGCGATCACGGTACCCCGCTTCTTCCCCGAACTCGTGAACTGGGCGCTGTCCGACGAGTACCACATGGTCCCCGGCGGTCACGTGCGCATCTATCGTCGATCGGTGATCGAGGACCGGTTGCGCGGGGTCGGGCTGAAGGTACGCAGCCACGGCTTCGCGCACGGTCTGCATAGTCCGTACTGGTGGTTGAAGTGCCTCGTGGGGACGACCAACGAGGAGAACCGCTTCGTGCGGGCCTACCACAAGCTGCTCGTCTGGGACATCGTGAAGCGCCCGGTGATCACGCGACTCGCCGAGCGCGTGCTCGCCCCCGTGATGGGCAAGTCCGTCGTGTTCTACCTCGAAAAGCCAGCATCGTGACCATCCTCGCGAGTGAACTCGGCGGGGTCCCCGGGCTCTTGAGCCCCGAACAGGTCGCCGCGAGCGCGGACTTCCTCGCCGGGCTTCAACGCCCGAGTGGTCAGCTGCCCTGGTTCGACGGGGGCCACTGTGATCCCTGGAACCATGTCGAGGTGGCGATGGCCCTGACCGTGACGGGCCACCACGAGGAGGCCCGCGCCGCGTACCGCTGGCTCGCCGCGACTCAGCTCGGCGACGGGAGCTGGTTCAACTACTACCGCGGCGAGGACGTCACCGACGCGCGACTGGACACCAACGTGTGCGCCTACGTCGCCACGGGCCTGTGCCACTACCTGCTCGCCACCGACGACGCGGACTTCGTCGCCGAACTCTTTGACGTGGTCGAACGCGCGATCGACTTCGTGCTGCGCTGGCAGCTCGACGATGGCACGATCCGATGGTCGATCGACGCCGCGGGGCGACCCGAGGGCTACGCCTTACTCACGGGGTCGTCGTCCATCTATCACTCGCTGCGCTGTGCGATCACCCTGGGCGAGCGCCTCGGACGCGGCCGTCCGACCTGGGTGCGCGCGGCCGGGCGCCTCGGCCACGCGGTGGCCCATCACCCGGGGGCATTTGCTCCGAAGAACGAGTTCGCCATGGACTGGTATTACCCCGTGATCAGCGGCGCGCTGACGGGCGAGGCCGGCGAAGGGCGAATCCGAGACGGGTGGGAGCGCCACGTCATGACTGACTACGGGGTGCGCTGCGTGTCGACCAACGACTGGGTGACCGCCGCCGAGACGGCTGAGTGCGTGCTAGCCCTCGACGCGCTCGGACTCACCGGCGAAGCCCTCGAGGTCTTCGAGCAGACGAATCGTCATCGTCGAGATGACGGGGCGTACTGGACGGGGCTCGCGTATCCCGGGGCTGTGACGTTCCCCGACCACGAGGTGACGAGCTACACCGTCGCTGCGGTCTTGCTCGCCGCCGACGCGTTGACCTCGTCCTCGGGTGCCTCAGGAATGTTCCGACACGACGCGACCGCACTGGCGTGCGTGGCCGACGTGGCCGAAGCGGGCTGTCCCCGCTCAGCGGGCGCGTAGTACCCGAAGCGAGCCGACCGCGTCGAGTTCGACGAAACGCCCGGCGAGGGCGGCGCAGTAGATCTCGTAGGGCGGTCGACCACCGTCGGCGGGGTCGGGGAAGACGTCGTGGATGAGCAGCAGACCGTCGGGGACGACCTTGGGCGTCCACGCCTCGTAGTCGGCCCACGCGACGTCGTGACCGTGACCGCCATCGATGAAGAGCAGGTCGAGCGGCTGGGCGAAGTGGGCTGCGATGACGCTCGAGGGCCCGACGAGTCCGATGACGGTCTCTTCGAGTCCGGCGGAGGCGATCGTGCGCTGCCAGGACGGCAACGTATTGAGGCGGCCGTCGAGCGGGTCGACGAGGGCGGGGTCGTGATGCGTCCAGCCGACCTGGTTCTCTTCACTGCCGCGGTGGTGATCGAGCGAATAGAGCACACTCGCACGGGTGGCGGCCGCTGCGCCGAGGTAGACCGCTGACTTGCCGCACCACGCGCCGACCTCCAGCCAGGTCCCACCCGGCACCTCGGCGGCGCGTTCGAGCCCGTGGTGTGCGAGCGCGAGACCCTCGTCGGGTGGCATGAAGCCGTTCACCGTCTCGGCCAGCACGAGCCGCTCCTCGAAGGTCACCGTAACGCCTCGACGAGCGTGTAGAGGCCGAGCACGGCGAAGACGGCGCCGCCGGCGAGGCGGATGAAGCGCAGGGGCACGACTCGTTGCAGGGCCCGTCCGCCGAAGGCGCCGAGGAACGAGACGGCGATCATCGCCAGGGACGAGGCGACGAAGACCGCAAAGGGCTGGTGCGTCTTCGCGCTGAGGTTGGCCGCCTGGATCTGGGTGAGGTCGCCGAACTCGCCGAGGAAGATCACGCTAAAGGCAGTGGTGACCTCCTTCCAACGTGTCCCGAACTGTTCGCGCTCACCCTCGCGCTCACCCTCGCGCTCTTCGACCTTCTCGGGGACGAACAGCAGGTAGGCCGCGCCACCGAGGAACAGCGCCGCGACGACGAACTCCTTGGGTCGCGCAGGCAGCAACGTCAAGGCGCTGCCCGCGGCGACGGCGATGCCCATCTGGACGACGAACCCGGCCGAGGCGCCCATCACGATGGACCAGGGTCGGGCTCGCGTCGACATCACGATGGTCGCGACCATCGTCTTGTCGGGCAGTTCCAACAGGAACATGAGGACCATGATCCCGAAGAACGTGCCCACGGACATCGCGCTAGAACTGCGTTCGGATCGCGGCGGCGAAAGTCAGGCCGATGCGCATGCGCTCGAGCTGCTGCTCCACGGTCGCGGGGTAGCCCCCGACCACCGGGTGGGCGTGGTGGAACGCCTCGACCTCGTCGGCGAGTGCTGGGTCGTTGATGAACGTCGGCACGCCCGATGCGAGACGGGCGTAGTGGCTCGGCGAGAACCGGGCCAGGGCGTCGTCCCAGCGACTGGCGAGGTAGCGCCATACGGCGGGACCGGTCGTCTCGTTGCGCATGAGGTGGGGCAAGACGAGGGGTGCGTCTTGGCTTCGGAACTCGCTGAAGCAGCGCTCGGCCGCGTCGAGAGCGATCGTCTCGTCACTGAACGCGCTGAGGGCGAACAGGAATCGGATGGACTCCTGGGGTGACGGCGCCTGGCGGTAGCGCTCGAGGAACGTGTCGTAGTCACCGGGCCGGTTCTGGTCAGCCACGATCCGCAGGATCACGGGTGCGAGGTCGCCGTCGACGGGACCAGATTCGAAGCGCCGACGGGCCTCGTCGCGGATGTCGGCGTCGTGGCAGGTGGTACCGAGCAAACCGATCACGATCGCGCGCAACTGGCTGGTGAGGGGTCCCTCGCCCTCGCCCTGGTCCCAGCCGAGCCGTGTGAACTGGGGCTCGACGAGTCGGCGCACCTCGCCCTCGAGGGCCTCACGCGCAGCCCCTTTCAGGGCGCGGTGCACCATGTCGATGGCGGTCGCGACGAAGCTCCAGGTCGTCGGCTCGTCCTGGTCGCCCAGTCCCGAGGCGACGACGGCGAAGTCGCGCCACGTGATCTGGCTCGCGAACAAGAGCGCCCACGCGTCGGCCACCACCGTGGCGCGCTCGAGCTCGTCGAGCTCGCCGATCCGCGGCGCGAGTGCCGCCAGTTCGGTCGAGCCGTAGCGCGATCGGAAGAATCCCGAGCCGCCGGCGTTCACGACGACCGGCGCGGCGTCGGTCACCGCGATCGGTTCATCGCGCAGCAGGTGGTGCGATGCTTCGCCACCCTCGAGTGAACGCGTCAGCACCGGTACGAGCCAGTGGTCGCCGATCGCCCCCTTGTGCGCGGGGTCTGCGAAGACGAAGGGCGCCTGGCTGAGCTGGCCGTTGGCGAGGGTCACCATCGGGTGGCCCCCCTGGAGGATCCACGTGTCCATCATCTCGCGCACCGGGTGGCCCGAAACGGTCTCGAGGGCGTCCCACAGGTCGCTGGTGACCGTGTTGGCGTAACTGTGCTTGGCCAGGTAGTGGCGGATGCCGTCGCGGAACGTCTTCTCACCCAGGTACTGCTCGAGCATGCGCAGCACTGAGCCACCCTTCTCGTAGGTGAGCGCGTCGAACATGCCCTGGGTGTCCTCGGGGGAGATGACCTCGTACTCGATCGGACGGGTCGTCGCGAGGCCGTCGATGTGCATCGCGAGGTCGCGCAGGACGGCCTGGTCGGTCCAGATGTGCCACTGCGGACGGAAGGCGTTGGTGCAGATCAGCTGCATGAAGGTCGCGAAAGCCTCGTTCAGCCAGATGCCCTCCCACCACTCCATCGTGACCAGGTCACCGAACCACATGTGGGCGATCTCGTGGTGCACGACCTCGGCGACGCGCTGGATCTCGGCGTTGGTGGCCCGCGCCGGGTCCACGAGCAGGGCAGTCTCGCGATAGGTCACGCAGCCGAGGTTTTCCATCGCGCCGAAGGCGAAGTCGGGGATCGCGACCATGTCGAGCTTCTCACCGGGGTAGGGGATCGCGAAGTATTCACCGAAGAAGCGCAGCGCGAAGGCCCCGGCCTCGAGGGCGAGCGCCGTGAGGTCGCCCTTGCCCATGGGGTAGACCACACGCAACGGCACACCATCGACGTTGACGGCGTCGGTGAACTCGAACGGCCCCACCACGAAGGCGACGAGATACGTGGACATCACCATGGTGGGGGCGAAGCGCACGGAGCGCTGGCCGTTGCCGAGGTCGATGTTCTCGATCTCGGGTGAGTTCGAGATCGCCGCGAGGTGGCTCGGCACGGTCAGGTTCACCTGGTAGGTGGCCTTGAAGGACGGCTCGTCCCAGCACGGGAAGGCCTGACGGGCGTCGGAGTGCTCGAACTGCGTGGTCGCGATCGTGTGGATGACGCCGGCGTCATCGGTGTAAGTGGAGCGGTAGAAGCCCGAGAGCTGGTCGTTGAGCACGCCGGTGAAGGCGATCTCGATGGTCGCCGGGCCGACGGGGAGCGTCTCGTGGAAGGCGAAGGAGACCGTCTCGTAGGTGTGGTCGAAGGTCGGGACGTTGGAGCGATGGCTCGTCCCCTGGCTCGTGAGGGTGGCTGCACCGAGCTCGAGGTTCTTTGCGTGCATGGTGACGGTCTGGACCGGCTCGGTGACGTTGACGTCGATCTCGACGCGCCCGACGAAGTTCGCCGCGGCGAGGTCGGGGGTCAAGAAGATCCGGTAGGCGTGGGGAACGACGGTGCGTGACAGGCGGAAGGGGTTGGAGGAAGTCATAGTTGGAAACACTAGAGGCAAATCTTCTACGCTCGCTAAGTGACAACTCCTCCGACACCCGTCTCACTTCGCGTCAAGCCGGGCCCGACGAGGCTCGCGGTGACGGGCATCGG
>JAJYDR010000082.1 GCA_021777285.1 Actinomycetes bacterium
CAGACGATTCTTCAGGTCTCAACATTTTCGAAAATTAGCGTCGGACTATCGGAATTCCCCGTTCGCCGTTGGGCGGTCGACTACTGGAAGAGAGGAATCGAGATGACCTTCAGTGTCAGCGTGCTACTCGCCGTCCTAGCCATCGCCGCCTTCGCCGGTCCGCTCATCGGTGAACTCGTGGGCGTCCCCGGTGCCGTGGTGGAGCTGGTTATCGGCATCGGCCTCGCCTTCGTGGTCCCCAAGGACCTCACCACGAGCACCGGCGTCGTGGCCACCCTCGGTGGACTCGGCTTCTTGATCCTGATGTTCCTCGTCGGATTGGAGTTTGACTTTCGTTCCATCGGTCGGACCTCACGCGCGAACGCCTCCTTCGGCGTCGGGCTCTTCGCCGTCTCGCTCATCGCGTCCTCACTGCTCATCGGCCACCTGGCGGGAGCGTCCACGATGTGGGTGCTCGCGGGGGCTGCCACCTCGGTCGGGGTGACGGTGCCGATCCTGCACGTCCACGGATGGATGGGTGAACAGTTCGCGAACGACGTTCTGATGGTCGGGACCGGTGCCGAGATCGTCTACCTCGTCGTGTTGAACGCGGTAAGCGTGGCGAGCCAGCACGACTCGTTGGCGACGACCGTGCTCCTGGGATCTCGGACGATCGTGTTGATCGTCTTCACGATCGTCGCCCTCAGCCTCTTCAGCCGAGCCCGCCGGCGGGTTCCGCGCCACTTCCACCGGTGGTTCCTGCGCGATGACCCGGTCGAGGTCGGCCTACGGGGAACCTTCGCCCTGCTCTTCGTGGTGGTGGCCTTCGCCGGGCTCGACCACATCCCCACCGTGCTCGGCGCGCTGCTCGCGGGGGTCATCTTCCGAGCGGTGATGGGCAACGCCAAGGCGATTGCCTCTCGAATCACGAGCCTCGCGAACGCCTTCTTCATCCCGCTGTTCTTCCTCACCGTCGGGTTGCAGACCCCGCTTCGAACCGACATCGTGACGCTCATTCCCATCATCGCGATGGTGCTCGTGGCGATCAGCGTGCCCCGTCTCATCGTCGCGCCCTACCTACGCCGACGCGGCTACTCGTGGCGTCTCGCCTTCGCGGGCAGCACCTCACTGATGGCGCCGCTCACCTTGTTGATCGCAACGGCCGAGATCGGTCGCAGTAGCGGCCTGCTCAGCTCACGCAACTATGGCGCACTCGTCGTGACAGCAGCGCTGTCCGCCATCATCTTCCCGGTGATCACCAAGCGACTGCTGCCGTATCGAAGCGAGGAGATCGAATCGACGACGGCGACCGATGACCCCGTCGCCGCGAACGAATAAACCACGTTTACCTCGATAGTGAGTTCCATAGGACCACCTCACTAGCTACCGCCCGCCAACGAGGTACGTGGTGCTCGTGCCAATCGCACGCTACGGGGCGACCGCAACGCCACGAAACGGTATCGACGATCGTTTCGTGTTGGCGGCGCCCCGAGACGCACCGCGCTAGAAACCGGCAGTTCCGTCAGTTCCGTTCGGCGTACCCACTCCAGTCGGACCGTTGTACAGGCCACTGTCAGAAAGGTACGTATACGGAGTGCTGTAGGCGGCGTTGCACAGGTAGTTACCACACGTCCCGTTACTGCCACTTTTCACCGGAGTGAGCGAGTCACTGTAGAGACTCTCCGCCGTCGCATTTGTACTACCAGCGAGGGCGTAGATCGACGCGATGATGGGCGACGCGACACTCGTGCCACCGAAGACCATCCAGCCAGGCTCGTGGAAGCTGTCGTAGACCGCGACACCCGTGTTCGGATTGGCGACTGCCGCGGTGTCAGCGACCGTTCGCATCGAGCAGGTTGTCGTTTCGGGCTGCCATTGAGGAATCCGCTCGTACGCCGAACACCCTGATCCGGTGCCCGACCAGACCGTCTGGGTCCATCCCGACGACCTCGAACCAATGAGTGTCGTGCCACCGACAGCAGTAACGTACGGCGACGCTGCCGGGTACTGGACGCCGTAGCCACTGTCCCCCGCACTCACCGTTATCGGAACGCCAGAGTGATTGTAGTAGGTGTCGTAGGAGGTTTCGCCGGAGAACTCGGCGGCGCCGTAGCTGTTGGAGACAACGCTCGCGTGTTCCGCTGCATATTGTGCTGCGGACGCGAGATCAGTAATGCTGGCCGAATTGGCCTCGACGAGCAGGATCTTGCAGTTCGAACAAATCGCCGAGACCATGTCGAGGTCCAGTGAAATCTCTTCAGCCCACGAGCTATTACTACGGGGCAGGTTGGTCGTCCCGTCTTGAGCGACCTGAGAAAATTGTCCTGTGCTGAGTTTAGAGATGCCCATGGTACTGCGGTAGGTCGCGAGATCACTAGCGGCATTCGGGTCGTTGTACGCGTCGACGATCGCGACCGTCTCGCCACTTCCCGCAAGAGGCGAAAGCGAAGTCAGACCGTAGGCAGATTCAAGGTCGCCCGGAGTGTAACCCGACAGCGTTCCACTGCCCCCGCCGCCGCCGGGCTTCTTGCCCGGCCCATTGCCACTGCTCAACACTGGACCGTGGGTCCCGAGCCAGTTCTGAGCGGGGTTGAGCAACTGGATGGCGTCACAGTTGGCGACGCCCACTGCAGCCGCCGGCAGACAGACCGGCACATGATCGGTGGCACTCCCAGTGCCGCTCCCGGACGACGCGGCCGACGGAAGAATGGTGAAAGAGGCGGCGCTAAGGGCGGCGGCCACCCCCAAGAGTTTGTACGTTCGCATCACGTCTCCTTGCCGGTGCCGGGGTGATTCGCCGCGGCCGTCCTTGTCATCGTTCCTTCAACACTCAGACGAGCGTACGCCACGGCCGCACTTGATTCCAGGCTTTTCTCCAAGTGCGCTGGTGGCTGTGACGATCAACTCCCAGCGTGGGTCTATCTGGATCCACCGGCTCGCCTTGACCGATTTAACCAAGTGGTTCAGCGGTGCTCGCGCACCGTCCGACATCCCAGAAGAATTTCCGTCTGAGCACTCGGTTCCGACTCAGGATCCTCGTCACGCTGCTGTCATGGTTGTGCGGGTGACGATCGGCTCTTCCCGCATGGTTCGCGGTGCAGATGCTTCGGATCCGGTCTTAGCGAGGCAGACGTCGCAGGAAGAGGTCCGCTCCCAGAGGTTGAGGTCGCTCTTGACCGCGCCACGACCGAATCAGGTTTTGGTCGACGGAAAAAACCGGTTAGCCGCACGCCACGCGATGGCATCCTTTGATGCCGTCGACGTTCGAGCCTTTGACGAGTAGGACAGGCATCGGCGTCATTCGACAACCGCCGACTCCGTGTGCTTTGGGCGAGCGAGTCGCCCCAGCACCAATCGGGTAAACGTGACGCCTTTGATGACGTGCGGTCGGTCATGATGGCAGTGAGGAGCAGTGTGCCGAAGGGTGGTGTTCCGTGGGGATAGTTGGTTGGCGACTAGCCATGGCGACGAGCGTGCTCGGCGCCCTAAGTGCCCTTGGCCTCGTGGGTACCGGCGGTGTCGGCGCCGCGGCCACGGCGCACCAGGTTCCCGTGCCACCGGCGCTCGGACCCATCTACACCAGTTCCCCCGGACCGACCACGGTAGTCATCGACGGCTCGATCGACCCGAACGGCTCAGCGACCACCTACGTCTTCAATTTCGGCACCACGACCGCCTACGGCTCGACAACCCCCACCGGCAGCGCCGGTGCCGGGATGGCACTCAAAACGGTGTCGGCGACACTCGCAGGGCTGACCCCGGGCACCGTCTATCACGCAGACCTCGTGGCTACCAATAGCGCCGGCACCGTCACCTCGGGTGATTTACGCTTCACCACCGCCACGGGTAGCCCGACGACGACGCTTGGTCCACCGCCCCCACCGACCGTGGCGACCCAGTCCTTCGAGACAGTGGCGGTGGCGAACCCCGCCGGTGCATTCGACTCGCTTAACGCCGTCTCGTGCGTGGCGCCGTCGTTCTGCGTGGCGGTCGGCTTCGAAGGTCACGGTACGAGTCAGGTCGCACCGCTCATCGAGCGTTGGTCGGGTTCGTCCTTTACCACCGTGTCGTCGCCAGCGACGCCCGGCGCGGCTCTGAGCGGCGTCGCCTGTTCGAGCGCCTCCAACTGCCTCGCCGTTGGTCGTGTCGGTCTCAACACCTACGCGGAGGACTGGAACGGGCGCGCGTGGCGGATGGTGAGAACACCGAGTCCGCGAAAATCTGGCAATGACATCTTGAACGGCGTGGCCTGCCCCACCAGCGCGAGCTGCTGGGCTGTCGGTCTGCGAAACGGGGGAACACCGGCGCTCGCCGCACTCGTCGAACACTGGGACGGTCGCGCGTGGCGGGTAGTTGCAGCACCCAGCCCCGCGGGATCGGAGCTGGCGGGGATCAGTTGTTCGACCACAGTCGACTGCTGGGCGGTCGGCGCTAACGCCGCGACGTCGTTTGGTGCCGCACGGTCGTGGAGCGAGCAGTGGAACGGACGGGGTTGGCGCGTCCAGTCGATGCCAGGAACGTCCGGCGAAGCCCTCGCGGTGACCTGTGACCGCTCCGGCGCCTGTTGGGCCGCGACCACCGAGCGCGGAGTGCCCGTGCTCGGGTTGCGACGGGGATTGTGGCAGCGTGTCCAAGCCCCGGCGCGCGCGAGTTTCGACGCACTCGCGTGCGCGTCAACGCACCGCTGCTGGGCCGTCGGCGGCGGTGGCGCCCTTTGGAACGGGCGGTCGTGGACGGCGGCGACGGTCTCGTCAAACGGCGGCGTATTGCTGGGCGTCTCGTGTCTCACCACAGACCGCTGCGTGGCGGTCGGCGTGACCGGTACGGCAATCACCGCACAGCGCGCGACCGCCGTGGCGACGCGACCGTGGTAATCGACCCGCGTCGAATCGCCAGACGTGCGTTGCTCGATCACACCGTCAGAGGCGAGTCGGGCACGAACGCTCGGACTTCTTTCGCGCAGTGACAGGCGGTGGCGATCTTCGCCGTCCATCGCGAGGCCCCGTCGCGCGAGACAACCTCGATCACGATCGACAACTCCTCCACGGAGAAGTCCACCGCACCCTCATTGAACGAGAGCAAGAACTCCGTCAACGCCGCACCTCTTCCCCGATGAACGACTGCTCGCGATTAGCCGAGGCGGATACGGTACCGCGCCTAATAGGTCTCACTCGACGCGGCGCAGTTGGAGCGCCACGCTGCGGATTACAAACGACGCGAGGAACAGCGGCAAAGCGCTCTTGCCCGTGCAGCGAAAAGCGATGGTTTGACCGTCGACGACGTCGATGGTGCGGCGCCGACTTGACTTTCGCCCGTCACGGACCTGTAGCGTGTGCCGCCCTGGTGCGATAGGAATCACTGTCGTGTGATTCATCGACACCGTCCCCGCACTCACCCCGTCGACGAGGATGTCGTAGGTACCGCGGCGAACCTCAATACCGATTGCTTTGTGCGTCACTTTCAGTGTTGCGGTCATCGTCGAACCCCACGGACTATCGAGCGATGAGTCGTGCGACACCTCAACCGCCCCTCGTTCGCACCGTACCGCACGGGCGAACCGAACGAGCAAGACGGTGGATACGGTGCGATAATTCCTCAGCTTTTCGTTGAATAACCAGGACGATCACGGCGGCGCGACTTCGTTATCCGTGAACGACGGGGTCGAAATCCGTGGAAAGCGCGTCCGAGATTGCGAAACCTTTACGGGACTACGGCCATCACGTACGATGGCGCTAGGAGAAGGGGCATGCATATGGGTAGTCGAGCAATACGTGTGTCGACACGTCTGGCGGTCCAGTTGCTCGCGATCGGCGTACTCGTCGTCGGCGGCGTGACCCCGGCGGTCGCGGCACGGCCAGGACACGGCGGCGGGAGCGGTGGGGGCGGTACCGGCTCAAGCACGACGGGCGCTGACGTCTCCTACCCCCAGTGCGGGACAACCCTTCCATCGTTCGCCTTCGGCATCGTCGGCGTGAACGACGGTCTCGCCAACGACCTCAACCCCTGCCTCGGTCCGTCGTCGTCGTACCCGAGCTACACCCAGAGCGAACTGTACTGGGCGGTCGCCGCGTCGACCGGCTCGACCACACAACCCAAGGCGTCGCTCTACGTCAACACCGCCGACCCGGGGAACATGTACAACGGAAAGCCGATCGCCGACTGGCCGACGTCTGGAACCGCCCCGCCCGCATACGGGTCGTGCCTCACGACCACCGTGACCTCGCGCGGGCACACCTATACGGTCGGTGCGAACTCTGACGCGTGCGCCTGGCAGTACGGCTACCTCAAGGCCACCCAGGACGCCGCCTGGCTGACGAGCGGGGCCACAGCCATTAACAACCAGCAGGGCACAACCGTCGTGCCCGATACGCCATCGAGTTACCCGTGGTGGCTCGACGTCGAAACCGGTAACACCTGGCAGTCCGACACGACGATGAACGTCGCCGACCTCCAGGGCATGGTGGCCGGTCTCCAGGCCGCTGGCGTGACGACGGTTAACGCCATTGGTGCCTACTCGACCGCGTCACAGTGGGACAGCATCACCGGCGGGACGACGCCATCGGCTGCCGGGTCGCTTTATAAAATCCCAAACTGGATTCCTGGCGCGACGACTCAAGTTCAAGCGGCGTCAAACTGCACGCTCGCTTCGTTCACCGGTGGTTCCGTCACGGTGACTCAGTGGACCGGGAGCCCGGACAACGACTACGCCTGCGCAGCCGCCTAATGCCGAAGCGGGGTGCGGCGTGTCACGGCGCCCTCGCCCGATCATTCTCTGGCGCATCAGGCTGCGGGGACCCCGATTAGTGAGCAACGCCAGTGAGAGACGTTGTTGGTTCGGTCAAATTACGATGTCTCTCACCCGGTGAAGTCGGAACCCGTCCGTTGAGGTGTGGACTGACACACAGGCGCGGAAATGCCACTGACAGACACCATGCACCGCTGACGTCAGACCAAGCAGATAGTCACGGATCGACCACACCGAGTGGATGATGAGCATCGTAGGCCACGAGCAACTCTTGTGCTCAGTGGTTGTCAACCTGTCGCCGACGCAGGAAGTTGGTGATCACCAGGCTCATGACAACGTTGTCTCCGACGAGCATCTCGCCTCGGGTGCGGACGAGACCCCGGTCGGGTTTGGACGCCGAGGGTCGAGCCTCGAGAATCGTGGTCCGCAGTCGAAGCTGGTCGCCCGGTCGCACCGGCGCGGTCCAACGCAATTCGTCAAAGCCTGGCGAACCCAGACTCGCAACACGCGAGAGGAAGTGGTTAGCGAAGAGCCGCATGAAGAGGGCGTTCGTATGAAAGCCGCTCGCGGCGAGTCCGCCGAAGGGGCCAGTGCGCGCGTACTCCGGATCCACGTGGAAGGGCTGGGGGTCGAAGTCTCGTGCGAAGGCGATGATCTCTTCATCGGTCACGCTCACGAAGCCGTATTCGTAGATAGCCCCCTCGTGATAGTCCTCGAAGTAGCGGTTATCGATTGGCACCGTAAAGTCGCCGTCACCCAGCGCTCGAGTAGGAAGACTGCGTTCAGACCCATTCACGGTTTGCAGTTTTGCACGGTTCCTTTGGTCAAGCCACTGCCGTTGCGCACGTCAGCCATTCCCACGTTTGTGCAATGAAAAGTGGTCAGAGGCTTTAAGTAGAACACGGTGCGGGTCACCGGTCAACGTCCATAATGGATGTATGTGTTCAAGCAGTCGATCAAGGTCTT
This sequence comes from Actinomycetes bacterium, assembly GCA_021777285.1. The sequence goes on from JAJYDR010000082.1 coordinate 7,691, forward strand.
GGCTGTGCGACATGGACGGCGTCTTGATCAACGGCGGGAAGATGGTGAGGGGCGCCGACCAATTCCTCGACCGACTTCGAGGCACTGGTCAGCCATTCTTGGTACTCACCAACAATTCTCTCTTCACGCCGCGAGACCTCGCCCACCAATTGAGCGGTCTCGGTCTCCAAGTTGACGAGGGCCAACTCTGGACTTCGGCCTTGGCGACGGCCCGGTTCGTTCAGAAGCAGCGACCGAACGGGACCGCGTTCGTCATCGGTGAGGACAGCATGCACGATGCCCTTCGGCGCGTGGGGTACCACGAAGACGACAGCGCACCTGACTATGTCGTACTCGGCGAGACGCAAAATTACTCGTTTAGGGACTTCTCAACCGCGATCGGACTCATCGAGCGCGGAAGCCGTTTCGTCGCCACGAATCCCGAGTCCACCGGTCCCGGACCAACGGGATCGCTGCCGGGCTGTGGCGCCATGGCGAGACTCATCCAGAGCGCCACGGGCGTTGCCCCCTATTTCGTCGGCAAACCCAATACCGTGATGATCCGCGAAGGCATTGACATGCTGGGGGCACACGCCGCGAGCACCGTCATGGTCGGCGACCGGCTCGAGACCGACATCCTGGCGGGCGTCGAGGCGGGACTCGAGACCATTCTCGTCTTGTCCGGCGTCACGCGTCCTGACCAGATTGACCGCATGGCCTACCGGCCCTCACGGGTCGTGGATTCGGTCGCTGACCTCGTAGACGAGATCTGATCGTCTCGGATACGGCGCCACAGAGGGCAAAACCCGGTCTGAGAGCTCGCGGGGAATCAGGACGCTGGCGGGCGTGGCTCGTCGACGGTGAGTGGTGCGGTGACCGGGCCAGTGCGTAGAGCGCCGAGGAAGGTGTCCGCCCAGTCGTAGACGGTACGGCCGAGAACAGATCGGCGCATGCGAGCCATTCGAGCTTTGGCTTTGCTTTCCGGTGCGCTCACGGCGGCACGAATGACTTCCTTGAGGCCGTCTAGGTCGTGGGGGTTCACCATGAACGCCCCCGTCAGTTCCATTGCCGCGCCAGCGAATTCGCTCAGTACCAATCGTCCGGTCATGTCGGATCGAGCCATCACGTATTCCTTGGCGACGAGGTTCATACCGTCGCGAAATGGCGTCACGAGCATGACGTCGGCCGCCAGGTAGAGCGCCACGAGTTCGTCGAAGGGGAGGTTCTTGTGGATGTAGTGGATAACGGGTTTACCGACGAGGCCCAGATCGCCATTCGTCTCGCCCACCGTCTGCTCAATGTTTCGTCGAGCAATGTCGTAGTGAGCGTCTGACTCGCGGCTCGGCACCGCAATCTGCACCATGACGTCACGTCCGGGAACGAGAAAACCCTCCGCGTACAACTCGCGGAGCGCCCTGATCCTTTGGCGGATCCCTTTGGTGTAGTCCAAGCGGTCCACGCCGAGCATCACAATTTCGGGATCGCCGAGTTCGGAACGAATCTCTCTGGCGCGATCGCGAATCGCGGGATCATCGACCTTGGCACTGATTTGGGCGCTGTCGACTGAGATTGGGAATGCACCGACGCGGATCTTCCGGCCGTCATACTCCAATTCCGCGGAGACTCCCTTGGCACTCGTAAGACGCCGGGCAATCCGCGAGAAATTGACGGCCGCCGTCTGGACCTGGAATCCAATCAGATCTGCACCGAGCAGCCCCTCGAGGATCTCCTTGCGCCACGGCATCTGCATGAATAATTCGGCGGCCGGAAATGGAATGTGCAGAAAGAAGCCGATGCGGACGTCTGGACGTAGCCGGCGCAGCATCCGTGGAACGAGTTGCAGTTGGTAGTCGTGCACCCACACCATGCCACCGGGGGCCACCGATTCCGCCGCAACCTTGGCAAAGCGCTCGTTGACCGTCTGGTAGGCGTTCCACCAGCTTCTGTGGAACTCCGGGTAGCGAATAGCGTCGTGGTAGAGGGGCCACAATGTCGCGTTGGAGAATCCGAGGTAGTACTCCTCGTACTCCTCGGCGCTGATGTCGACTGGCTGAAGACGAATGCCGTCGTACGTCGGTTCGGTGTCGTATTCCGTCGCACCGGGCCAGCCGATCCAGAGACCGTTGCTCTCGCTCAGGACTGCGGTGAGCGCGGAGACCAGGCCGCCTGGGCTCGGCGTCCACTCGCCGCCAACGTCCGATGTCGAGTAGCGCAGCGGAAGCCTATTAGCGATTACCACGACCTCTCGGCGCGCATCGTTTGTCTCGAAATCTGAATCGGTGCTCAAACGAACGTCATCGTGCACGGTATAGGACTGCGTCATATAAACCACCCTGTGAGAACACTAGGCGTGGCGGAATAGAGCACAATCGAAGAAGGCCAGCGAGCGTCACATTCACAGGTATTTCACAGACGAAACCACACCACTTGCCCACCACGGCGACCACCCGGCACATCGAGTCGATGTTGGCCGTATCACTCGGTGAGGTCGATGGTCAATCTGGAACCTCAGGGCGAATATCGCTAAATTCGATGATGTTCGAACGGTCGTTCCGACCGGCCGCATTCCACCAACTTCGCGCACCCGCTAACCCCGCGGATGTCTCGCCCAATCGCTCTTCGGCGGTCACGACCCTCAGCACGGCGTTGATCAACGCGAGATGTGTCAAGGCTTGGGGGAAGTTACCGAAGTGTCGCGATGTGGAGGGGTCGAGTTCCTCCGCGTACAGCCCCAATGAGCTCGCGGCGCCAATCAACCTCTCGCAGTGCGACTTCGCGAGACCCAGTTCTCCGATGAGGGCGAGCGCCGAGACGAGCCAAAATGAGCAGACCGTGAAGGAGTGTTCGGGTTCGCCGTCCAAGCCGTCATCGGTGTCGTTG
>JAJYDR010000083.1 GCA_021777285.1 Actinomycetes bacterium
ACCGCTAAAGGATTGCTAAGAGTTCTGGGAAACCGCCCTTATCGCTACCGATACCTGCGCCCGTGTGTCGGCCGTCTCGAATAAGGGACTTCTCGTGTGGACACCCCGGACTGTTTCCACCACCAGCGACACCGCTGTCCAGTCGGCGGTGGGTTGCTTCTTGGACTTCGGGGTGATCGATCTCGGTGGCTCGAGTAAGTGTTGACGCATCAGTGCGAGCTGGCGAATGGTCGTCGGCGTGACGCGCACCCCGTGCCAAGTCTTCGATGCGCGGTCGAACACCGCCGAGAGGAGCGAGAGGCAACTGCGCTCGCCGGGCAGGCGGCCGATGACTGGCCTTCACTCGCCGCCTCGTCTAGCCCAAGGTGCGTTCGATGAAATTGGAGTGCCGGATCCGCTTCGCGTGCTCACGTGGGAATCGCAGGTATGCCGTCAGGGACTCGACGTCGCTGAGCAAGCACTTGACCGCGGCGGGATAGAGCGGCTGGTAGTGCTCGGCGAAGGTGTTGATGCGACCGGGCACCTCGCCGACCGCCTTCTGGCCCAGCCCGGATTCCACGTCGTCAAATGTGCTCAGTTGGCTATCTGTTGAACCGGTCGCGTCGCCGGTGAGAGCGCGACAAGCGCCCGTAGTGAGGAGAATCGTGCACCTGTCGTGGCGAGACTCGCCTTCGCGACGACGATGGGGGCGACCGGCGAACGCTTAAGGCCCCGGGCTAGGGTGGACGTGAGAGTCCAGACTTCGCTTTCGAATTCCCGAAGTAACACGTTCGAGAGGAAGGGTGGGTTTCTGGGCCGGTTCGCCGCCACTGCGGACGAGTAATCGTTAGCCCACTCCTGGTTCGGACACCCTCGGCGCCGAGCCCGTGTTGCAGGCGACAATCAAGCATCAATCAACAGTGAGCACCACTAATCACCGTCGGTGCGTCTCACCAACTGTCAAAGGACCATCATGCGTACTAAGAGCGTTACGTATTTCGTCGTTGTCGTTGTCGTACTCGGACTCATCGGGCTCGGCTTCGTCCTCACCCACAAGTCAGGTCCGTCAACCTCGACCCCACCGACCACCGCGCCCGCGAGCAGCGGACCGGCCGGACCGACGCCGACGGTGTCCAACGCCACCTTCAACACGAGTTATTCGACCATGAAGTACCTGAAGAGCGTCGTCGCCAAGGGTAAGGGCAAGATCGCTGTCATCCTGCCCGACACGGTCTCCTCGACGCGTTACACCGAGTTCGACGCTCCGGACCTCAAGGCGGCATTCCTCGCCGCCGGTTTAAAGACGAGTCAGTTCTCGATTCAAAACGCCCAGGGTAGTGACACGACGCAGTACACCGACGCCCAGTCGGCGATCGCCGATGGCGCCAAGGTGATCCTGCTGGACCCGCTGGACTCGACGACCGGTGCGGTCATCGAGGCCTACGCCAAGGCCCGCGGTGTCTACGTGATCGACTACGACCGCTTGACCTTGGGCGGTGCGCGTAGTTACTACGTCAGCTTCAACAACGTCGCGGTCGGCTCGTTGATCGGTACCGGCGAGACCAGCTGCATCACGGCCTGGGGTGTGAAGCACCCGTTGATCTACGTGATGAAGGGCGCCCCCACGGACAACAACGCGACGCTGTTCGCCCAGGGTTACAACGCCGTGCTCGCCCGGGCCGGCTACACCACGGCTGCGGGGAACGTCGTCAACGAGAGCGCCGGTACCTGGACGCCATCGGTCGCCCTGACCGACTTCCAGGGCGCCTACACGGCCAACCCAAAGATCAACGCGGTCCTGACCCCGAACGACGAGAACGCCGCGCCGATCATCAGCTACCTCCAGGGCCGGGGCCTGCCCCCCAGGACGATGCCCTTTACCGGACAAGACGCCACCCTCACCGGGTTCCACAACATCATCGCGGGCTATCAGTGCGGCACTGTCTACAAGCCGATCTGGTTGGAGGCCCAAGCCGCTGCGGCACTCGCCATCTACCTACGCGCGGGACAGAAGCCACCGGTAGGTCTAGTTAACGGGACGTCGATCGACACCTCGGCCCTTATAAATAGCCTGAAGAAGGTTCCCTCGGTGTTGCTGACCGCTACGTGGGTCACCGCAGCCACCATTCAAAAGACCGTCATCGCCGACCAGGTCATAACGGCGTCGGACCTCTGTACGAATGTGGCCCCCACGGTCTCTGGCTCCCATCAGCCGACGTACGCCCAAGACTGCAAGACCTACGGCATCAAGTAGGCGAGGCGAGACGAACCCACCCTCACTCGGCGTCCCTTGGACTTGTCGAGCAGTGCGTGCTGGGGGTGGGTTCGTCGGGCTCGCGACGGGGACGATTGTCGCGGCGACGCAACGAGGCTCGGCCGCCCGTCCGAGTCGCTGAGCACCGCGGTGGTTACGACGGTGACGCGTCCGCGCAATCGCGGTGGTTCGCAGCGATACCGTGATTCGAGCGTTGAAACAGTCCAGTTTTCGAGCGTCGTCTACACCATCGACGACGGCCACACCGTGGCGTCGGTTGGTAACACGAGTTGCTCTGTTCTTGGCCCTGCTGCTGGGGCGAGTTGAAACCATCCGCGGCCACGTCGCAAGTCGGGCCTCGCGACCGTCCACTGCGCCGTCGTCAGCGCTGGAGATAGTTCACCCTTGCAACCTCGCCGTGGGCGAAAACGATCGTGAAGGCGTGCTCGCCGCGACGGGTGTCGCGGTTCACGCTCACACGAATACTCAGGTGCGTGGCGGTGTCGTGAAGGACCTCAACGCGGGTTCCGGCAGCGTCGCTGGTGATCCAGGGCCGACCGTAGAGTTCCGAACCCACAATTTCGACGACCACCGACCGACCGGTCCATACCGGTGCGGTCACCCGGAAGGCTCGTGGACGACGGACGAGGGGTCGAACGCGCAAGGTGGCGCTGGCCGACGAGCCCGCGTGCGTGGCGTCACCCGAGTAGGTGGCGGTGACCACGTCGGTCCCCATCGGCGCGGTCGTCGCCGTGCAGGCAGCGCCGCCAGCCGAAAGGACCGCAGTACACAGGGTCACGTCACCGGTGACGAAGCGCACTGTGCCGCTGAGCACGTCAGCACCACCAGCGGACGTGATGGCGGCCGAGTAGCTCACCGCTCTTCCTCGCGTGACCGAAGCCGGTGACACCGACACCGACGTCGTGGTCGCCGCGGGGGCGTTCACCACCTCGGTGAGCGACGTGGTGGAAGAACCACGGTAGGCGCCGTCGCCGGAGTACGTCGCATCCACGACGTGCGAACCCGCCGAGGAGTAGCTCACGGTGCACGAGGCCGTCGGTGTGGTCGCGTTCACGGTCTCAGCGACGCAGCCCGTGATCGCTGCTGCGCCATCGAAGAAGGTGACGGTTCCCCCATTGGGGACGGGGGAGACCGTGGAGGTGTAGGTGACCGTTTGTCCGATTATCGCGGGGTTGGGCGAGGCCGAGAGCGAGGTGGCCGTCAGCGTGCGCGATGGTGCCGGCGGTGGCGGTGGCGGTGGCGGTGGCGGTGGGCTCGTCACGTCGGTGAGGGTCACGTCATGACCACTCGCACCGCCGACGTAGCTGACCCGCAAGGTTCGCCCCGAGACCGTGATCGTAGAACCTTCGCTCAGCGCGACGCCCCCGTCGGTGAGCTCACCGGTGACGGCGCTACCTCCCTCGTTGACGACGATGTCGTAGACGTCTCCGGGCGCTGAGGTGAGCCCGGCTTCGAAGTTCACCGAGAGCGCGGCACCGCCGAGTACGACGGTGCCCGATCGCACCAAGACCTGCGAGTAACCACTGCCCGGGGCGGTCCCGTCGATCGCGACGTCGAGTGTGACGGGTCCACTGGCGCACCCGAGTGACAGTCCGGCGGTCGTGGTGATGGTCCCCGGTCCGCTGTCGCCAGCGTGCAGCGTGGCGCCACAGCCGACGGTGAGTCCGGCGCTCGCGCCCGCACCGTCGATGGTCGCGTTGGTGGCCGTCGTCTGGTCGGCGACGGCGCCGTCCACTTGCAGTGTTCCCGCGAGCGCGGTGAGACCCAAGGTGTTGGTGGCGTTGGCTCCCGGGGCCAGGACGACCGGGCCCGCGGTCGAGAGTGCGCCCGTACCGGTGACGCCCGCGCCCAGGGTGAGGGTGTGACCGTCGCTACCAAGATTGGCGACGCTCGCCGAGCCGTCAAGGGCCAGGGGCGCCGTGAGCGTGAGGTTCGCGCCGAACCATTCGAGTGCCCCGGTGAGGGTCGTGGTGTGCACGCCGGTCCCGGCGAGGTGGAGCGCGTTGGCGAGGCTGGCGACGGCGTTCACCTGGAGCTCGCCCCCACTTTGGACCGTCACGGTCCCGCCCGAGAGTGCTTGGGCGTTCGCGATGCGAGCCGTCGCGCCGTTGGTGACGATCGTCCCACCGCTATAGGTCCCGGCCTGCAGGAGTTCGACCATACCGGCCCCGCCGGCCGGTGCGTTGATCGTCAGTGGACCCGTTCCGCCCACCCCCGAGATGAGCAGCAGGGTCGCGTTGGCGGCGTCGGTCGCCACGGTTGACGCGGAGCCGAGGGTGACCGATCCCGCCCAGCCATCGGTGCCAGCGAGGGCGTCGAGGGCACCGCTGGCCCCCGCGCTCGTGGACCCAGCACCATTGAGGGTGAGCGGATTGCCTACCGTAATGCCCGTAGCGCTCGACTCCTGGATCGTGGCGCCACTCTCGACGGTCACCGGGCCCGAGCCCAGCGCGGTGGCGTTGGTGATCTGCAGGATGCCACCGGCCACCGTCGTCCCGCCGCTGAAGGTACCCGACGAGGCGACGACGACAGTTCCGAGGTCGCTACTGCTCTGGTTGACGGTGAGCCGATAGTCACCCGTGATGCCCCCGGTGAAGGCGAGGGACTGCCCCTGGTTTGGCGAGATCACCGTGGTGTCGCCGGTCAGGGTGACCGGGCCGGACAACGTCGACCCAGCGACGCCACCACCTTCGGCGATCGCACCGTTGCCACCGGTGCCGCTCCCACCCACCGTGACGGCGTTGGCGAGGGTCACGCTCGAGTCCACGAGCAGGGTCGAACCCGGGGTGATGGTCACGGGACCGGACCCGAACCCCGCATTGGTGGCGAGGCTCGTGTAGCCGTTACCATCAATCGTCGTGCCGCCGCCGTAGGTGTTCGACCCCGCGCCGCCGGCGCTGAGTGGGTCCACGTTCCAGAGGTAGCCACTGAGCGTGAGACCGTAACCGTGGGTACCGTCACTGATGGTTCCAAAGAGGTGGACCGCAGTGTTCGTGGAGGAGAATGTCTGACCGGCACCGAGCACGATCGGCGTGTTGATCGTCACGGTGGCGCCGCCAGTGGCCGTGATGCCGGTGCCCGAGGCGGGATCGAGCGTAATCGCGTTGCCCGAGAGCGTGTAGCCGTCTTCGATAGTGAGGCTGTCAAAGACGGTGCCCGCGGTGAGGTCGTTGGTCGGGGTGGCGCCGTTGGGGACCGGGGTGGGGAACACCAGCGACGCACCAGCCGGGGGGCCGCCCGTGCCGGTGCAGCCCGTACCGGACCAGTTGGCACCGTTGGACCAGTCATCGTTGGTGCTATGCGCGCCGTCGGTCCAGGTGCAGGTGACCGGAGACGACGTGGCTTGGGTCTCGATCAATCCGTACTGATTACCAGACGAATCTTGGTAGCCACCGACAGCAGTGCACGAGCCGACGGTTGGGCACGACATACCCGTCAGGAAACCCGCCGGGTTCGCGCCCGATGCCGGATTGAGCCCGACGGTTGGTGCGGTGATCGCCGCCCAAGTCCCGCTCGACAGTGTCTCGATCAGCGCCTGCTGGCTCCCCGAGCTGTCCGTGTACGAGCCCACCGCCTCGCAAGCGCCGTCACCGGCGCAGACTTGGTCGAAGATGGTCACTGCCGGGTTCGCGCCCGAGACCGGACTGAGTCCGCTCGTTGGTGCAGTACTCGCCGTCCAGATCCCGCTCGACAGTGTCTCGATGAGTCCCTGGGTGTTGTCCGAGGAGTCGTAGTAGCTCGAGACGGCCACGCACGAGCCCGACACCGGGCACGATACGTTCTCGAGCGCGTCGAGGGGGTTGCTGTTAGCCGTGGGACTGAGCCCGCTCGTTGGTGCAGTACTCGCCGTCCAGGTTCCGCTCGACAGTGTCTCGATCAGTCCCTGAACGCCGGAGGCGGCGTCGTAGGACCCGCTCGCGACGCACCAGGTGGTCGAGGGACACGACACGCCATTGATGGATACGTTCGGCGCAGCCGAATTGGGCACCGGGTTGAGGTTGGTGGTCGGCGCGGCTGTTGGTGTCCACGTCGATCCCGAGAGGGTCTCGATGAGCCCCTGGTACGTATTGGAGCTGTCCTGGTAGCGCCCAACGGCCACGCACGGCCCATTGAGATAGCACGTCACCAGGTTGAGGGCGAAGCGCGGAATGGTGTAAGTGCTGAGCCCGCTCAGCGGTGCGGTGCTCGCAGTCCAACTCCCATTCGACATCGTCTCGATCAGGCCCGCCTGCCCGTTGGTGTCGTTGTAGGTCCCTACCGCGATGCACGTGCCGGTCGCCGGGCACGACAGTGAGGTGAGGACGATCAAGGGGTTGGTGGTGGGAGCCGGGTTGAGTCCGTTCAGCGGCGCGGTGCTCGCAGTCCAGGTACCGCCCGACATCGTCTCGATCAGGCCCTGGGTGTTCCCGCTGGTATCGGCGTAGCTACCGACCGCCACGCATTCGGTGGCGCTCGGACACGAGAGGGCGTAGAAGTAGACGTTGGGGTTAGTCGCCGAGTTGAGTCCGTTTAGCGGCGCGGTGCCCGCAGTCCAGGTACCGCCCGACATCGTCTCGATCAGGCCCTGGGTGTTCCCGCTGGTATCGACGTAGTTGCCCACGGCGACGCACGACGTGGTCGTCGGGCACGCGACTGGCGCACTTGAGTGTGCGGCCACCCCCTTGCCGAAGTCGACGGTCGGGTCCGTGTTCGCCGAAGGCGAGACGCCACCGAGCGGCGCGGTCGCGCCAGTCCACGTCGTCGCGCCGGAGGCCGCGTGCGCGCCCAATCCAAATGTCGTGAGCGCCTGCGCCGCGACGAGTGCTGTTGCGAGCGCCATCGTCCAACGATGTGGCGTCCTATTGGTGTGCATACTGGCCATGGTGCCCCCCCGATCCAACGGTCACGGCGCCGACGTTAGGAAGTGACACCCTCGCTGTCATCGGGAAGGTTCCCCATATTTCGACCCAGTTCACGGCGTTTCAGGACCTCGATTGCCTCCATGAACCCGAGCCACCCGCTAAAGACCAGGCCCGGCTCATCGGGTTCGACGCGCAACGTGCCGGCGAACGGCTCGCCGGCTTCGATGGTCACGGTCACTACCACGGTGCCACCCGTCATCGTTGGCCCCCACTCCTCGAGGTCGTCGGCCCTCGTGACCCGCTCGTCGACGCGAGAGGTCGTCGCGCACAACGGGGAGCCTGGCACGCGCGACGCCGATTGGCATCGGGCGTTTGCCCCATCGTTACCCTCGCGCGACTGAACTAGGAACGACTTGAGTCGTTGTTGCTGGCGACGTCGAGCCAGTCGCGCATCAGCTCACGGCGCGAGGTGATGCCGAGCTTGGCGTAGGTGGCGGATAGATGGTGGTCGACGGTCTTGGCGGCGACGAAGAGTGTCTGGGCGATCTCTTTGTTGGTGAGCCCGGTCGCCGCGAGGGCGGCGACGCGGTACTCCTGAGGGGTCAGTTCCGTCGATGAACGGTGCCGCGGCCGAGCCGGACGTCCCCCGGCCGCGGCGAGTTCCTCGGTGGCGACGGCGATGAGTCGCCTCGCGCCCGTCGGCGCCAAGACCTGGAGCGCGTCGTGCAGGGCGACGCGGGCCCGCGTCACCCGTCCGGTGTGGCGAAGGAAGCGCCCGTAGGCGATGCGAGTCTCGGCGTCGGCGAGTGGCATCGCGACGGCCGCGTTATGGGCGAGTGCCTCGTCGAAGCAGGCCTCGGCGGCGTCGACCTCGCCCCGTCGCCAGTGGACGCCGGCGCGTCCCGCGGCCGCGACGGCTCTCGGGGTGTGACAGGGCAGTCGCTCGCACAACGCGTCGAGGGACGCCGTGAGCGCCCACGCCTCGTCGAGTCGGCCCGCCGCCACGTACGCGTCGATCGCCACGCCGTGCCAGGGGACGACGCAGGGCTCGAGGATCCCCGACGCCGCGGCGACGGCGGCGGCGCGGCTCGCCGCCTCGAGCGCCGCCTCGAGGTGGCCGTCGCTCAGGGCGTTGCGACACGCAATGAGCAACAGCCAGAGCCGAAGGTAGGCGGTCTCGCCCTGGACCGCCATGATCGACTCGACGCGTCTCGCCCACTCCGCGCTCTCCGCATGTCGACCGAGCTCGTGGGCGAGGTAGCACAACCCGATCGAGGCGTGGGGCTCGATCGCCGGGAACAGCACGCTCATCGACATCGCGTCGTGCAGGGTCCGGTAGGCGTCCTCGAGACGACCGGTGCGCCACAGGGTGTCGGCATGGTTGAGCGCGTAGGAGAGCTGGGTCAGGGTTGAGCCCTGACGACGCGCGAGGTCGTCGAGCACGGGGTAGACGCTCATCTCGTCGTCGAAGCGCTCGAAGAGCTTGGCGAGACGGACGTAGCCGACGACGGGGTTCCAGTTCCCCGCGGCGCGCAGGTCGTGGATGTTGGGGTCGCGGGCGAAGGTGAGGGCCGCCGTCGCCAGCGCCTCGATGTCGGCGTGCTCGCCCGAGATGCAGGCGAGGTAGGTCTCGGCACTCGCGGCCGCGGTGCGAAGCGCGTCGTCCGTCAGGCCATGGCGCTCGATGAGCTCGAGCACGCGCGTCGCGCTCGTTCGCACGCGGCTTGGACCGCGGTAGACGCTCGCGGTGAAGGTGGCGTCGAGCAGGGTCTCCCCGGCGAGGGCCACGTCGAACTCGCTCGCGACGCGCGCGGCTTGCTCGAAGCAGTGAAGCGCGTCATCGACGCGGGCCGACGCCATGAGGAGCTGGGCGAGCAGTCGCAGCCCGTCGACGCGCTCGGGTCCGTCGAGTGTCGGGTCGGCCAGATATCGGCGCACCGCCCGCTCGGCCTCGTCGATGCGTCCCTGGAGCAGGTTCGCCCGGCTGCACTCGAGCCACAGACTCACCGGGGCCGCCGTGCCCGCGAGCTCGATCGCGCTTCCAAAGAGGTCACTCGCCGTGGCCGTGGCCCCCGCGTCCAGCGCGCCGCGCGCGGCGTTGATCACGGCGGCTATCGCACCCGGGTCACCACGCAGGTCGCCCGCGACAGCGTGAACGGCGAGCTCGGCGGGCGAGGCGCCGATGCGCTGGAGCAGAGTGAAGACTCGGGCGTGCAGACCCTGGCGCACGGGCACGGCGATGTCCTCATAGAGCGCGTGCCGAAGTAGTGGGTGCACGAACTCCGCCTCGGGTCCCGACGTCGCCCGCACGATGCCCGCGTGACAGAGTTCCTCGAGGCCGCCGGTCGCTTCGAGATCGTTCTGGCCGACCAAGGCGGTCACGAGCAGCGGGCGGAACCGGGACCCGAGGACGCTCGCCCCGCGCGCCCAGCGCATCGCCGCGGGGCTCACCCCGGTGAAGCGGGGGAGGAACACACGGTGACCGAGTGCTGCAGGCGAGGCCACGAGGTCATCGCCGCGCCGCCAGGCGTTGGCCACTTCTTTCAGGAGTAACGGGTTGCCGGCACAGCTCGCGCAGGCCCGCGTAGCCACTGCGGGCGAAGTATCGGCGCCGAGGCACGCCTCGAGCAGGGTGCGGCTCGCCTCATCAGAGAGAGGTTCGAGGTGCACGAGACCCGCGATGCCGTCGTCGACGAGTCGACGCGCCTGCTCGAGGGCGCTCGCGGGCCAGGGTCGAAGGGTCGCGATCACGGCAATCGATCGTTCGCCGAGCCGTCGGCACAGTGCCGCGAGCAGGGTCGTTGAATCGGGGTCCGACCAGTGCAGGTCGTCGATCGCGAGGAGCAGTGGTGACGGGCGGGCGCTGAGCCAGTCGAGGAGCTCCACGTAGCGCCTGGCGAGGGCGTCACCCGGGGATGCCGATCCCCGGGTGAGTTCCTGAACCGAGGCGCCCGTACCCTCGAAGAGCCGATCGATCAAGGCGAAGGGGATCGACGTCTCGACCTCGGCGCATCGCGCGAAACGCACCGAGAGGCCGCGCGCCCGCGCCCGCGACTGGGCCTCGTCGATCACGGTGGTCTTGCCGATCCCCGCCTCGGCGACGACGAAGATCGCGGCACCCGACGTCGCTTGCGCCCCGTCGAGCACCGCTTCGACCGCGTGCACGGCCCGTTCGCGCTCGAGGATGGTCACTGCGCGAGGGACGGGGCCGTCCCCGTCGAGTCGACCTGGCCCCATGTGTCACCCGTTGCAACCGAGTGAGTTCTAGTGAGTCCACTCATGCTGCACTCCTCACGGAGTTGTTCGCCCCGACGAGCGCCGGAGTTCCCTTTCGCGTGTCATCGCCAGCCGCTGAGTGAGACTCAGTC
>JAJYDR010000084.1 GCA_021777285.1 Actinomycetes bacterium
TCGACGACAACTGGGACGACGTGCTCAGCACGGTCGAACTGGCGACGGACGTCCCCAGCGAGGCATTGCGCGGCCTCGAGGAGTTCTCGCACGTCGAACTGATCTTCTTCGCGGACTGGGCTGAGGACGTGCCACCGGCGCCGTGGCATCGGCGGCCCCGTAACAACCCGAACTGGCCCGACGTGGGCGTCTTCGCTCAGCGCAACAAGGACCGCCCGAACCGACTGCTGTTGACGACTCTGCCCATCGAGGGTCTCGCCGAGCGGTCCTTCACCGTGCGCGGCCTCGACGGCATCGATGGGACACCCGTACTCGATATCAAGCCAGTGTTCCAATGGAGCATCCCGCGCGGCACGCTCTCGACGCCGCCGTGGAGCGACGAGCTCGGCGAGACCTACCGCTAGGCCCTACCCGACACCGCGTCATCACGACTGAGTGGTCCCACCCTTCGGTCCCGGTCGACTCACTGACCAAAGTCGTCGGGCATCTGGATAGCCACGACCTCGCCGGTCACCGTCGGCTCATCCCCCGCCCACAGGGTGGAGGCGATTGTCACCTTCCGGCCCTTGATCTCGCTGACGCGGCCGCGGATCTGGAGTGTCGGCCCGAGTGGGGTCGCCGCGGCGTAGCGAACGTAGAGCGACCCGGTGACGAAGCGGAACGCTGGGAGCGAGTCCATGTCTCGACCCTCGTCGCGGTACATGGCGGCAGCGGCCGTGCCGGTGCTGTGGCAGTCGATCAACGACGCCAAGAGTCCGCCGTAGACGAAGCCGGGGATCGCCGTGTGGAAGGCGGACGGGGTGAACGTCGTGAGGCTCTCGTCACCGTCCCACACCGTCTTGATCTGATAGCCGTGCTCGTTGAGACGGCCGCAGCCGTAGCAGTGGGCCAGGTGCTCGGGGTAATAGTCCTGGAATGCCTTCATCACACCTCCGTTGTTGATTCGAACACTGCGTCGCCCGCGTTACATCGTGCATCAGTCGCCACCGGCTCACGACCTCGCTTCGAGCCAGGCGTCGAGCTGCTCGCGGGTAGGGGCCTGGGCGGGACCGAACGACGCGATCGCGATCGCGGCCGCGGCGTTGGCGCGACGCGCCGCATCACGCGCCTCGAACCCGGACGCCAACCCCGCGAGGAAGACGCCGTTGTGCGCGTCCCCCGCCCCGTTGGTGTCGACGATCGTCACGTCGTAGCCCGCGACCCGAGTAACCGCACCGTCGGCGCCGACCAGACAGCCAGCTGGCCCGTCGTGGACGACCACGCCCGCGCGCACCCGCTTGAGCAGCGCGCGCGTCGCCGCCTCCAGCTCCGCTTCGCTCGCGAGCGCGCGACACTCACTCGCACTCGCGAGCAGCCAATCGGTACGCTCGAGCACGTCGTCGAGCACGGTTGGCTCGGCGTCACTGAAGCGCGCGCCCGGGTCGAAGGCCACGACGACCCCCTCGGGGATTGTGCGCACCCACGGCGCGATGACCGCCGAGAGTTCCGGGTGCGCGAGGTTGTACCCGGAGAGATAGAGATAGTCGCCAGGCCCGAGGTCGAGTTCGGCCAGGGACGATGCATGCAGTCCGAGCTCGGCGCCGGGCGCCGTGATGAAGGTCCGTTCGCCGTCCCCGTCAACGACGACGACGCAGACACCGAGGTCGTCATCCCCCTCCAGCGGCCCGTGGGCGATCCCCTCGGCATCGAGGCTCGCCCGGGCGCGCTCGGCGAAGGGGCCGCGACCGAGTCGACCGCCGTAGCGGGCGTCCAAACCCTGACGCGAAGCGGCCGCGAGTACGTTGAAGCCGCCGCCGGTGGACAACGACGACCAGGAACTGCGTACATCACCACCGCGTTCGGGGAGCTCCGCCACGCGCAACGTCAGGTCGACGAGCACGCTGTCGAGGACGACGAGTTCCACGTCTATTCGTGCTCGGCGAGGAAGGCGCCCACCACGTCGCGGTAACGCTCGGGCTCCTCGACGAACGGCATGTGACTCGACTCCTCAAAGACGGTCCAGCGAACGTCGGCGATGCGGTCGTAGAAGGGCTGGACCGTCGCCGGGGTCGCCTCATCGTATCGACCCGAGATGAGCAGGGTCGGTGCGGCGATTGCGTCCAGCCGTTCGATGATCGACCACGTGCGCAAGGTGCCGATGCAATAGAACTCGTTGGGACCGTTCATCGTGTGATAAACGGTGGGGTCCTCGTTGAGTTGGGTCATGGTGGCGACAACCTCGGGCGGGTTGGGCAGCACGCGACAGACGTGGCGGTCGTAGAACACTTGGGTCGCCGCGAGGTACGCCGGGTCATCGGTCGTGCCATTCGCCTCGTGGTGATCGAGAGCTTCGCGCACGTCGCCGGGGAGGTCCTGACGGAGTCGGTTCGCCTCGGCGACCCAGAGTTCCATCGAGGCCGGTGAGTTGCTGATCACGAGCGACTGGAGCCCGGAGGGTCGCGTGACGGCGTACTCGGCGCCGAGCATGCCGCCCCACGACTGGCCGAGTAAGTGGTGCGGTCCGACGTCGAGTTTGTCCAGCAGGTTCGCTAACTCCTCGAGGAAGCGTTCGACGGTCCAGAATTCCGCCCCTCGATCCCTGAGGTGGGTCGAGTTGCCACAGCCGAGCTGGTCGTAGTGAATCACCGGCCGTCCGGTCGTGGCGAGGCCCGCGATCTCGAGGAGGTAGTTGTGCGCCGCGCCGGGTCCGCCGTGCAAGACCACGAGTGGGATCTGTCCCCCCTCGAGGTCGCCCGTGACCCGGTACCAGGTCTCGTAGGGACCGAAGTCCACGGTGCCAGTGCGTGACGGTTCGAGGATCATGAGCCGACCTTAACCCAGTGGTCACGTTGCACAAAGCTGATGGCCCGGGTGATTTTTAGCGAGTCATTATGTTGTGGCGTCGTTCACCCGCAACGTCGTTGGTAGCGTTGCGGTGCACGTTTTCGATGCTCGACGACACGAGGCACCGGTCCACCATGGCACGACGAACCCCCCTTCACGCACGGCCCCGCGAGCGATCGCGCACGGCCCCCGGGCGTGGCGCGAGCGGTCACTCGCGTCGCCCCGGGGTTGAAGGCAACACTCGACTAACGAGTTCATTGGGTGCGGTCCTGCTGGTACTGCTGTTCCTCGAAGGCCTCACGATCGTCAGTATCGGGTCGTGGCTCACCCCACACATCGTCATCGGGGTCCTACTGATCCCGCCGGTGCTGCTCAAGATCGCGTCGACCTCGTGGCGGATGGTCCGGTACTACATGGGCCACCGCGAGTATCGGCGAAAAGGTCCACCCGCTCCGCTCCTGCGGATCCTCGGCCCAATCATCGTGGTACTCACGGTGGTGTTGCTCGCCTCGGGTGTCGGGCTCGTCGTCGGCGCACCCACCTCGTGGCGCCCGCAACTGTTCACCATTCACCGGGCGTCGTTCGTCCTGTGGTTCGCCGCGATGGCCATTCACGTCCTCGGGCACCTCGTCGAGACCGCTCGATTCGCACCGCGCGATTTCATCCCCTACACGCGACGCCAGGTGAACGGTGCGTCATCACGTCAGTGGGCGCTCGCCGCGGCGTTGACCGTCGGGGTGATCGCCGCGTTTGCCATCCTGCCGTACGCCGCGAACTGGCGCGCCAGCTTCTTTGGCTGATCTACTGACGCGCGAGGGGCACCGAACCGCCGGGCTCGACCGAGACGACACGCGCGGTCGCCTCGCGGTCCACGAGATGCCGTGCCACCTCCTCGGGTGTGCCCGTTAACAGCGGGAACGTCCCGAAGTGGATCGGCGTGAACCTCGCGACGCCGAGCAGCATCACCGCGTACGCCGCCTCGCGCGGGCCCATGTTGTAGTGACCGTCGATCGGCATCAGCGCGATCTCGGGCGCGTAGAGCTCGCGGATCAGCGCCATGTCCCCGAAGACGTTGGTGTCGCCCGAGACGTACACCGGTCCGCCACTGCCCTCGGGCAGGTGGGCGATGAATCCGACCGGGTTCCCGCCGTAGATGTTGGCCAGGCCTTCGCCGGCCTCCACGCCACAGGAGTGGTCCGCCGTGACCATCGTCAGGCCGATGTCGGCGACGCGCGCTGTGCCACCCTTGTTCATATCAACGATGTTGGCCAGACCCTGGGTCGCGAAATAGGCCGCCATCTCGGGCACGCACACCACCGTGGCTCCCGTGGCCAGCGCCAAGGGGACCACCGAGCCCATGTGGTCGAAGTGGCCGTGGGTAACCGCAATCACGTCCACCGGCCCGACGCCCTCCATCGACACCGGGCACTTCGGGTTATCGAACCACGGGTCGAAGATCACCCGCGTCCCGGTCGACGTGACCATCAGCACGGTGGCGTGCCCCAGCCACGTCAACGTCCCCGGCTCGCCGAGCCGGCCCGCGCCCATCAGTTCCTCACTCATCGTGTCCATGTTCCGCCTCCACGTCGGTCGCTGTCCTCACGATAGGGCGACGCGCTACCAGGACGCTCCATCGGCCTACAGTGGCGAAGAAAGGAGGTCGCTGTGCTCATTGTCACGACGAACGACCTGCCCGGTTACCGGATCACCAAGGTGATCGGCGAGGTGAACGGGCTCACGGTGCGCACCCGCAACGTTGGCGCTCAACTTGGCGCCGCCTTGAAGGCGATTGGCGGCGGCGAGCTGCGCGGGCTCACCCAACAGCTCCAGCAGTCCCGCGGCGAGGCGCTCGATCGCATGTCCGAGGCCGCCCAAGCCCTCGGCGCGAACGCGGTGCTCGCGATGCGCTACGACTCGAACGAGTTGGCCAACACCTACCAGGAAATCCTGGCCTACGGCACGGCGGTCGTCGCCGAACCCGCCGACTGAACCACCGTGATCCCGATCCTCACCACCACGACGATGCGTCGCGCCGACGCGCGCGCGGTGGCACGCCGCGGGGTCGACGCCCTCGTCCGTGACGCTGGTCTCGCGATCGCGTTGGTCGCGAGCGAACACCTGCGCTCCACCTACGGCGCGCGCGTCGCGGTCGTGGCCGGTCCGGGACTCAACGGAGCCGACGGGCGCGTCGCCGCCGAACAGTTGCGCCGACGGGGTGCGCACGTGAGCGTCATCGAGGTCGCCGAACAGCCCCCGGCCCTTCGGGGCTTCGACCTCGTCATCGACGCCGCCTTTGGCCTCGGGTGCTCGCGGCCCTACCGCGCGCCCCACGTACCCCCGACGACCATCGTGGTCGCGGCCGACCTCCCCTCGGGCGTCAACGCCGATACGGGTGAAGTGCTCGGCCAACCAATGAAGGCGCACGTCACCGTCGCGCTCGGTGCGCTCAAGCCAGCACACGTCACCGGCCACGCGGCGGCCTACGTCGGCGAACTACGGATGTTCTCGCTCGGTATCGAGAGCGATGACGGTGACGGACTGCTCGAGGCGAGCGACCTCACCGACTTCGTGCGCTGGAACCGTAACGACCACAAGTGGCACCACGCCGTGGACGTGATCGCCGGCTCGACGATGATGCCGGGGGCGGCCGACCTGGTGACCCGGGGAGCCCTCGCGGGCGGTGCGTCGATGATTCGACTCGCGACCCGCGGTGAACTGGGCGGAGCCGTCGCCATCGCGAGCGAGGTAGTTCGAACCGACGGCCCACCCGATGCGCGCAGTCGCGCGGTCGTGGCCGGACCCGGCCTCGGCCGTGACGCGGTTGCGTGGCTCGCCACGCGACTCACCGACGTGCGAGTCCCGGTGGTGCTCGACGCCGACGGCCTGGACGAATCGGTGCTAGCGGTGCGACGAGGCGAACCCTGGGTGCTCACGCCCCACGACGGCGAGTACGAACGGCTCGTGGGATCGAGCCCGTCCGCCGATCGACTCGACGCGGCGCGCACCCTCGCGCGCGCGAGCGGCTGCGTCGTGCTGCTGAAGGGTCCCACCACCGTCGTCGCCGCGCCCGACGGCCACGTACGGGTCATCCAGTCCGGCACTAGCGCGCTCGCGACCGCCGGCACCGGTGACGTACTCGCCGGCCTCGTGGGCGCGAGCATCGCGCGCGGCCACGACCCCTTCGAGGCCGCCGCCCTCGGCGCGTACGTGCACGGGGCGGCGGGATCTCGACTGTCGAGGTACGCCCGCTCGTCGGACCTGCCCGCCGCGATCGGCGAGGTGCTGCGCGAGCGCTAGCGCGGCGTCACTGGGTGGGGCCGATGTGGAAGTCGCGGCTGTGCTTGCGGATCTCGCGGCGCGCGATCGTCATCTTGTGAACCTCGTCGGGGCCGTCGGCGATGCGCAGCGTCCGGATTCCTGCGTACATGTGCGCGAGCGGCGTGAACTGGGTCACACCCGCGGCGCCGTGCACCTGGATCGCCCGATCGATGACCTTGAGTGCCATGTTCGGCACGGCCACCTTGATACCCGCGATCTCGGCCGCTGCGCCCTTGTTACCGACCGTATCCATGAGGTGCGCCGTGTGCAGCACGTACTCGCGTGCCATGTCGATCTCGATGCGCGACTCGGCGATCCAGTCCTGGATGAGACCCTTGTGAGCGAGGCTCGTCCCGAACGTCTGACGTTCGAGCGATCGACTCACCATCAACTCGAGCGCCCGCTCGGCGACGCCGATGGTGCGCATGCAGTGGTGGATTCGTCCCGGCCCGAGGCGGGCCTGGGCGATCGCGAAGCCGCCGCCCTCCTCGCCGAGCAGGTAGTCCGCCGGAACGCGGACGTTGCGGTAGATGACCTCGGGGTGACCACCGCGCTCGTCGTAGCCAAAGACGTGGGGCTCGACACCGATCTCGACTCCGGCGGTGTCGCGGGGAACCACGATCATCGACTGCTGGCGGTGACGGGGAGCGGACGGATCGGTCTTACCCATCACGATGAGCACCTTGCAGCGCGGCGAGCGCGCCCCGCTCGAGAACCACTTGCGCCCGTTCAACACGTACTCGTCGCCGTCGCGTTCGATTGACAGGCCGATGTTCGTCGCGTCCGAGGATGCGACGTCAGGTTCGGTCATGGAGAAGGCGCTGCGAATCTCGCCCGCGAGCAAGGGGGCCAGCCACTCGGCCTTTACACGCTCAGAACCGTAGAGGTTCAAGATCTCCATGTTGCCCGTGTCCGGGGCGTTGCAGTTCATGGCCTCGGAGGCGAACGAGTAGCGACCCAGTTGTTCAGAGATCGGTGCGTAGTCGAGGTTCGACAGCGGCGTCCCGGGACTTTCGGCGTTGAGGTGGGGCAAGAACAGGTTCCACAGCCCGCGCTCGAGCGCCTGGGACTTGAAGCGGTCGAGGATCGGCGGGTACCCATCGATCCCGAGCTCCTCTAACTGGTCGTAGTACGTCTGCTCGTTCGGCTCGATGACGTGTTCGATGAATCGATGGACCGACTCTTGAACCTCGAGTCCTCGATCGGAAAATGCGTACGGCACTGCCACCACCCTTCGTTGACGAAGCCCACCTCGAACGTAGGCTAGCCAAGCCGCCGAGGGGCGTTCGTCCTCGCTAGTAGCGAACGCGACGCCCCGCGACCACACCGCGACGCAGGTCGTCGGGGGCCATCAAGGCGAGCGCGAGCTCCGCGACGTCGCCGTCGTCGGGACAGCACGCGCTGAGCTGGTAGAGCAGCTCGGGATTCCTCGAGCGGGTGACCGCGTTACGGATGGCCACGTCGATCTGGTGACGCCACGATGAGATCTCGGGGCTCTCCGAGCTCGCGAGCAGTGAACCGCGGTAGAGCTCGACGGCGGCGTTGAGGTCACCGCTCGCCAGGGCCCGCAACACTCGCACGTGATCGGCGTCGACGCGTCCGGTGAGCCGGTAGGGCCGTGACGCGATCACCTCGCCGATCAGTTGGCGAAGGTGTGACAACTCGGCCTTCACCGTCGTCAGGCTGATCGGTTGGTCACCGTAGACCAGCGCCGTCAGTTCATCGAGCGTGAGTCCCTCGTCGTGCATGGCGAGCACCGCGAGCAGTTCGAGCTGCCTCGGACTGACGCGAATGGGCCGTCCGTTCACCGACACCGACGTGGAGCCGAGCACACGCAACACGAGGTCACCGCGTGACTCGGGCGAGTCCACGACGACCGCCGCCATCGGGTCGCGGGCGAGCTCGTACTCGACGTTGCGCGCCAGTGCTCGGACCATGGTCAGCAAGGAAGGGTTGAACTTGCTCCACAGCGATGAGACGTCGATGACACCCAGCGAGCGGCCGTCGAGTGGATCGATGATCGGGGCGGAGTAGCAGACCCAATCGTGGACCATCGGGGCGTAGTGCTCGGCTGAGAAGACGGTCGCCGGGCGACCTAACTGGTGCGCGAGCGCGAGCGCGTTAGTCCCGACGGACCCTTCGCTCCAGCAGCCACCGAGAGCGAAGTTCACGGCGTCGGCGTTTCGCCGCATCCGACGACCGCCAGCGAGCCAGGTGATAGTCACCGTCTCATCGGTCAGCGCGGCGACGAGGTCGCCGTCGGCGGTCACGTCGCGCAGGTCGTCCAGGATCACCCGACTCGCCCGGCCCAGTCGCGATTCGGTGAACTGGGCGGTCGCCGCCGCCGGCTCGACCATCGGCGCGAGTGCCAGGTCCACCGGCACCGCCTGCGCCGATCGCTGCCAAGAGGCGAAGACCTCCGGGCGCGCCGCACTCGTCGATCCGTGCGCCTCCACGACGTAGCGCCAGAGCGCCTCAGCGTCGCCCCGACGCTCCTTTAACTCGCGATTCACGTCCCCCCAGATCCCGTTAACGAACCCCGCCTGATGCGAACGATACCGCTAGATCGACACTAACGATAGGCCCCCAGCGCCAACCTTTTCCCAACCTGGTGACTCCTACCATTTGCCCGTTGCGAGACGCGCAACCGAGGTTCGGCGCACGCGCCAGCAAGAAAATTGGGGGATCATGCTCTACGACGTTCCCGGCTCCGCCGGAAGTCCAGTCACCGTACAGCCCACGTACGACAACTTCATCGGCGGTCGATGGGTGCCACCGGTCGACGGTAAGTATTTCGACAATGTCACGCCGATAACCGGTGAGGTCTTCACCAAGATCGCCCGTTCCAACGCCAAAGACATCGAGCTCGCCCTCGACGCCGCGCACGCGGCGAAGGACGCCTGGGGCGCGACCAGCCCGGCCGAGCGCTCACTCGTGCTGCTGCGCATCGCTGATCGCCTCGAGGCCAACCTCGAAGCCATCGCGATCGCCGAGTGCTACGAGAACGGCAAGCCGATCCGCGAGACGCTGGCGGCCGACATCCCACTCGCGATTGACCACTTCCGCTACTTCGCCGGTGCGATCCGCGCTCAAGAGGGGTCAATCGGCGTCGTCGACGAGACCACCGTGGCGTATCACTTCCACGAGCCACTCGGCGTCGTTGGCCAGATCATCCCTTGGAACTTCCCAATCTTGATGGCTACGTGGAAGATTGCCCCAGCGCTCGCCGCGGGCAACTGCGTCGTCCTCAAGCCAGCTGAGCAGACGCCCTGGTCGATCCTCAAGGTAGTGGAGCTCATCGCGGACCTGCTCCCGCCAGGCGTGCTCAACGTCGTCAACGGCTTCGGCGTCGAGGCGGGCAAGCCCCTGGCGTCCTCGCCGCGCATCGGCAAGATCGCCTTCACCGGCGAGACGACGACCGGTCGACTCATCATGCAGTACGCGTCTGAGAACGTCATCCCGGTCACGCTCGAGCTCGGCGGCAAGAGCCCGAACATCTTCTTCCCTGACGTCATGGCGGCCGACGACGACTTCCTCGACAAAGCGATCGAGGGACTCGTGCTGTTCGCCCTCAACCAGGGCGAGGTCTGCACCTGTCCGTCGAGAGCGCTGATCCACGAATCGATCTACGACGAGTTCATGGCGCGCTGTATCGCACGAGTGAACGCCATCACCCTCGGCAACCCGCTGGACACCGAGACGATGGTTGGCGCCCAAGCGTCCAACGACCAACTCGAGAAGATCCTCTCCTACCTCGACATCGGTCGCAGCGAGGGCGCCGAGGTGTTGGTCGGCGGCAATCAGCGCCAGGTCGCCGGTTGTGACGGCGGCTACTACGTCGAGCCGACCATCTTCAAGGGTCACAACAAGATGCGCATCTTCCAAGAGGAGATCTTCGGCCCTGTGCTGTCGGCGACGACGTTCTCCTCGACCGAAGAGGCAATCGCGATTGCCAACGACACCCTCTACGGGCTGGGCGCCGGGCTGTGGACCCGCGACGTCAACACGGCCTACACCGTGGGCCGCGCGATCCAGGCGGGGCGCGTCTGGACCAACTGCTACCACCTCTACCCCGCCCACGCCGCCTTCGGTGGCTACAAGGGTTCCGGGATCGGTCGCGAAACGCACCTGATGATGCTCGACCACTACCAGCAGACCAAGAACTTGCTGGTCAGCTACTCACCCCACAAGTTAGGGTTCTTCTAACCATGAACGAACTTCGTCGCGTCGACATCACCGACGAGGCGGCGGCACTCGTCGCCCGACTGGTGGACCAGCACGGACCGCTGCTGTTCCACCAGTCGGGGGGCT
>JAJYDR010000085.1:0-8677 GCA_021777285.1 Actinomycetes bacterium
GGCCTCGTGGGCCAGGCGCCGCCACCGAGCGAGCACCTTCGCGCGTGCGTCGGCGCGAAATCGCACCGCGACGCGCGCGCTCAACAGGGGCACGATGCTGCTCACCCCGAGTTCCGTGGCCTTGACGACCGCCCACTCGCTGCGATCGCCCTTCAGCGGCGCGAGGTACAGGGTGCGCGGCTCGGGCTCGGGCTCGCGTTCGACTGGGGTCACGGGTTCGAGCCCGTCGGGCTCGACGCGCGCGATTGCCCACGACCCGTGACCGTTGGTCACCACGACGGACTCACCGGTCGCCGCGCGTAACACCGCGCGCAGGTGGTGGTCGTCATCGCGCGAAAGGACCGGTCGGGCGGGGTCGTCGACACGGAACTGACCCAGGGTCGCCACTCGCGCGAGGAACCCGTCGCTCACCGTTTGGCCCGGCGACGGAAGAACCCGCCCGATTCAGCCACCACGGCCTCGCCGCGGTGCTCGGCGAGCTCGCGCAGCATCGCGGCCGAGGTCTCGTCGAGGTCCGTCGGCACGTCCACGACCAAGTGCACGTAGAGGTCACCTCGCCCTCGACCGTGCAGATGGGTCACGCCCTCGTGGCGCACGCGGTGCACGGTCCCGTTCGCACTACCGGGCGCGATGTCGATCGTGATCGGCTCGCGCAGCGTGGGCACTTCGATGCTGGCGCCGAGCGCCGCTTGGGTGAAGGCGATGTGGGCCTCGTGGTGCAGGTCGTCGCCGGATCGCTGGAAGCGCTCGTCCGGCACGACGCGCAGGTGCACGAACAACCGACCGTTGGTCCCCCCACGTGGCCCCGCCGGTCCCCGGTCCGCGAGGCGCATCGTCGAGCCGTCTTCCACGCCGGCGGGGATCTGGATCGTGAGGGTCGTGGAGGTCTGGGTCCGCCCGTCGCCTCGGCACTCGGGACACGGCGACTCGATGCGCGTGCCGAACCCGCCACATCGCGGACAGACGGTCGCAGTGACCATCTGGCCGAGGATCGAGTTGCGCACCCGGCGCACCTCGCCGGCACCGTTGCACTCGTCGCAGGTCACCGGTGAGGTCCCCGGGGCGCTCCCGCTGCCCTGGCAGGACGAGCAGCGCAACGGCAGGGTCACCGTGATCTCCTTGGACGCGCCGAAGGCGGCTTCGTCGAGGGTTATCTCAACGGCGATCTCGGCGTCTGGTCCCGGCTGGGGGCCGCGGCGCGACGGGGCGTGACCCATGCCACCGAAGAACATGTCGAAGATGTCCTGGACCGAGCCGGCGCCGAACGGTCCGGCGCCGCCGGCCCCGACGTCGGCGCCGAAGCGGTCGTAGTTGGCCCGGCGTTCGGGGTCCGAGAGGATCTCGTAGGCCTGGGAGACGTCCTTGAAGCGCGCTTCGGATGCGGGGTCGTCGGGGTTGGCGTCGGGGTGGTGCTGACGGGCCAGGTTCCGGTACGCCTTCTTCAGCTCCTCTTGGGTCGCGTTGCGATCGACGCCGAGGATCTCGTACAGGTCGGTACTAGGCACGGTCGTCTCCATCGAAGTGTTGGGTCAGTTGGGCCGAGACGGCCCGCGCGGCGGCCATCGCCTCGCTGTACTTCATTCGCGTCGGTCCGAGCAGCCCCACGGCCCCCGATGGGTGGCCGTCGATGGTGACCGGTGCCACGATGACTGCGCACGACACCAAGGGCTCGAAGCCGTGCTCCGAGCCAATCGCCACCGAGAGTCCTTGGTCGAGGATGTCCTGGACGAGCGAGACCACTAACAGCTCCTGTTCGAGGATCGCCAAGACCTGGCGCACGGTCTCCACGCCGTCAAAGGCCTCAGCCACCTTGGACGAGCCACCGATGAATACCTGCTCGCCGTCGAGCGTCGGGACCTGGGCGTGCAGGGTCGCCACCGCCTCGCGCACGAGGGTCGCGACGTGGTCGTTGCGCGACGGCACTTGGACCCTCGCGTCGAGCACCGTACCGATCAGCAGCGCGTTCAATTGGCGAGACGCCTCAGCGACCTCGACGTGGCTCACGTCGAACGCCGAGATGATGCTGTGCTTGGTCACCGAGCCGTCCGCGAAGACCGTGACGAGAAGCTGGTGGCGCGCGTCGAGGCTCACCAGCTGGGTCGAGAGGATCGAACTCTGCGCGTGCCCGGTGCCCACAACCACCGAGGTGTAGCTGGTCAGCTGGCTGAGCAGCGTCGAGGTCTGGGCGAGGACGTCTTCGACCTCGCCGCGCACGTTGGCGAAGAAGTCCTTGATCTGCTGCTGCTGGGCCCCTCCCACGACGCCCGCCTGGAGGTGGTCCACGAAGTAGCGATAGCCCTTGTCGGTGGGCACCCGACCGGCGGAGGTGTGGGGCTGGGCGAGGTAGCCCTCGCGTTCCAGGGTGACCATCTCGGAGCGGACGGTGGCCGAGGACACCGCCAGGTGGCTCGTGGCCGCCACCGCCGACGAACCGACGGGTTGCGCGGTGTCGATGTGTTCACGCACGACCGCCTCGAGGATCGTTGCCTTACGCGCGTCGAGGTCGTCGGTGGAACTGGGTTGCCGGATCGAACGTCGAGCCACTGCTCCTCCTTGTTAGCACTCAATTCTACCGAGTGCTAACGCGTCGGCGACGGTCGTCAGTCCTCGAGCTTGAGCGCCGCGACGAAGGCCTCCTGGGGCACTTCGACGCGTCCGAGGTTCTTCATCCGCTTCTTGCCCTCCTTCTGCTTCTCGAGGAGTTTGCGCTTGCGGGTGATGTCGCCGCCGTAGCACTTGGCGAGGACGTCCTTGCGTCTGGCCTTGACGGTCTCGCGGGCGATGACCCGGCCGCCGATCGCGGCCTGGATCGGCACGTCGAACATCTGGCGGGGAATGAGCTCGCGCAACCGCTCGGCCATCCGGCGCCCGTAGTAGTCCGCGTTCGACTTGTGCACGATTGTGGAGAACGCGTCGACCGGTTCGTGGTTGATCAGCAAGTCGACGCGAACCAACGACGACGTCACGTACCCGCTGACCTCGTAGTCGAGGCTCGCGTAGCCCTTGGTACGACTCTTAAGCGCATCGAAGAAGTCGATGACCACCTCGGCGAGGGGGATCGAGTACCGCAATTCCACCCGCTCGGTCGACAGATAGTCCATCTTTTTCATCTCGGCCCGCCGCGACTGGCACAGATCCATCACGGTGCCGAGGTACTCCGACGGGGTGAGGATGGAGATGTCGAGCATCGGCTCGTCGATGTGGTCGAGCCGACTTGGTTCGGGCAGGTCGGTCGGGTTGTCGACGTCGATCTCGGTGCCATCGGTGAGAAAGGCTCGATAGACGACCGACGGCGCGGTGGCAATCAGGGCGAGGTTGAACTCACGCTCGAGTCGCTCGCGCACGATCTCCATATGCAAGAGGCCGAGGAAGCCGCAACGGAACCCGAAGCCCAGGGCGTGGCTCGATTCGGGCTCGAAGGTGATCGAGGCGTCGTTCAGCTTCAATTTTTCGAGCGAGTCGCGCAGGTCCGGCAGGTCGTCACCGTCGATCGGGTAGATCCCGCAGAAGACCATCGGCTTGGGGTCGCGATACCCGTCGAGCGCGGTGATGGCCGGTCGCGCGGCCTCGGTGACCGTCTCGCCCGATCGGGCGCCGGCGACGTCCTTGATGCCGGCGACGAGGTAGCCCACCTCACCGGGTCCGAGCTGTGAGACCGGCACCATGTCGGGGGTTCGGATCCCGATCTCTTCGATCTCGTGATTCGCCGCCGCCTGCATCATGCGCACCTTCACGTGGTCGCGCAAGGTGCCGTCGACGATCCGGATCGAACTGATGACGCCGCGATATTGGTCGTAGTACGAATCAAAGACCAACGCCCGCAGCGGTGCGTCAGGGTCCCCCGTCGGGGCGGGGATACGCTCGATAACCGCGCGCAGCAACGCCGCCACCCCCTCGCCGGTCTTGGCCGAGATGGCGAGCACCTCGTCACCGGGCAGGCCGAGCACGCTTTCGAGCTCGGCCTTGCAGCGCTCGGGGTCCGCGGCGGGTAGGTCGATTTTGTTCAGCACCGCCACGATCTCGAGGTTGTGCTCGATCGCCTGGTAACAGTTGGCGAGGGTCTGCGCCTGGATCCCCTGACTCGCGTCAACGAGCAGGATCGCGCCCTCGCACGCCGCGAGGGATCGCGAGACCTCGTAGCCGAAGTCCACGTGGCCCGGAGTGTCGATCAGCTGGAGGATGTGGTCTTCGAAGTGCACCCGCACGTTTTGGGCCTTAATCGTGATGCCACGCTCGCGCTCGATGTCCATCGAGTCCAGGTACTGCGCCCGCATCAGGCGAGGGTCGACGGCGCCGGTGATCTCCAAGATCCGGTCCGAAAGCGTCGATTTGCCGTGGTCGACGTGCGAGATGATCGAGAAGTTCCTGATTCGTGAGAAATCAAGGGGTACGGTCGGGGAACTCACGGTGCAGCAAGGCTACCCGGCGCCGGGACGGCCGAGCGCGGCCGCCGACGATTCTGCTAGCCTTGTTCAGCCCGCCGGACCTACGGCACCGCTATCGAACGAGGTTGTTTTCGTGGCCAACATCAAGAGCCAGATCAAGCGCAACAAGCAGAATGAGGTCGCGCGTGAGCGCAACAAGGCCGTCAAGTCAGAGTTGCGCACCCGCGTCAAGACCGCGGTGAGCGCAGTGGGCACCGAGAACGAGGCGCAGGCCCTCCAGGTCGCGGTCAAGCGGATCGACATGGCGGCCTCCAAGGGCATCATCCACAAGAATCAGGCGGCGAACAAGAAGAGCGGCCTGATGCGACGGATCAACGCTCTGCGAACCAGCGCGAACTAACGCCGGGCACTCGCCGTCAATCGCGCGAGTCGAGCCACCAGCACTTCAATCACCATCAGGTCGGTCACGTCGGCGGCCGTCGCGTCATCACTCGAACCAAAGGTCACGCCACCCTTCAGGTCCAGGTCAGCGCGGGTGATCAGACGAATGGCCTCGACCACGCGCACGTCACCGAGGCGCCGCGCGGCGGCGAGCGCCTTGCCCGCGGGAAACGACTTGATACCAAGCAGCGTGGCGGCTTCGTCGGCGTTACGTATCGGTGCGCCCGAGAGTCGAGCCAGGCGCAGGAAGTGACGCTGTAGCAGGTTCACGATCTGAAGGCCCGCGCGCCCCTTGGAATCGAGCATGCGCCGAGCCACGGTGATCGCGCGCGAGGCGTCGCCGGCGTCGATCGCGTCGGTGAGGTCCCATTCGGGCACCCCACCGGGGTCGCCGAGGTACGGCTCGATGTGCGCGATCGTGAGCGGCGACGTCCCATAGATTGCACGAAGTGTTCGAGCGAGCGAGTCGACGCGCGCGAGGTCGTCGCCGACCCGGTCCAGGACCGCGGACACGACGCTTCGATCGACGCTCACCCGGTACTGGGCGAACTTGCTCGCCACGAACTCCAAGCGGTCGGCCTGGCGATTGCCGACGTTCACGTCGACGACGTCGTCGGCCGCCTTTACGAGCTTGTTGGACTTCGCACCGACCACGGCCGCGACGAGCACCGTCTCGGGCGTGGGTGACGACATCCACCCGAGCAGGGCTTTGACCTCATCGGCCGTGAGGTACTGGGCGTCGCGCACCACCACCACGCGACGCTCGACGAGCATGGCGGGCGTGTAGAGCGCGTCGAGCAGCCTCGCGGTGCTCGATTCGCCGGTTGACGAGTCACGCGCGGTGAAGTCCTCGAGGGCGACCGTCGGGTCCAGGTCGCCAAGCGCCCCTTCGACGACGGTTCGCACCGTGTCGTAGACCATCGTCGCGTCCGTGCCGACGACGCAGATCGACGAGTGGCTCATCGGTCCTCGAGGATACGCGCCAGCGCGTCACGGACTCGAACGCTCGCATTCACATCGTGCACTCGCACCACCCGGCACCCGGCCGCGATGCCGAGGGCGGTCGCCGCCACCGACGGGTTTTTCCGATCGGTCACGGGCAGGTCGAACAAGACGCCGAGGAACGTCTTGTTCGACGCCGAGAGGAGCAGTGGGGAGCCGAGCTCGGCCAAGGATGCGGAGTCTCGCAGCAGCTGCAGAGAGTGGGCCGCCGTCTTGCCGAGGTCGAGTCCCGCGTCGAGCACGATTCGCTTGGCGTCGATACCGGCCTCGATCGCTGAGCGGCGCCGTTCGAGGAGGAAGTCACGAACGGTGGCGGTCACGTCGTCGTAGTGGGGCGACGGATCTGCGACGCGCGGGCGTAGGCGGATGTGTGTGGCGACCACCGTCGCTCCCGCCTTCGCCGCCACCGGCAGGTACTCGGGGTCGGCGAATCCGCTGATGTCGTTGCCGACGGACGCGCCCTCGCGGTAACAAGCCGCGGCGACCGACGCACGCCAGGTGTCCACACTGATCGCCACGTCGAATCGACGGCGCAGCTCCGTGACGACGGGCACGACCCGGTCGAGCTCTTCGGCCTCGCCGACCTCGTCGCCGGGTCCCGCCTTCACCCCGCCCACGTCGAGCAGGTCGGCGCCCTCAGCGACCAATCGGTCGGCCCGGGTGAGCAGAGCGTCGAGGTCGAACGTGGCCGCGGGCGCATAGAAGGAGTCGCGGGTCCGGTTCAAGATCCCCATCACCAACGCCCGCGTGGTGACGTCGTAGGTCCGTGCACCCATCGCGAGTTCGATGGTCCCTTCGGGTCGAAACGGCCTCACTAGTAGAGTCGACTGGCCAAACGACGCCGAAAGCCGACGTAGCGAGGGTCCTCAGGGCCCAACGCGTCGAGTAACTCGAGCAAGTTCTCGCGCGCCGACGGGTTGGTCACCGACTGGTCGAGCAGGTGCTCAAGGGTGAGGTCGATGTCCCCATCCAGTCGCACACCGCTTCGCTCGAGTCGGATTCGGGCGAGGACCGTCTTGACCACGACGGCTGACGCCAACGGTTCGAGAACGGCCTCGGCTTCGTCGAGACGCCCTTCAACGCGCAACAGTTCGCCGAGTGCGGCCGCGACATCGACGTTCGACGGGTCGAGCTGGCGAGCCTGACGTAGCGACGGCTCGTCGCCGGCGGCCAGCAGACGCTCGATGGGTGAGGCGTCGGGTGCGAACTTCTTGACCCAGTCACGGACGGCGTGCTCGGGCAACGCGCCAACGAACGACTCGACGACCTGGCCATCCTTCAGGGCGAAGACCGAGGGGATGGATTGCACGCCGAAGGCCTGGGCGGTGCGAGGGTTCGCGTCCACGTCGACCTTCACGAGCTCCACCGCTCCGTTGGTCTCACCGATCACCTTTTCGAGCGTGGGGGTCAACGTGCGGCACGGTCCACACCACGCGGCCCACAGGTCGACCACGACCGGAACCGCCTTGGATCGCTCGATAACGGCCGCATTGAACGTGGCGTCAGTTACGTCGGTCACGATCAAATCCTACCGGCGTTCGATATCGACGCCGTCAGGTCGTTACAGTCGGTCGAGCTTGGCGATGAACTTGCGCACCGCGCGTTCGCTACGAGCACCGACGAAGGAGTCCACGACCTGTCCATTCTTGAAGGCGAAGACTGAGGGGATGGACTGCACACCGAAGGCCTGGGCGGTGCGAGGGTTCTTGTCCACGTCCACGGCCACCAACTCGACGGACCCGGCGCTCTCCTCGACCACTTTCTCCAAGATGGGGGTCAAGACTCGGCAGGGACCGCACCAAGCGGCCCAGAGGTCGACCACGACGGGCAACGTCGCCGAGCGATCGAGGACCTTGGCGCTAAAGGTGGCGTCAGTGGCATTGTTCACATTTTCACACTACCGTCGGTCGCTGACTCCCCTCCCCCACTCGCTGTTAGCCTCCTCGACTATGGAGACGATTACGGGTATCGACGTCGAGCCGGTGACCGACTGGCTCGTCAAACACGTCGGTCTCATGGCCCCCCTGCGCTTCGAGCTCATCGCGGGTGGACGGTCCAACCTCACCTTCCGCGTGACCGACGCCTTGTTCCGCGCGGTGGCGCTACGTCGTCCACCCGTGAGCCACGTCCTACCAACCGCGCACGACATGGTGCGCGAGCACACGGTGATCGCCGCGCTCGAGCCGCTCGGGATTCCCGTCGCGAAGCCGCTCGGGCTCTGCACCGACGCGTCAGTCAACGCCGCGCCCTTCTACGTGATGGAATTCGTCGACGGCTACATCCTGCGTGACCGCGAGCAGGCCGAGGTCGACTTCGACGAAGCCACGCGCGCCACCATCGGCGAGAACCTCGCCGCGACGCTGGCGAGCTTGCACGACATCGATGTCGACCGAGCGGGGCTGGGAGACCTCGCCCGCCACGACGGGTACCTGGAACGCCAGCTGCGTCGCTGGCGAACCCAGTACGAACAGATGCACGTCGACGGCGCCGACCACCACCGCTTGATCGAGGAGGTCGGCGACCGCCTCGCGGCCCGGGTCCCGGCCCAGCAACGTACGTCGATCGTCCACGGCGACTACCGACTCGACAACACCGTGCTCGACCAAACTGGCGCGATCGCCGCCATCCTCGACTGGGAGATCTGCACACTCGGTGACCCCCTCGCCGACGTCGGCTTGATGCTCGACTACTGGGCTGAGCCGGCCGACGAGATGAGTGCCCTGCTCGGCGTCGCGCCGACGACGGCGCCAGGATTCATCACCCGCGCCCAGCTCCTCGAGGCCTACGCTCGCCACTCGAGCCTCGACCTGAGCGGCGTCGCCTACTATCAATCGTTCGGATATTGGAAG
>JAJYDR010000085.1:8687-10438 GCA_021777285.1 Actinomycetes bacterium
GTTGGCCTGCATCCTGCAGGGCGTGTACGCGCGTTACCGCGCCGGGGCGACCGCGGGAGACCAGGGCAGCGTCGCCGATTTCCCGACGCACATCGCAACGTTGGCGGACCTCGCCCGCCAAATACTGGAGCAGTAATGGACGACGAAATCTACGATCGCATTATCTTCTTGGCGGACCCGGTGCTCAACGAACCCGTCTTGGTAATAGGGCTCGAAGGGTGGATCGACGCCGGACTGGGCGCGAGCACCGCCATGTCCACACTCCTCTCCACCATCCCCACCGAAGTCCTGGCCACCTTTGACACCGAGTACTTCATCGATCAGCGCGCGCGACGACCGGTGGTGCGGATCATCGACGGCGTCACGACCGAGCTGACGTGGCCCGAGATCCAACTCCGCTACGGCCGCGACGGCGACGGTGCTGACATGTTGTTCCTCGTCGGACCGGAGCCCGATTTCCACTGGAGTGACTTCGTGGACGTCGTCACCGACTCGGCCGGTCGCTTCGACGTTCGCCTGACAGTAGGACTGGGCTCCTTCCCCGCTCCGACCCCACACACGAGGCCGGTTCGGGTGATCGGCACCGCGCCCGCCCAAAGCGCTCATTTGCTCTCGGTCGTCGGCACGATGGCCGGCGAGATCGAGGTCCCCGCGGGGATCTCCGCGGCCCTCGAGCTCGGGTTCGCTGAGGTCGACATGGACGTCATCACCATATGGGCGCGCGTCCCGCACTACGTGGCCTCCATGTCCTACCCCCAGGCCGCCGCGGCCCTCATCGACGGCCTCGCGCGCATCAGCGGCCTCACCCTGGACGCGAGCGAACTGCGCGCCTCGTCCGAGGAGGTCCGTCTGCGGGTCGACGACCTGATCACGAACAACCCCGACCACGGCTCGATGGTCGAGCAGCTCGAGCAGGCCGCGGACGCCGACGAGGAACACCCCGTCGAAGAGTTGCCGAGCGGCGACGAGTTGGCCGCTGAGCTCGAGCGGTTCCTACGCGGCGAGTCGGATTAGGGACGGGGTTGGTCCACGTCGCCCTCTTCGACGGCCAGCCCTAACCCCAACGCGTATCCCTCGAGGAACACCGTCGCGTCGCGCTGTCGCGGATGCCGTTCGGCGATCTTGTAGAAGGCCGGAGAGTGGTCGACCTCGTGGAGATGGGCGAGCTCGTGGACGAGCACGGCGTCAATGACCCACTCCGGGCACTGGCGCAGGCGGCTGCTCACGCGGATCTCGCGGGTCGCGGGCGAGCACGACGCCCAGCGCGCACGTTGGTTGGAGACCCATCGCACCGAGTTGGGCACGACCGCGTCGGTGTAGAGCTCGGCGAGCACCCGGCACCGTTCCTCGAGTGACGCATCGCCCGCCGCGTTCTGGGGACGGTGGGTAACGAGACGCTGCACGAGCTCGTCGACGAACGCCGTTCGTTCGCGCCCGCGCAGCCGCGCGGGAATCTGCACGATGATCCGGCTGCCCGACCAATGGGCCGAGCCGGTCTTCGTGCGGCGAGTGGACGAACGGATCTCCACCTCGGGTCGGTCGAACCGAGGTGGCTCGACGACCACGGAGTTTCGAGACGTCGGTCGCGCCGCCATCACAGGATGATGTTCACCAGCCGCGGTGCGCGCGCGATGATGCGTGAAGGTTCCGCGCCGGCGAGGTACTGACGCACGACGTCGTCGGCCAATGCCGCGTCGCTCGCCGCCTCGTCGGTGATGTCGGCTCGGACCTCGAGACGTGAACGCACCTTG
>JAJYDR010000086.1 GCA_021777285.1 Actinomycetes bacterium
CGTCGTGAGGATCGGGGCGGTTGTGTGTGCTGTTTGTCCAAGCCTTTGTGCAAACAGTTCGAGGGGATTTGTGCAAATCCCCCTTGGTGGGGCAGTCACGAAAGTCAGCGGCCAAGTGGCACCTGGGCTCTGGGGCCGCGCCGGTGGGCCCGCTAACTGGAAGTCGGCGCTGCGTTAACTAGCGAGGCCCGTGATCAGGAACGTTGCTTTGGCTGGGTGCGCTGAACCTGCCGAGGGCCGCCCAGATCCGTCATTGCGCAGAATCCCGATGGATGTGTGCCGCGGGTCCGGCGCTCGGCACTATGATAGTAAATGTCGTATCAAGCAGAGGAGAGAGAAGTGACGATCGCCCGGCTACTCCGAGAGACGAGACGTGCCCGAGGGTGGACTCAACGCGACCTAGCGGCCCACGCGGGCGTCGCACAACCGGCGCTCGCCGCTATCGAGAGCTCCGAGCACGACACACGCGGGGCGACGCTCGAGCGGCTGGTAGGCGCGTCCGGGTACCGCCTCTTCGCCCTGCCAACGAAGGCTGGATCCGCTGCCGATTGGGCGGATGAGATCTACCAGGAGTTGAGGTCGAACCGGCGAAGCCCGGCAGTCGTGTTCAGAGCCATCATCGGGTTGAGCGACGATCTCACCGCTGCTGAACCGGCCGTACGCGTCGCCCTGTGTGTGGCACCACCTGCCCCTTGCGGCGACCCTCGGTACGACGCCGCCATCGCAGCGGTGGCGGAGCATCACCTAGAACGGGACTCTCTTCCGGTCCCTGGGTGGATTCACGAGAGCCCGCGAGTGTTGACCAGTCCCTGGGAGGTGACGATCGGCGTCAAGCCGGGTGAGGTGCCCGCAGCATTTCGCCGCCACGGTGTCCTCCTCGCCGAGTCTGAACTGGCGAGCGTGTGAGCAGTCTCTTCTCGGTCGATGACGTTCGCGGGGCACTACGCGAGTTGGCCCAGGATCTCCGGGACGCGGGTATCCCCGCCCGGATCCAGGTCGTGGGCGGGGCAGCTGTAGCCCTCCAGGTCGGACGAGAAGCCTTGACTCGGGATGTGGACGCCCTGCATCCCCCTACCCGGGAGTTTGCGGACATCGTTCAGCGCATCGCCGACAGGAGGGGGTGGCCAGACAGTTGGCTCAACGATGCGGTCAGAGGCTTCGTTAGCCACCATGACACCGATGGCGACTGGGAGGCGCTCGACGACGACGGTGTCGTGACCGTACTTGTCGCTCGCCCCCAACTCCTCCTTGCGATGAAGCTGCTGGCCGGTCGAGGAACTCGCGACCGAGAAGACATCGAGCGCTTGTTAGACGCCTGTTCAGTCACTAGCGTCACTGAGGCCGTCGCGATCTTCGACCAGTACTACCCCACCGAGACGATGAACCATAGAGCTTACGCTCTGCTTGAGACCCGATACGAAACCAAACCCACGGGAAGCTAGACCTCACACTTGGCCAGGGCGGCCGACGTCACACCTACCGTCAGTTCGTCATCGACGCGAAGGCCTCGAAGGTCGTTCTGCGCACCTGAGGCGCAGCTGAGCCTGAGCTGACGCAGTAGATGACCCCCGCACGCCCGCGCGGGGGTCTCGTCACGTCTGCGGCGGGAGCTTCACCACGACGGGGCCGATTGACGCCATCGCCGGCCCAAGAAAGCCGAAAGTCCCGGCTCGCAGTGCGCGAACCGGGACTCTTGTGACTTTGGAAGCCGACTTTCGTGACTCCCCCGTGGTGGGGGATTCACGAAAGTCAGGGGCCAAGGGGCGACTGGACTCTGTTAGCGAGCTGTAGCACCTGCTAACAGTAAATCGAGGTCGTGTTAACCGGAGGGGCCTTTGATCAGGAATTCGTCTGTCGCAGCCACTCTCAGAGCCCTGCTTGGAGCTCTTAGTGTCTGGATTCTGGTAATCTATTGGCTATGTCTTGGCAACTGAGTGCCTCTTCGTGGGCAACCGACACTGTACGACGCATGTCAAGCACGCCCCCTCAACACCGCTTCCGGAAGTCGCAACTGCGTGACCCGAAGGTTCTGGCATTGGCCTCTCGCGGAGTCGTCGAGATCATCACCGGAGAAGACGACGGGGTGGCGATGCTTCCCTGGCGGGCCTATGTCAACCTCAGACGAGTTCTCGACTATGCCGCCGGCTTCGTCCAGCTGAGCGTCGCCGCGGAGCACCCCGACACCCCCCGCGCGCTGCTGGGGGACTACGCGTTCTTCGCTGACTTCGACCAGGGGGATCGAGTGCGCTTCATGGAGGCGTTCGGCGAGGCAGTTGCTGAGTCCATCCGGCTCGGAGATCCTCGACCGGTAGCGTTCTTAATCGATGCCTATCGGACTGTCGCGAAGGGATTCACGGTGAGCAGCGAAGTCTTCAGCGGCGAGATGAGCCCGGAGGTCGAAGAGAGGTTGTCCGCGAAGGTACCTCGTAGGTGAGCGTTCGTCGACTGGGCGCCGGTTCCTTCTGGTTGCTCGCCGGCTTCGTCTCGCCGGAACCGAGGGATCCGTGGGTGCGCGAGTCCGAGGACTTCCTGACGACAGTTGCACCGACCCAGATGGGCGACGCTCGTGGCTCCACCATCGTGCAAGTCAGCGATGCCGAGGGCGAGTTGATCGCCGCTGCGGTGTATCGCCCACATCAGCGGCTCTACGCTACGCACCTGCAGTGCTTCGTCGTTGCTCCGGGGCTACGCGGTCGTGGCTTCGCGCAGAGGTCGTTCGAGGAGCTGCTCGAGTGGCTTCGGACGCAGGATGACTCGCCCGACTTCGTGACCTGGGCGGTGCGCGAAGAGAACGCCCCGATGCTCCGAGTGTCGTCTCACCTGGGGGAGGGGACTCCACCCGCCAGTGGACTGATCCACTTTCATCATCCTTGAGTGGTTTCGTCGGCGGGACTTGAGATGGCCGGTGGGCCTTGAACTGGAGACCCCCCTTTTGTAATGACGAGGTGCGCGCGTGACGTATAGAGAGTGATGGTGACAATCAGGCCAGTGGGCAACGACGAGCGATTCGAGGAGTTCTTCCGAACGCACTACGAGCGCGTTCGGCGCTACGTGGCGCGGCGCACGTCCGCGGGTCTGGTCGATGACGTGACGAGTGCAGCCTTCACCGTGGCCTGGCGCAAGTTCGACACCGTTGACGAGCCCTCGATCGCCTGGGTCATCCGAATTGCGAGCCTCGAGTTGGCGAACGTTCGTCGTAAGGAGCTGCGGCGACAGGGCCGCGAGCGTTCGTGGTTAGAGCGCCCCGCCGCGCCGGTCGCGGCGACTGACCACGAGATGCTCGCCGCCGCGCTCGACGACCTCTCTGATTCCGACCGCGAGATCGTGCGTCTGGTCCACTGGGACGAACTGGCCCGCGGCGAGATCGCCGAGGTCCTCGGCATCAGTGTGGGTGCGGTCAACGTCCGCTACCACCGAGCCCTGAGCCGGCTGGAGGCTCGACTTCACGCTCACGAGACAACCACAACACAGGAGGTTCCCTGATGACGTACGACCTGGACCGCATGATCCGCGAGCTCGACCCCGCGCGGTCACTCGACACTGGTGACGTCGACGCCGCTTGGCGCGACCTGACGAGTCGTGTCGCCGTTGCGGCACCCACACACCGCCGCCGTACTCGTCCGCTCATCGCCGTCGGCTCCATAGGCACACTGGTGACCGCGGGAGTCCTGTTGGTGAGCACTCTCACGACGAGTCCGCTGTCGGCGGCGGCGGCGACACTGTCGCGGGCCGCTCACCTGGACATGGCGGCCGCAGCCCTGCCCGCGCTCTCGCCGGGCCAGTCCTTCCACCAGCTCGAATCCGTCGCGGCGACGTGCCAGTTCGCGTCGCCCACGATGCCCGCGGGGTCGGCGCCGATCACCTACCACTCAACGGGCACGGTCGAAAGTTGGACGAGTGCGAGTGGCGCGACGCACGTCATCATCACCCCGTCGCCCGTCGCCCTGAACGGTGGGTTCGCCTCGGTGACCGACCTGGCTCACTGGGAGTCACTGGGTCGGCCCTTCATTCCCTGTGCGCTGGGCGGTAGCGACAACACGCTCAACGCCAATCCGGCGAACGCGAACCCGGGCGCGTACGGGGGCTTTTCGACCACCGTGGCGGGCTGGTCAGGCTTCGGATTCGACCTGGGCTCGAGTGTGACCTCGATCACTCAGGACGTCGCGCGAGTGAACGCACTGCCGTCAGACCCGAGCACGCTCGCGGCGATGCTCGCCGCCGGAGAGATTGCCCCGGACGGGACCGTGTCCTCCACTCCACAGAGCTGTCCCTTCGGCGCGAGTGCCTCGGGCAGTGGTTGCAGCCCGGTTCAGCAAGTGCAAGTCATCGCCCAACTCCTGCAGCTGCCCGACGCCTCGGCCAAGCTCGGCTCGGCGCTCTACCAGGCAGCGGCCGGTCTGCCGGGGACGAGTTTGATCGGCACCGTGACCACACCGCTCGGGGCTACTGGTACGGCGCTCAGCGTGCCCCTCTCCTCGACCGAGACCTTGGAGCTAGTCATCGATCCGACGACTGGCGCGTTGCTGGAGGCTTCGGCCCTCAGCGGCGGCACTTTGTTGGCCTCGATCAGCTACGGCCCGATCGCCGTCGTGAACTGACCGTTGCCTGGTCACGCAGGACTCATCAGAGTCAATACGTGGTCCGTGGTTCGATGCAGCGAGGTTACCAGTAGTACTTGAGCGGCTCGAAGGAGTCGCCGACGAGTGGAGCGTAGAGGTGCCGTCCCACCTCGGCATGGAGCGCGATGGGGATAACGCGCCGCAGTACTGGGAGCACACTTCGAGCATCACGGGGGCTGTCGTCGCCCACCCAAACCAAACCGCGACGCACGACGTAGCGTCCCTTGGAGGTCCTCACCACAACTCCGACCCATGGTTGTCGCAGTGACAATCCGACGGGTTCAGCACTGCGTACTGCGAAGTCGAGGTCCTCTGCCTGTTCTGGTGTCAACTCAACGCGACCCGCAATCCAGTTCTGGGTTGAGTACAAGGTGACGTACTCAGTGCCCTGGGGCAGCGGTGCTTCGGATAACTGCGAGGGCCGACCTAACTCGGCAGCGACGGACCCACCAGAAACCGAGGAATACGGGATACTCGCCGCGGTCTGCGGTTCGCGGATCCGTGATCCTCGCACCCGACTCATCAACTTCCCTCGCCGGCTGATCACCGGGCTTGTGGGACCAGTATCCTCCCGAGTCGAGTCGATAGCAGTGGAAGTCTGTGGGCGGAACACGCATAGGAATGGTGTCGGGCCCAAAAGCCACGGCCATGAGGTGTCCTTCTCCACGACACCACCAACGCCAGAGCCCGACGCGAAAGACCCAGGCGGGGACTTCTCGCAAGCCCGCCCCTTTCAAGCCGCGCCGTATGTCCGATCGTGAGTTGGCTGGACTGAAGCGGATGGCGCAGGGATTGGCATCCGGGTCAGGGGGCTCGTCTACCGCGTAGTCCAGACAGTTACCCCACTGGCATGTGAAAGCCTGCAGAAGGCACCAGTCGGAGAACGAGTCGAACGTTGGAGCATGGACAAGCAGCCGGGCTGACCAAGACATTCACAGAATCTACAGTCACCCTTGGGACGGGCAGTGCGTGTGGTGGCTTCGTCAGAGTCGGCGCACGAGGGCACCGAACTCCTCACGGGATTGTTCCAAGTCCACTGATTGACCGGCCATGAGCGAGAGCAGGTCCTCGACGGTCCAGACCACCTGTACGCCGTGGCGCGAGTAGTAGATCCCAACCTCGTCGATGTCGTACGAGCGGTCGAAGTCGAGAAGTGCGTAACCGAGGATCTGCCAGAGGTCGACGCGCTCGATCTGGGAGGCGGTGACGGTTTTCACGTCAATCAACCGGCTCCCCGCGATCACGTCGGCGTCCGCGCCGCCGACGAACGGACTCCCCGCAAATGTCGGGTTCGGTTCGATCTGGGAGCCAAGCAGTGCTCCTTGTGTGGCCACAAGCTGGCCCGCGAGCGCGGCGAGGTCAGCTCTCGTTGCCGGTGTGGCAAGTGCGAGCACGTCGTCGAGTTCGATCATCGGCCCCAGGTCGCCAAGGGGAGATCGATCTGCTCCACCCATCCGGAAGACTTCCTCGTAGAGGGCGAGCGCGAGACAGAGTGCTCCTAGCTGCTGCTCGAACTCGGCGTCGCTTCGGCGGGCGGGCTCGCTGCTTCTCTGAGCGGCTAGTTGGGATTCGAGCTCCTCGAAGGCGCGCGGAAGTCCGACGTCGCCCGAGAGCTCGCTGAGTTTCGTGGCTCCGAGGCGGGCCACGCGGTGATCGCCGTCGCGCGGCGGGTAGAAGAAGCGAACGCGGTAGTCGAAGGCGACACCCACGGTGGACCAGCGATAGGCCCGGCGGTCCACCAACTCGGGCACCACCACGGGGTTGCCAAGTCGCCAGACAGGTTTCTTCGGGAGATCGCCGGGAGGAGAATAGAGCCCTCGGACGGTCGCCGGCTCCTCAGTCGGGATGAGCACAACGCGGGCCGCACCGACATCGGCGAATCGTTCGGCGAAGAATCGGTAGACGGGGCTTGAGGTGTCCTTCAGGTGACTCGTAAGAGACACGACCTAGACCTCCTTCGTGTGGCTCGAGCTGCCATGTTCGGGGCCACGTTGACGTGCCCGGTGCAGAGATCCCGTATGCCTCGGTTCCTGGACGGAACGACGGGCGTGCACCCGTGCGAGCCGACACGAGATGTGAGTGAGAACGACGGGGTCATCCAGCATCGGGCGCAGAACTTTCTTCGATCAGGACTCGAACATCCCTTAGAAGGTCGTCAAGTCCCGCTACCGGATGCTCCCTTTCGATCCAGGCCTCGGTGTAACCGCTGAAGCGCCCGGCGATGCGGTGGTCACCTAGATTCACGCCACGCTTTCGCAAATCCCTCAGGGTCGCTTGCTCGAGGTCGCGCGCCCGTTGACCATCCATTGGGCCGCGCATCTCAAGGAGCCTCCACCCGCGTGTGCGGTGCGCGGCCATGCGCGACTCGGGTGAGTTGGTGATCCCAATCTGCAGCATGCCCCATCGATTGTGACGCAACAGATAGAGCCAGGCGGCCTTCTTCGGGTCGTAGCCGTACTTCGCGCAGGTAGCGCACCCCCGTCCGTCACACCTGGATTTGATCTCGGCGCGCCAGCGGTGACCCTCGGCGCAGCGCCAGGGGCGAATGCGATGTGAGTCGACGACCTCCGTCGAGGGTTCCCAGCCATCGGCCTCAGCGGCCAGTTGG
This sequence comes from Actinomycetes bacterium, assembly GCA_021777285.1. Next base: position 7,228 of record JAJYDR010000086.1, read on the forward strand.
GGAAAGTGTGTAGCCAAATCGTTGAAGCCTGCCAGAACTCGTCGATTGGTGCAGTAGGGGCAACCCTGACCACGAGAAGTTCGATGAAGGACAGTCGTCAACCACCGGTGTCCGAGCGAGCACACCCACGGCATCTTCTGGTGAGAACCGGCAAGGACGGTGCTCGGCTCCCAGCCATCAGATTCGAGGGCAACTCGAGGAAAGAGCGTGGCAAGGTCGTTGAAGCCTGTTAGCACTTGACGGTTGGCACACACGGGACAGCCGTTGCCAGCGACACGACTGTGCAGGTCAGCTCGCCAGTTGTGTCCCAGCTCGCAGATCCAAGCGAGTTTCTTGCCCGACCCAGCGATGACGGTTGTCGGATCCCAGCCGTCGGCTTGCGCTGCCAGATTGGGATGCGTGGTCGCTAGGTCATTGAAACCGGCGAGAACCTTCTGGTTGATGCAATAGGGACATCCGACACCACTGGCACGGCTCTTCACTTGCGCGATCCACTGATGGCCCTTTGGGCAGCGCCATTGCTGCTTCGAATGCGATCCGGGAAGAACAGTCGCCGGGTCCCAGCCATCCGCATCGGCGGCCAGGTCTGGTCGGAGGGTGGCGATGTCGTTGTACCCGGACCAGGCGAGTCGGTTCGCGCAGTAGGGGCAGCCCGCACCGCCGCCGTGCGTGCGCTGGTTGGGTGATGCAAGCCATCGGTGCCCACGAACACAGACCCATGGCAGCCTGCGGGCCGAGCCGTAAGAGACGGTTGACGTATCCCAGCCATCAGCCTCTGATGAGAGCTCGGGGGAGAAATCGAGCACAGACCTTGGGGATCGGGGACGGGGCTGACTCGTCACTGATCTACCTCGAGCGCGCCTCATCGCGGAGTAGTTGGCGCAGCCGAAGTGAACTCTCTCGAAGTCGGTCGAAAGCAACGTTCATTCCGTTGTATGCGTCGATCCTCGCCTGTCCGATCTCAGCTCTGTCGATCGCCCCACAACTTGACAGGAGTGCGTCCCACCGGCCGTTCGTCTCCTCCATTGCTGTCTCAACGCGCTCGGGGAGGAAGAGTGAGACCATGGCGTCGACGTCGGGATTCTGGATGTCGGAGTGATCCTCTCGCTCGATGAATTCAGTGCCGCGCCGGTAGCGAGCGACCAGAGCTTCCGCTGTCTCCATCTGGCGGTTCCTCTGGCGCTCGAGAAGAAGACAGGCCTCACGCCGGCTGGCGTAATCACGGTCCTCACGGGCGTCAGTTGCACGTTGGTGGCGATCACGCGCCGCACCCGCGTAGGTGAGGCCTCCGCCAGCCAGGGCGGAGCCGGCGCCGATGAGCACGTCGATCCAGGACATTGCTATCGAGTCTGCCCGATGGCTGTGACGTCTGCGGGGAGTTTCGTTGGTGCCGGGCCGTTCTCACCAGGAGATATTCACTACGCCGGCCTAAAGTGCGTCGACTGCGGCCGAGAGGTGTCACGAGCACTGTAGAGGCGTGCCCCAGAGAGATTCCCGGTCGGCCGCAGCGATCATCGAGACCTACAACCCTGCTATCGGGCGCCACCATTTGGTGAGCCCGGCGGAGTGGCGAGCAGTCGCGAACGTGGTGCGAGAGGCGGTGGCGCCCTTCAGCCGCCTGCGCGGCGAGCAGATTCGCGACTACCTGCGCTCGATGACGAAGCTGGCGGCGTTCGTCGGTCGACTCGAGGGTGAGATGAGCATTGCGGCGGTGCTCGCTCCGACGAGCATCCGAGCGTTCTTGCGCAACCAGCCAGCGGGTGTGCGCGATGAGGAGCCGTACCTGTGGCGCCTGGCCCGAGCCCACGGCACGGTGCCGATGGACGAGTCGGTGCACCACCAGGTGGGCCGGCACGACCTCAAGGCGCCCTATACGACCGAGGAGATCGAGGCTCTCCTGCTGGCCGCTCACAGTCAGCCCACCGAACTGCGCCAGCTCAACGTGCTGGCCATCGTGGTCCTCGGCGCAGGTGCCGGGCTGGTGCGCGAGAGCTCGCGCGACGTGTGCGCGAGCGACGTCCACCGGCACGAGGATGGTGTGTTCGTGCGAGCCCGTGGTCGGTGCGCCAAGGTCCTCCCCGCATTCGAGGCCGAGCTCGAGGAGTTGGTACGGCGACGTCCGAAGGGTCGGCTGCTCGGCACCGCTCAGTCCCGCTTCATCACCGCCCAGGCCCACCAGTGGCTCGACGACCGCCGTGGGGTCCCGCGGCTCTCGGTGGACCGACTGCGCGCGAGCTGCCTCATCGACCTCATGCGTCGGGGTCACACGCTGGTTGAGGTGATGGCCTGGTCGGGGCTGAAGACGACCGACACGCTGTGGCGCCTGGCTTCGCACTTGCCCGTGCCATCGACCTGTCCGAGAGACGACGGGTGAGCGCGCTTAGTCTCACCGAGAGCCTGCGCGAGGCCGAGCGCCTGGTGGACTCGGCACTCGTCGACGGCGTCGCGGTGCACGAGTACCTCGAAAGGTTGCTCGCCGAGAGTTGCCCGCGTCGCGGTCGCCCGCGGGGACTATCGGTGCGCACCCTGCTCGTCGCGATCCAACTCGGCGCCTTCGCCGGTCGCTTCTTCCTCACGGAACTAACCGATCTGCTGGGTCCCCTGGGTCCGGCCACGCGGGCCCGGCTCGGACTGAAGCGCCGCGGCGAGCCCGTGACGTACCGACAGATCTGCTACCTGGTGACGCGTATTGACGACGTGCTTCGCGCGAGCTTCCGCTACGAGGACGGTCGACTGGTCGAGGGACTGGCCACGTTCGACGGGGTCTTCAACGCGCTGGCAACGTCCGGGGCCCACGCCGGGGCCGCGGTGGCGTCCTCGATCGCCATCGACGGTTCGGATATTCCCACGTGGGGCACCTCCTCGCCACGCGAAGAACTCGCGTGGCAAGAGGACGAGGAGGGACGACACCACATCGTGCGCGACGAGGACGGTGGCGCGCACTGGGAGAAGGCGCGCGTCGTCACCGACACCGACGCCGCCTGGCGGGGCAGTCGCGAGGTCGAGGGCAAGCCCGCGCACTTCGGCTACAGCCTGACCGTCGCGATCTCCGCGCGCGAGGAGAACGGTCCCGACGTTCCGCGCGCGGCGCTGGCGGCAC
>JAJYDR010000087.1 GCA_021777285.1 Actinomycetes bacterium
CTTCACTCCGGCCGCCTTCCACACGGCGATTCCCGGCTTCGTCTACGGCGGACTCTTGGCCTCTCTGATCGACTGTCACAGCACGGGCACGGCCGCCGCCGCCATGTACCGCGACGAGGGTCGAGACATGGACTCGCTCCCGGCGTTGCGTTTCGTCACTGGTTCGCTCTACGTGCGCTACGCCGCAGCGACCCCGCTCGGACCGACGCTCCAGATCCGAGGCCGCGTGCGCGAGATCAAGGGTCGCAAGGTGACGATCGCCTCGACGCTGTGGGCGGGGGACGAGCCGACGGTGACCGGTGAGGTCGTGGCCATCCAGATGCCCGACGATTTTGGCCAGTAAGTCGACCTCGCGACCGAAGGGTCGGGCTAGCGGTAGGTCTCGCCGAGCTCGTCGCTCCACGACGGCGTCGAGAGCGTGCCGCGCGGGACGCTCCACTGGAACACCGGCTTGATGTCGAGTACGGGCGTCCCGTCGATACCGTCGAGGCCGCGTACGGTGAAGGACCGCTCGCTGAGGCTCTCGATCGGCAGGGTCGTCAACAGCAGTCGGTTCGGGCGGTCCTTGTTACGTTGGGCGAAGACGCCCACGTCGGGCCAGTTCGGGTTGCCCCGAGGACGTCGATGCCACGGCGCTGGCGGCACGTCTTCGGCCCAGTCCGCGAAGAAGATTAGTTCGACGTGCGAGAACGTATCGAGGCCGTGCAACGCCTCGCTGGGGACGTCCGCCGCGAGTTCGACCGTGCTGAGCACGTCGTCCCAGTTATCGTCGAGCGCTTCGCTCCGGTCGTTGCGGATGTAGGCGATCGCCCGTACGGAGTAGTCCATCGCCCCAATCTAGACACCCCCCGGAGCGCGGACGTCCGCGAAGTAAGGTGATTGCCCGGAATGGGGAACGATGGCTGAGCTGACCTTCACGTACGGCACGATGGCGGCTGGCAAGTCCACCCTGGCGCTGCAGCTCTGCTGGCAACTGCGCCAGGGCCGCAGCGACGTCGCGCTGTGGACCTTCGGGGATCGCAGTGCGACGGGCATGGTGACCAGCCGTATCGGTATCGAGGCCGAGGCCGAAGCGGTGAACCCCGGCGCCGACCTGGGCGAGGCCGTAGAGAAACTACTAGCGCGCAACGTTCGGATCCTCGTCATCGACGAGGTGCAGTTCGCCAGCGCCGAGCAGGTGGACGAGCTCGCGCGCCTAGTCGACGACCACGACGTCGACGTGCACGCCTTTGGTCTCTCGTCGGACTTCCTCTTGAACATCTTCCCGGGTTCGGCGCGTCTCTTCGCGATCGCGGACTGGGCTCACGAGTTGCCGCTCACGTCGTCGTGTTGGTGCGGGCGCCGGGGGCGGTGCAACGCGCGGGTCGTTGGCGGTGTGGTCGCGCGCTCGGGCGACCAGTTCTACTACGGTGACGTCGCCGCAGGAGACGTGCACTACGAGGTGCTGTGTCGGACCCACTACCGGCTGGGCCAGCTTGCGCCGGCGGCAAACTAGAAGAAGGCCGCGCAGAGGTCGTAGAGCTCACGCGGTACCCGGCGTTGGCCCTCGGCCACGACGGTGAGCGGTTGGAGCTCGATGCCCCCACCGCGAACGAGCGGGATCTTGCCGAAATCACCCGCGATGACCGCCTCGTAGGCGGCCGCGCCGACCCGCGTGGCCCAGATCCGGTCGTGTGCGGTCGGACTGCCACCGCGCTGGAGGTGACCGAGGACCGTGGTGCGGACTTCGAAGCCCCCGTGCTCGTCGATGCGTGACGCGACGAACTGACCGACCCCGCGGGTCGCGAGCCGCACGCCGCGGACCCCTTCGGTGGAGAGCTCGCCGAGCTCGGTGCCCCCGAGCGTGCGCAGGTTGACCCCTTCGGCGACCACGACGATGGAGAAGGCGTTGCCCACGCTGCGACGTTTGACGAGGTGCGCGACAATGTCGTCCATCGTCATCGGGAACTCGGGGATGACGATCAGGTCGGCGCCGCCGGCGAGGCCGCCGAGCGCCGCCACCCAGCCGGTCGCGCGACCCATGGTCTCGACCACCATCACGCGGTGGTGCGAGGCCGCGGTCGTGTAGAGGCGGTCGAGGGACTCGGCCACCAGGCTGATCGCGGTGTCAAAGCCGATGCAGTAGTCGGTGCCGAGCAAGTCGTTGTCGAGCGTCTTGGGCACGCCGACGACCGGTGCGCCGCGCTCGGCCAGCCAGTTGGAGATCCGCTGGGTCCCGTCGCCGCCGATGGCGACCAAGGCGTCGAGGTGCTCGCCGATGGTCGCAAGGACGGTGTCGCGGCCCCCGGCGGGATTGTCGAGGTCGTAGCGTGCGGTTCCGAGGATGGTGCCGCCGAGTCCGACGATGCCGCGGAAGTCATCAGCGTTGAGTCGGCGGCCGGCGAAGGGTGTGGCGAGGCCGGACCAGCCGTTGGCGATGCCGATCACCTCATGGCCATCGCGCAGCGCCATCAGCCCGATGGCGCGAATCGCCGCATTCAGCCCCGGCGCGTCGCCACCGGCGGTCAGGACCCCAATGCGCATGTCCCCTCAATCGCTCGTCGTCCCCGTCACTTTAGGCGAACCGAAGACCCGGTCCTCGTGACACCGCTACCGAGAAATGGCCCGGGCATTACGTCTCGTTCACCTGGCGTTCACCTGCGTTGTTTACGCTCGTGGCAACTCGTGAAGTGTGAGGGCACATGGAAGAAGTTGTCAGGCGCGACGTCGATTCGAAGCGGATCGCGTCAGTGCTCACTGAGCTCGACCCCGACGCCAATCGGCCGACCAACGTCATCGAGACCAACGGGTTGAACCTGCACTTCGGGGCCAAGGCGATTCTGAACGGTGTCAACATGGCCTTCGCCCGCGGGACGATCACCGCACTCATCGGGCCCACCGGTTCGGGTAAGTCCACCTTCTTGCGCACGATCAACCGGATGAACGACCGGGTCTCCGGATTCCGCCACGAGGGTGACGTTCTGCTCGACGGACAGAGCATCTGGGCACCGTCCCAGGACCTGCTCGCCATCCGACGTCGCGTCGGCATGTTATTCCAGCGGCCCAACCCGTTCCCGATGTCGATCAAGGACAACGTGGTGGCGGGCGTGAGGGCGCACGGCATTGCCAAGGGCAAGCAGCTCGACGTGGTCGCCGAGATCCGTCTGCGCGAGGTCGGACTGTGGGACGCGGTCAAGGACCGGCTCAACGAGTCGCCCTATCGTCTCTCGGGGGGACAGCAACAGTTGCTCTGTCTCGCTCGCGCGCTCGCCGTGGGTCCCGAGGTCCTCTTGCTCGACGAGCCGACCTCGGCCCTCGACCCCCTCTCGACGGAGTCCGTCGAGAACTTGATGCGCACCCTCACCCCGGCGCTGACGCTGATCGTGGTCACGCACAACCTGGGCCAGGCGCGCCGGGTCTCGGACAACACGATGTTTTTCTACGAGGGTCGTCTCGTGGAGCACGGACCGACGAGCCAGGTCTTCGATCACGCCCGTGAGACTGACACGGCGCGCTACGTGAATGGATTGATGGGTTAATTCGAGTTTTTCGAAATTACGCAGAAATCAGTTTGCTCTCACCGCTGGGACACACGTAGTTCACTTGGGCTGCGTACCGTGACTCCATCACCTACTAGGAGGAATGTTGTGAAGTTGACTATTCGTACGAGCGTTCGACTCGCGTCGACGTTCGCGATCGCAGGGTCGATCGCCGTGGCGGGTCTGACGAGCGTCGCGACCGCCAGCACCAAGCACAAGGCCAAGGCCAAGTCCAAGCCGGTTGCCATGTTCACCGTGGAGAAGCCGGCACCGGCCAACCTCTCCGAGACCGGGAGCACCTTGCTCTACCCACTCTGGAACCTGTGGGCACCGGACTACCAGGCGGCCTACCCCAAGGTGACCGTCAGCACCGCCGGAACCGGTTCGGGTACCGGCATCGCCGACGCGGCGAGCGGCACCGTGAACATCGGCTCGTCTGACGCGTACCTGTCACCGACGACGCTCGCGAGCTCGCCCAACCTGTTGAACATCCCGCTCGCGATCTCCTATCAGGTGATCATGTACAACATCCCCGGCGTCACGGCGCACCTCAAGTTGAACGGCACGGTCTTGTCCCAGATCTACCTCGGCAAGATCACCAACTGGAACGACCCGGCGATCGCGGCGCTCAACCCCAACGTGAAGATCCCGTCGTTGCCCATCGTGGCCCTGCACCGCTCCGACGGCAGTGGTGACACGTTCTTGTTCTCGCAGTACCTGGCGCGCCAGGACGGCTCCGAGTGGGGTTCGACCAACTACGGCACGACGGTCACCTGGCCCGCGATCAAGAACTCGTTGGCTGAGCAGGGAAACGGTGGCATGGTCTCGGGTTGCTCGGCGACCCCCGGCTGCGTCGCCTACATCGGCGTGAGCTTTCTCACCCAGGGCCTCGGCGACGGCCTCGGCTACGCGCAGATGAAGAACGGCACCGGTCAGTACGTGATGCCCACCACAAAAGCGGTCGCGGCTGAAGCGACGGGGTACACGAAGATCACCCCCGCCAACGGCACGATCTCGATGATAAACGGCCGCGTGAAGAACGGCTACCCGATCATCAACTACGAGTACGCGATCGTGAACAAACAGCAGTCGAACCCCGCGACCGCCCAAGCCGTTCGTTCGCTGCTCGAGTGGGCGATCAGCCCGAAGTTCGGCAACCGGAACCAGTACCTGAGCCAGGTCCGCTTCCTTCCGCTGCCCAACCGCGTGGCGGTGCAGTCCTTCAAGCAGATCCACAAGATCAAGTAGTTGGCGCAGGGTTGAGAGGAACGTGTTGACTGTCAACCCCACGACCGTGGACCCGATCCGCCGAGACACATCGTCTCGGCGGATCGGGCGCTTCGTGCGCCGACACGAAGAGGGGGTCTGGCGCGTCAGTGGACGCACCGCGTCCCTCATCCCCGTCGGCGCGCTGTTGTTCGTCGTCGTCGTACTCGCGCTCAAGGCGTGGCCAGCGATCAAGGTGAACGGGTTCGGCTTCTTGACGAGCACCGCGTGGCTACCCGGCAACACCTACGGTGGCGTCGAGCACGTCCACGGCGTGATGATTCCTGCCGGCGCGCGTTACGGGGCCTGGCCACTCATTGCGGGCACGCTGCAGACATCGGCGATCGCGATCATCATTGCACTGCCGATCTCCATAGGCACCGCCTTCGCCCTCACCGAACGACTGCCCCGGTGGATCGCGCAACCGGTCGGGTTCTTCGTGGAGATCCTCGCGGGCATCCCGAGCGTGCTCATCGGTCTGTGGGGCGTCTTGGTGCTGGGCCCATTCCTCGCCCATGACGTCTACCCGATCGTCGCCAACAATGTGCCCAACGTGCCGGTGCTGCGCTACTTCGCGGGATCCGTCGGGTACGGCGAGGGCCTGCTCACCTCCGGGCTCGTGCTCGGTCTCATGATCGTGCCGATCATCGCCTCGACGACCCGGGACCTGTTCCTCCAGGTGCCGCCCCTGCCCAAGGAGGGTGCCGAGGCGCTCGGCATGACCGACGCCGAAGTCGCACGACGGGTCACGATCCCCTGGGTGCGTTCGGGCATCATCGGGGCCACCGTGCTCGGACTCGGACGGGCGCTCGGTGAGACGATCGCGGTCGCGATGGTGTCGGGTTCGGTCCTCGGGGCGATCGCGCCGAACGTCTACGGGACCATGACGACGATCGCCGCCACAATCGTGAGCCAACTGGACTCAGCGGCGACCGACGGGACGGGCTTTGCTGTCTCGACGCTCGCCGAAGCAGGGCTCCTGCTCGCGGTTATCTCGATCGTCGTCAATCTGCTCGCGCGCTTCATCGTTGGGCGAACGTCGCGCATGTCCGCGCCGGTGGGGCGGTCATAGCCGTGTCGATTGTCACGACGGGGTACCCCAAGTCCGGCTGGCGACGAGCCAAGTCCGCGGGATTCCGGGTCTTCACCTGGGGATCACTGCTCTTCGTCGTCGGCCCCGCCCTCTGGCTCATCGTCGGCGTCGTCGTGCGCGCGGTGCCGAACTGGCGCTGGAACGTCCTCACGACGATGTCCCAGGGCACCAGCGGTGGACTCGCCAACGCGATCGTTGGCACGGGTGTGCTGATGCTCGGCGTGCTCGTGATCGCGGGCACGGTGGGCGTCCTGACCGGTATTCACCTGTCGGAATTCGCGATCAGTCGTCGGGGACGGGCCAGCGGTGGCACCATGCGCATCGCGGTCGACGTCCTCTCGGGCTTTCCGTCAATCGTGCTCGGGTACGTGGGCTACGTCGCGCTCTGTGTCGGCCTGCACTGGGGTTTCTCCCTACTACCGGCTCTCATCATCTTGTCGATGATGGTCGTGCCCTACATCGCCAAGTCGACCGAGTCAGCATTGCGTCAAGTGCCCACGAACTACCGCGAGGGGGCCGAGGCGCTCGGCATGTCCACCGGGTACGCCCTGCGTAAGGTGGTCGTGAAGTCGGCTTTGCCCGGCATCGTGACGGGGCTGCTGATCGCCCTCTCGATTGCCGGCGGCGAGACCGCGCCGCTGCTCTACACCGCAGGCGTGACCAACAACCTGCCCACGTGGTCGATCCTGCACCACCCCATCGCCTACCTGACCTACTACGTCTGGACCGACTGGAACCAGCCCTCGGCCGAGGCGCACATCGTGTCCTTCGACGCGAGCCTGATCCTGGTGGTGATGGTGCTCGTGCTGCTCGTCGTGGCGAGGCTGATCGTCGCGCGTACCCAACGCCACGCCGAAGGCGCGCGATAGTCCGATCACCACCCATCGAAGCGGTCGCGAGCGGGACCGGCGGGCTACCCTCGAGATGAGTCGAGACACGGGGGTGCACATGACGCGTGAACTATTCCAGGAGTCGGCGGGTTCACTCGCGCGAATGATCCGAAGTGGCGAGACGACCGCCCGTGCGGTCGCCGAGGCCCACCTGGCGCGTATCGACGCCGTGAACGGTGCCGTCAACGCCGTCGTCGAGGTACGCCCGAACGAGGTCCTGGCCGCTGCGGACGCCGCCGACGAACAGCTCGCCGCCGGACGCCCACTCGGGCCCCTGCACGGCGTACCGTTCACCGTCAAGACCAATATCGACGTGACGGGCTACGCGACCACCGAGGGGACCGCGGCGCTCGCCGACCGCGTGGCACCGAGCGACTCGCCCACCGTCGAGCGCATGCGCGCCGCGGGAGGAGTGATGCTCGCGCGCACGAACATGCCCGACCTGGGTCTTCGTATCAACACCGAATCGTCGCTCTACGGGGCCGCGCACAACCCGTGGCGGCGCGGCCGCACGACCGGCGGCTCCTCGGGCGGGGAGGCCGCGTCGATCGCGGCGGGGATGAGCCCGATCGGGCTCGGCAACGACATCGGTGGCTCGCTGCGCAACCCGGCCTACGCCTGCGGCATCGCGTCGATCAAGCCGTCGCGCGGGCGCGTACCGATGGCCAACGTCACCGACCCTATCGAGCGTCCAATCAACGCCCAAATCATGCTCGCCGAGGGCGTGCTCGCCCGACACGTCTCAGACGTGCGACTCGGCTTGTCGGTTGTGATGGGCTCGCACCCGCGAGACCCCCAGGCGGTTGACGTGCCCCTCGGCGGCCGCCCAGTGGCGCGCCGGGTCGCCCTGGTGCCTGAGCCGAGCGGGGGAGCGACGCACCCCGATGTGGCCGAGGGGGTTCGCGTCGCCGGACGCGCCCTCGAGGCCGCGGGTTACGAGGTCGACGAGGTCGAGCCACCGAACCTCTTTGAGGCGTACCTGGCCTGGACCGAGCTGATGATGACCAGTCTCAAGGTCGCCGCGCCGCAGTTCGTACCGCTCCTCGGCGATGACGGCCGCCGATTCCTCGAGCTCACAACGGTGGTGTTTTCGGCGACCGACGAAACCCTCTACGCGATGCACCAGTCCCGCTTCGCGGTGGAACGGGCCTGGCGCGAGTTCATGGAGTCCTACCCCTTGATCGTCGGACCGACCTGGACCCAGCCACCTTTCGCGCACGGTTTCGACGTCATCGACCAGGATTCGGCGATGGCGGTCTCGGAGCTGTTCCGCTTTGTGTTGCCGGCGAATTTAATGGGCCTGCCGGCCGCGTGCGTGCCGACCGGCGTCGCCGACGGGTTGCCGACGGGCGCGCAGATCATCGGCACCATGTACCGCGACGACCTCTGTCTGGACGCCGCGGAGGCGGTCGAACGTGCGGTCGGCGTCCTGACCCCGATCGACCCGCGTCCGTGAGCGTCGCGGTACGAGGGATAACACGCGCCGAGGTCCCCGACGCGGTGGCGCTCATCGTCGAGGGGACGTTGGCCCCGGGTAGCGAACGTCCCGAGGACGTCGACGCGTACTGGCGCGCGGTGCTCGCGACTCGTGATCGCGGCGGCGAGGTCCTCGTCGCGGTCGACGGCGTCGACGTGGTCGGGGTCTGTCAGGTGCTCATCTTGCCCCACTTCCAACACACCGGCGGCTGGTGCTGTGAGCTCGAGAGCGTCTACGTGCGCGGCGATCGACGGGGCGGGGGAATCGGTTCGGCGATGCTGCGCGCCGCTGAGGTGCTCGCGTGCGACGCCGGGTGCTACCGCATACAGCTCACCAGTCGTAATCCGCGCCTCGCCGCCCACCGGTTCTACCGGGCGCTCGGCTATGAACAGATGAGTCAGGGCTTCAAGAAGACGCTGGGGTGACCTCGCGCAGCGAACCGTCGTCGACGTCAAAGACGAAGCCACGCACGTCGGTGCCGTCCACGAAGGGACTCGAACGAAGAGCGGCCACCGTCTCTCGGACGTCGGCGTCGACGTCGCGGTAGGCGCCCAGTCGGAAGGGCGGGCGAAAGCCGATGTCGGCGGTGATCGCGTCGGCCAGCTCCTCTTCGACGAATGACTCGAGGCCACATCGGGTGTGGTGGATGACCATGATCGCCCGCGTGCCGAGCAGTCGCTGGCTGAGCAACAACGAGCGAACGGCGTCGTCGGTCGCGAGTCCGCCGGCGTTGCGGATCAGGTGTGCCTCGCCGAGCTCGAGGCCGAGGGTCCCGAACAGGTCGAGTCGTGAGTCCATGCAGGTCAACACGGCCAGGTGACGTTGGGGCTCGGTGGGCAGTACCTGGTGCCCGTGACGGGCGACGTAGGCGCGGTTATTGGCGAGGAGCTCGTTGATAATCACGCGGCCAGTGTAGGGAGAGTCGCTACGCTCGACACGGAGGTGCATATGGAACACAACGACGAGGTGCGAGCCGAACTTCGCCAACCGGCACTCGACCTGCGCGCGATGGTCCCCGAGGTCCTGAAGGGCTACTCAGAGATGTCCCGCGCGGCGATGGCCGACGGCGAGCTCTCAACCGGGTTCAAGGAGTTGTTGGCCCTGGTCGTGGCGATCACCCGTCAATGCGACGGGTGCGTCGTCTCGCACGCCCGCGGCGCGGCGCGCGCCGGCGTGACCCGCCAGCAGGTCGCCGAGGCCATCGGTGTTTCGATCATGATGAACGGTGGTCCGGGCACGGTCTGGGGACCACGCGCACTGCGGTCCTTCGACGAGGCGGTGGAGGCTCGGCGCGCCGACTAATCGAGTGTGAACGGCAGGTGTTTGATGCCGTTGACGAAGTTGGAGGCGAGCGGGACCGGCGGGGCCGTCGCGTGGATCGTCGGGTACTGACTGAGCAGCCGCCGCCACATCACCGTGATCTCGCGCCGCGCGAGGTGCGCCCCGAGGCAGAAGTGCGGGCCGGGCGCGCCGAAGCCGAGGTGTGGGTTGGGTGTGCGCCCGACGTCAAAGACGGTGGGGTCCGAAAAGACCGCCTCGTCGCGATTGGCCGAGTTGTAGAAGAGCAGCACCTTGTCCCCGGCGCGCAAGTCCACCCCCGAGAGCGTGAAGTCACTCGCGAGCGTGCGTCGCATCCAGATCACGGGCGACGCCCAGCGGACGATCTCATCCGTTGCGGTCGCGGCGAGACCCTCGAAGTCATTCGCGAGGCGCTCTCGCTGGTCGGTGAAGCGCGTGAAGGCCTCGAGCGCGTGAGCGATGGCGGTGCGCGTCGTCTCGTTGCCCGCGGTGACCAACAGGACGAAGAAGGACGCGAGCTCCTGTTGGGTCAGGCGCTCGGATTCGATCTCGGCGTTGACCAGTGCGCTCGTGATGTCGTCGACGGGGTGCTCGCGGCGATACGCGCCGAGCTCTTGCATGAGTCCGGTCAACGTCGCCCCGGCATCGAGGAAGGCGACGACGGGGTCGGTACCGTTGCAACCGAGTGAGTTCTAGTGAGTCCACTCATGCTGCACTCCTCACGGAGTTGTTCGCCCCGACGAGCGCCGGAGTTCCCTTTCGCGTGTCATCGCCAGCCGCTG
>JAJYDR010000088.1 GCA_021777285.1 Actinomycetes bacterium
TACCGCTTTCGGATGAGGGCCCTGCCCATCGTCATGGTGCTGATCATCGTCGATTCGATGTTCTTGCACGTGGGCACGAACTGGTTGTACTCACTGCAGAACTGGTGGATCAGCCTGCTCGTGTGAGGACCGACCACGAAGCGCTACTGGAGTCCCATCGCCTCGGCGGCGCGCCGGTAGGTCGCACCGGCGAGGCGATCTGCCTTCTCGGCGCCATCGTGGGCGATGTCGTGCAGTTCGGGGCCGCCGGCGCGCAGCTCGCGATACCGTTCGGCGATGGGCGCGAGTTCCGCGATCATCAGGTCGGCGAGGTCGTGCTTCAAGTCGCCGTAGCGCGAATAGCGCGCGGCGACGGCGTCAGGTCGCTCCCCGCTGAAACCCGCGTAGATCTCGAGCAGGTTGGCCAGTCCCGGCTTGTGCTCCCAGTCAAAGCGCATCTCGCCGTCGGTGTCGGTGACCGCCTTCTTCACCTTGCGCTCGATCGCCTCGGGCGGGTCCAGGACGTAGATGGTCCCGAGCGGGCTCGAAACGGACTTGGACATCTTGCGAGTGGGCTCTTGGAGGTCCATGACGCGCGCGGCGGCGGGCGGCTGGACGCCGACGGGAATGGTGAAGACCGCGCCGTAGCGGTTGTTGAACCGTTCGGCGAGGTCACGCGCCAGCTCGAGGTGCTGGCGTTGATCGTCACCGACGGGCACCTGGTCGGTCTGGTAGAGCAGGATGTCCGCCGCCATCAGGACGGGGTAGGTGAGCAGCCCCACGCGGTAGCCCTCTTGGCGCTCGGCCTTCTCCTTGAACTGGGTCATGCGCGTGAGCTCGCCGTAGGTGGCCACACACTCAAGCAACCAGCTGAGCTGGGCGTGGTAGGGCACGTGGCTCTGGACGAAGAGCGTGCAGCGCGACGGATCCAGTCCCGCCGCGATCAACACCGCGAGCAGGTCGTCAGTCTGTGCGCGCAGCGTCGAGGGGTCGATCTGGAGGGTGAGCGCGTGCAGGTCCACGACGCAGTAGAGCGAGTCGGTCGACTGGGTCGCCACCCACTGCTTGACCGCGCCAAGGTAGTTGCCGATGTGCAAGTCGCCAGAAGGCTGGATACCCGAGAAGACGCGCATCTCGCAATTCTAGGGGTCCACCGCAACCCGACCAGGTCCGGTAATCTGGCGCCGTGACTTACGTCGTGACGACGCCGTCGTTCAGTGGACCAATCGAGCTGCTCTTGCAACTGATCAGCCGACACGACCTCGACGTGCTCGAGATCCCCCTCAGTCCCATCGTCGACGAGTTCGTCGCCGCGCTGCGCGACGACGAACTCGTCATCGAGGTCGACCAGCTCTCCGAGTTCTTGCTCATCGCGTCGATCCTCTTGGAGATGAAGAGTCAGCGACTGCTGCCCGGCCGCGACGACGCCGAGCCCGACGAGGAGTTCGTCGGCTGGGAGGAGCGCGACGTGCTGCTCGCGCGCCTGCTCGACCTGCGGACCTACGCCACGGTTGCCGACACCTTCGTGTCCCTCTTTGACCGCGCGGGGCGGTCCTTTCCACGGCTCCGAGGGATCGACGATAGTTTCGAAGTCCAACCGCCCGATCTGCTCGCCGGGGTCACCCCGTCGGCGCTCGCGCTCGCCTACCTGCGCGGAATCGAGGAGAAGCCCGTCGCGGTCGTGCGGCTCAACCACGTGACGGTGGACGCCGTGACCGTCGCCGAGACCGTGGTCGCGCTCGCCCAGCGCCTCCCGTCACTCGGACGCCTGTCGTTCCGATCGTTGACGGGCACGCTCACCACGCGCATCGAGATCATCGTGCACTTCCTCGCGTTGCTCGAGCTATGCAAGATGGGGCACGTGACCCTGGGCCAGGGTCAGACCTTCGGTGACGTCGAGATCCTCTGGGTGAATGACGGGCCCGGACTGGAACTAGGAAGTGTGGACACCTATGAGGGATGAACAGTCGCTGGAGCAGAAACTCGAGGCGATGCTTACCATCGCCCTAGAGCCGATTTCGGTCGAGGAGCTGGCTGACGTCGTCGACCAGGACGCCCGACGGGTACGAGAGGCGCTTCGCGCGTTGCGCGAGGAGTACGAGCGGGACCGGCGCGGTTTCACGATCAGCGAGCTGGCGAGCGGCTGGGTGATGCAGTCCTCGCCCGACGTCGCCGAGTGGGTCACCCGATTCGCCAACCGCGACGTGTCGCACCGACTCAGTTCTGCGGCCTTGGAGACCCTGGCCATCATCGCGTACCGCCAGCCGATATCGCGCGCCCAGATCACCGCGCTGCGCGGGGTCAACGTGGACGGGGTCACCCGACTGCTCGAGCAGCGCGGCTACATCGAAGAGCGCGGCCGCGTGGCGGGACCGGGCCAATCCATCCTCTACGGCACCACAGACCTCTTCTTGGACCGGCTGGGACTCGCGGCGTTGTCCGAACTGCCCCCGATCGAGCAGTTCATGGCACCGGTCGCTGTCGCCGATGAACTCCTCGCGAGTCTGCGCGATTCCGTAGACGACCTGTCCGAGGGGGCCTAGTTGGAAGGCGAGCGGCTCCAGAAGACCCTCGCGAGGGCCGGCTACGGATCGCGGCGCTCGTGTGAGTTGCTCATCACCGAGGGCCGCGTGACCATCGACGGTCGCGTCGCCGAACTTGGCAACCGCGTGGATCCGGCGGTCAACATCATCTGCGTCGACGGCGCGCTGGCGGCGACCACGCAGAACACCGTGTACTTCCTCCTCAACAAGCCAGACGGCGTGGTCACCACGGCCTCGGACCCCCACGGCCGCACCACGGTGCTCGACCTGATCAACTCGCCGGTGCGGGTCTTCCCGGTCGGTCGACTCGACATGAACACCGAGGGGCTGCTGCTGTTGACCAATGACGGGCGCCTGGCCCACCTGCTCACCCACCCGAGCTCGCACATCGGCAAGGAGTACCTCGTGCGCGTCGAGGGCGACCCGTCGCCCGGCGCGATCCGACGTCTGCGCGAGGGCGTGCAACTCGACGATGGTGTCACGAGCCCGGCCCAGGTCAGCCGCGTGAGCGAGGGGCTGCTGCGCATCGTGATCCACGAGGGCCGCAATCGGCAGGTCCGGCGTATGTGCGCGGCGGTCGGTCACGACGTGACGCGTCTGGTTCGTACGCGAATCGGACCCCTGCACGACGCGACTCTCGCACCGGGCGCCTACCGACAACTGTCAGTCGCCGAGGTGCGTCGACTCTTCGAGGCCGTTGGTATGACCGATGAGATGGCCTCTACGATGCCTGCATGACTTCTGCCAAGATTCGAGCCGTGCGCGGCGCCACGACGTGTGCGGTCGACACGCCCGAGGAGATCGCCGAAGCCACCCAGGAACTCCTGACGCAGCTGATGGACCGCAATCAGCTCGACCACGATGACGTCGTGAGCGTCATCCTCACCACCACGCCCGACCTGACGTCGTCGTTCCCGGCCACCTCCGCGCGGGCCATCGGTTTCGGCGACATCCCGTTGCTGTGCGCCAGCGAGATCGCGGTCCCGGGTTCGATGCCGCGGTGCGTGCGCGTGCTGCTGCACGTCTACACCGACGCCCAGCGTACTGACATCCATCACGTCTACCTGCGTGACGCACGAACCTTGCGCGATGACCTCCCGGAGTGAGCGCCGAGCCCACGTCGTGGGACTGGGCCTCATCGGGGCGTCCGTCGCGCGAGCGCTCACGAGCGCCGGTTGGACGGTCACGGGCAGCGACCGCGCCCCCGACATCGTCGAGCGCGCGAAGGAGTTGTCCATCGTCGCCGACTCGCACCCCGCACCCGAGACGACCCTCGTGGTCATCGCGACACCCGCCGGATCCGTCGCGGACCTCGCGGCCCAGGTGCTCGACCAGCTCGACGATCCCGAGGCCATCGTCACCGACGTGGCGGGCGTGAAATCGGCGATCGTCGCCACGGTGGACGACGCCCGCTTCATCGGCGGTCACCCGATGGCCGGATCCGAGCAGCGGGGTCTCGCCGCGTCGCGCGACGACCTCTTTCGCGGCTGCACGTGGGTCCTCACGCCGACCGCAGCGACCGAACCTGGCCACTACAGCCGCCTGCACGGGTACCTGCGAGAGCTCGGTGCCAACGTCGTGGCGATCACCGCGGCCGATCACGACCGTCTGGTCGCGCTCGCCAGTCACGTGCCGCACCTGCTCGCCGGCGCCTTGATGAACGAGGCGTCACTGGCTGCCGAGCAAGACGCCGTGCTGCTGCAATTGGCGGCCGGGGGCTTTCGCGACATGACCCGAATCGCGGCCGGCGACCCATCGATCTGGCCCGACGTGCTGTTCGAGAACCGCGAAGCGATCACCCAGACGTTGACCTCGCTCGAGGAACGCCTCGCCAACATCCGGGCCGCCTTGGGAGAGGGACGTCGTGAGGAGATCGCCACCAAGCTCGCCATGGCGTCCGTCGCACGCCGTCAGCTGCCCGGGCGGGCCCTCAGCGCTGACCGACTGGCGTACCTACGCGTGGCGGTCTCGGACCGACCCGGCGAGCTCGCGGCGGTGACCGTGGCGGCCTCGGACCTGGGGGTCAACATCTTCGACATCGAGATTGCCCACGGTATCGAGGGCGTGAGTGGCACGCTCTTGCTCGCGGTTGACGCCCAGCACGCGTCACGTTTCACCGACGCCCTCGTCTCGATGGGTTTCTCCGTTACGCTCGAGCGTTGATGAGCAGCGAGACCGTCCCAGCCGCGGCGCGCCTGCGTGGCGTGGTACGCGTACCGGGCGACAAGAGTGCGTCGCACCGGGCGTTGCTCGTCAGCGCCCTCGCCACCGGAACGAGCCGGATCGACGGACTGTCACCCGGCGATGACGTGCGCGGCACCGGTGTGATCATCGAACAGCTCGGGGCGTCGAGGGTGGTCGAGGGGACTGAGACCGTCGTCACCGGTGCCCCTGACGGGCTGCACGCGGCGGACGCGCCGTTGGACTGTGGAAACTCAGGCACGACGATGCGTCTCGTGGCGGGGCTCGTCAGCGGGATCGACGGTGAACACGTGCTCGTGGGGGACCCGTCGCTCTCGCGGCGTCCGATGGACCGCGTCGCCGTACCGCTGCGCGCGATGGGCGCGACGCTGCGCGGTGAGGGAGAACAACTCTGTGCACCGCTGCACGTCGTGGGATCGCGCTCCCTGCGCGGGATCGACTACGACGTCCCCGTACCGAGCGCCCAGGTCAAGTCGGCGATTCTCTTCGCCGGGCTCGCTGCGACCGGCCCGACCATCGTGCGCGAGCGTGTTCGGACCCGTCGGGCGACCGAGGACATGCTGGCACTCGCGGGTGTGCCTGTCGACGTGGTCGACGTCGGTGTCGGTCGGCGGGTCACCGTGCATCCCGGGCGTCCCCAGGCACGCGCGTGGCGCGTCCCCGGGGACCCGTCACAGGCCGCGTTCTTCGCCGTGCTGGGTGCACTGCACGCCGACGCCGACGTCGCCGTCGAACCGATCGACGTCGCACCGGAGCGGATCGGCTTCGTGGGCGTCTTGCGTCGTATGGGAGCGGACCTGTCATTCGTCTCGTACGCGCACGGCACGGGTCTTGTCGCGCGCTCGGCCGAGCTTCGCGCGACGACAATCCACGCCGAGGAGATCCCATCGGTCGACGAAGTACCCGCCCTCACGGTGGCCGCCGCGGCCGCGACGGGTGTCACGTCCTTCATTTCGATGGGCGAGCTTCGCGTGAAGGAGTCGGACCGCTTCGCGGGATCGATGTCCCTTGCGAAGGCGCTCGGCTGTCGCGTCTGGGCCAACGGCGACGACTTCTTCGTCGAAGGCCTCGCTTCGGCTGCGAACTTCCAGTCCTTCCACCAGCCGGCCACCCTCGACCACCGCATGGTGATGGCGGCTGGCGTCGCCGGCATCGCTGGCAGGGGTTGTGTCATCGACGGCATCGAGACCGTGTCGTCGAGCTACCCGTCGTTCTTTTCGGATCTGAACGGGCTGCGATGACCCAGATCGTCGCCATTGACGGCCCGGCCGGTTCGGGCAAGTCCACGGTCGCGCGGGCGGTTGCCACAGCGCTCGGATGGTCATTCCTCGACACGGGGGCGATGTATCGCGCGGTCACGGCTGAGGTGCTGCGCCGCGGCATCGACCCCGCGGACGCCGAGGCGGTCGCCCAGGTCGCCGCCGCGGCGTCGATCAGCACGCTGCCTCGGGTCATGATCAACGGCGTTGACGTCGAGGAGGTCATCCGCAGCGAACCGGTCAACGTCGCGGTCTCGACGATATCGGCTAACCCCGCGGTGCGCCGTGCCATGGTCACCCGGCAACGGGCCTGGGCGGCCGCCCAGACGACCGGCACCGTCGTCGAGGGTCGCGACATCGCGACGGTGGTCTTTCCCGACGCGCGCCTAAAGGTCTACCTGACGGCCTCGCTCGACGAGCGGGCGCGCCGCCGGGGTGACGAGGGCGTGTCATCAGTGACCCGGCGCGACAGTGCTGACCGGGAGCGGGTCGCCTCGCCGCTGCGTCAGGCGAGCGACGCCGTCGTCATCGACACGACCGACCTGTCCATTGATCAAGTGGTAGAAGAGATCGTGAGATGGCTGAAGACACCGAACTGATCCTCAATCCTGACAAGACCCCGCTCTACCGGGTGATAGCGGCCATCTTGACGGCGCTCTCGTGGCTGCTGTTCCGCCCCCGGGTGCGTGGCAGCGAGAACATACCGCGTTCCGGACCGGTCTTAATCGCGCCAGTGCATCGCTCCAATGTGGACTTCGTCTTTACGTTGTTCATCTCACCGCGCAAGGTCTTCTTCATGGCCAAGCAAGAACTCTTTCCCGTGCCGGTGCTCGGGACGCTCCTGCGTCACGTGGGCGCCTTCCCCGTGGCCCGGGGCACCGCGGACCGTGAATCACTGCGACTCGCCGAGGAGGTGCTGCGCCGGGGTCAGGCGCTGATCCTCTTCCCCGAGGGCGGGCGACGCGAAGGACGCCATGTGGAAGCGTTGCGCGACGGGGCGATGTTTGTCGCCTCGCGCACCGGCGCATCGACCGTGCCCGTCGGCATCGCCGGCAGTGACCGGGCGATGCCCGCTGGGGCGAAGTTCCCGCGGTTCGTCCGCGTTCGGGTGGTCGTCGGCAAGCCCCTCGCAGCACCGAGCGCGCCAGGACGCGTGCCCCGTTCACTCATCGCGGCCAAGACCGAAGAGTTACGCGAACGGCTCGAGGAGGTCTACCACGAGGCCCTCGACGAGCGTTAGCGCTCGCGCCACCAGGTGCCAAAGACGACCCTCGTGTAGCGGAACCCGAAGAGCCAGTTGGCGCCCTTCTTCGTGGTGCCGGATCGACGCGGGTGCCAAACGGTGGGAACCTCGGCCGCGCGCCAGCCGCGCTTGAGGCAGGTGATCAACAGTTCGGCGGTCTGGTACTGGTCCTGGGTGAGGCGGTCGACCACGTCGGCGAGCATGGTGACGCGAAGGGCGCGATAGCCCGTCGAGGTGTCGGTGAGGTTCGCACCGGTCATGCGGTTCATGATGAAGGAGAAGAACCACACGCCGGTCTTACGGAAGCGGTCCGAGGTCTCATCGACCCCGAGGCGACGTGAGGCCACCACGAAATCGGCCTCGTCACGCAACAGGGGAGCGAGTACGTCGGGCATCTCGGCCGGGTCGTTCTGACCGTCGGCGTCCAGGGTGACCACGAACTCCACCTGGTTGTCAATGCAGTAGCGGTAGGTGACCTGCAGGGCGACGCCGTGACCGAGGTTCACCGGGAACTCGATCACCTTCACGCCGGGGTAGTTGCGCGCGATCGCCGCGGTCCGGTCCTCGCCACCGTCGATGACGACGAGCGTGGTGTAGGGTCGACCGTTCATGGTCGCGGGCATCTGGTCCAAGACCGAGCCGATGTTCCCCTCCTCCTCGTACGCACAGATCGAGGCGATGATGGCCTCGGGCTTGAAGTCCGGGTATTCCTGGTGGAAACGGGTCATCGCCTGGTCGATCGCGTACGACCGAAGTTTCGTCAACCGACGTGTCTCGAGATCGTGTTTTGCCATCCCTACTCTTTCTCCGTCACCGCCGTAATCGCCCGGCAAAAGCCCAGGACGCGGGTGGTGGCCAGCGCAACAGGCACCATGCGATACTAGTCCTCGTCCCGCCGACGGCCAGGACCGACGCCAAACGCGTCGTCGCGTTATCGCGAGCTAGCCGAGAGCACCTGGGCCGCCGTGAAGTCTCGGTCGTTCTGACCGTCGAACCCCGACGTCACAGGAGTCTGGAAGACGACTTCGAGCAGCGCCGCGAGCGCTCGAAGGATCTCGCGCAACTCGGGCGGCGGTGGGAAGTACTCGTCCTCGATGGTTTCGGCGTGGACCTCGACGCCCGCGACGGGGTCCAGGACAGCGAGAACGTCGTTCACGATCGACTCAGGAGCCGACGCGCCCGCGGTCACCGCGACGACGCCTGACAAGTCGTCGGGCAGGTCCTGGGCCCCGTTGACGCGCAGGACCCGCGAACAGCCCGCGGCGGCGGCGACCTTTGCCAGCGCCACGGTGTTCGACGAGTTGGCCGACCCGATCACGACCACCGCGTCGGCCTCCGCGCAGATCGCGCGCAACGCCGCCTGGCGGTTGGTGGTGGCGAAGCAGAGGTCGCTGCGGTTCGGCATCCAGATGTCGGGGAAGCGCTCGAGCGCGTAGTCTCGGATGTCCTGCCACTCATCGAGGCTGAGGGTGGTCTGACTGAGCAGCGCGAATGGCCCCGGCTGATCGCCCAGCGCGTCGATGTCCTCGACGGACTCGATCAGATGCACCGACTCGGGTGCGACGGCCATCGTGCCGACCGCCTCCTCGTGGCCCTCGTGGCCGACGTAGAGCACGGTGTAGCCCTTGCGGGCACGAACCTTGAGCTCGTGGTGCACCTTGGTCACGAGCGGACAGACCGCGTCGACGACCGTGCCACCCGCGGCCTTGGCGAGCTCGATGACCGAGGGCGGTGACCCGTGAGCGCTCAGCATGACCGGGGCGCCCGCCGGAACGTCCGCCACGTCGTCGACGAAGACGACGCCGAGGGATCGGAAGTGATCCACGACGAAGCGATTGTGGACGATCTCGTGGTAGCAGTACACCGGCGCGGCGAAGATGCGTGTCATCCAGTCGAGGGCTTTGATCGCCTTCTCGACGCCCGCGCAGAACCCACGCGGCGCCGCGAGTATGACTCGGTCAACGGACACGCCGTCAGCCTAGTGAGTCACCCCGCGGTGGCGACCCGTCAGTTTGACGGGGGGCGCCAGTAGGCTAGATCAGTGTCCAAGGTCCGTATCGCGTCCATCGCGCAGTCATCGCCCGCCGGTGGGGCGGATCTCTGCGTCGGTGATGAGCTGCTGACCATCAACGGGCGCGCACCGACCGACATCATCGAATACCAGCAGTTGATCGACGGCGCGAACGTCACGCTGCTCGTCAAGCGCGACGGGGACCTGCTCGAGCGCAAGGTGGTCATCGACAAGGAGCCGGGTCAGCCACTCGGTCTCGCCATCGATTCGGCCGTGTTCGACCGGATCCGTACGTGTGACAACCACTGTTCGTTCTGCTTCATCTACCAGTTGCCCAAGGGCATGCGTCGCTCGCTCTACGTGAAGGACGATGACTTTCGCCTCTCATTCCTTTACGGCAACTACACGACGCTCACCCGCTTCACCGAGTTCGACCTCGAGCGGGTGATCGAGGAGGGGTTGTCGCCGCTCTACGTCTCGGTGCACACCACCGACCCCGAGCTGCGCGCGTCCATGCTGCGCAACCCGAGGGGCGCCACAAGCCTGCGCTGGTTGCGCGAGCTGCTGCGTGCCGACATCACCGTGCACGTCCAGGTCGTGGTCTGTCCCGAGGTCAACGACGGCGACAACCTTGAACAGACCATGCAGGACATCTTGAGTCAGTACCCGAGCGTGGCCTCGGTGGCGTTGGTGCCCGTCGGGGTGAGCGACTTCTCGGCCGAGGCGACGATGCGCTCTCACCGCGCCGACGAGGCCCGCCACGTCATCGGCCTCGTCGCCCGGTATCGCGAACTGGCCCGTGACCTGGTGGGCAAGGCGCTGTTCTACGCGAGCGATGAGTTCTACCTGGTCGCTGGGACCACACCGCCGGGCGAGGACTTCTACGACAGCCTCGACGAGGCCGAGAACGGGATCGGCATGGTGGCGGCCTTCACGAAGAGCTTCGCCGAGCGTCTGCCGATGGCGACCCTCGGCTCGGGCTTCTTCCAGTCGGTCGACGGCGCGC
>JAJYDR010000089.1 GCA_021777285.1 Actinomycetes bacterium
ACAAGCCCTGATCAGTTCCGGCAAAGTAGGTCCCCGCCATGTTTGGCCAAGCGAGCAGGAACCAAATATCCGGATTCACCACAGTCTGAGTAAAGGAAGTGCCACCGTTCTCGGACACGGACACTGTGGCTTCACCAGCCACGTAGATTGTTTGGGGATTGACGGAGTCGAGTGCAATGGCCTGCGAATCAAGCAGGCCCGGGAGGTAGGTGTTCGATGCTGACAAGGCGCTCCACGTGACTCCGCCGTCAGTGCTCTTTGAAACCATGTGAGTACAGAACAGTTGCCCCGGCAGTTGAGGGCAGTGAATCATAAAGACGGTCGTCGGATTAGCGGGACTAGCGACAACCCACGAAATCCAGTCAGAACTGACTTGTGTGGGTATCGATGGCGCCGGGTACACCTTCTGCCATCCGGTGGTGGCAGTCCAGCTCCACAGAAAAGCTTCGTCAGCGACGTAGAGTACATCTCCCGCGGTGGTGATCGCAGTAACTGGGTACGACATTGTCTCCACTGATGCCCAGGAGGATCCAGCATTAACCGACGACGCAACGCCATCGGCCGTTCCGGCGTAAATCGTGGATCCCATGGTTGCAAAGCCAATTGACGCGGTTTGGTCTACGGAGGACCACTGCGAGCCGGCGTCAGTGGACTTGAATATTCCACCTTCCGTCGCGGCCAGCAAGACGTTTGCGTTCGATGGGTCGAGCCAAAGCGCATTGACTTGATTGCTAGTCAATCCCTGGTTGGCTGGGCTCCACATTTTGCCGCCATCAATGGTCTTGTAGATACCAGCCTCACTAAGCGGACCCCGATTGTCGCCACCACCACCGCCCACGTACATCACTTGAGGGTTGGCGAAATCAACCGCTAAGGCCCCGATCTTACCAGCGGCACTCAGTCCTGACGAGGGACCGATGTTACCGAGAATCGTCTGCGAATAGTCAGCAAAGTTGGCGGGCCCAATGGCATTCCACAGCAACGGGTTGGACGGTGTGGTCGACGAGGGGGGGCTGGCGGGAGTGAGAGTCAGAGACTTGTAAATCTGTCGAGCGAGGTCTGTCAGTGCGAATGGCGCGGCGCCATTGGCCCGTACTGAAACCCAGAGAATTCCTTTACTAAAGAAAACCAGATCATACGGTCCGCCATGCGGACCAAGGTTTTTGGCAACGACAAGTGTGACGTGGTGCCCCAGGCCGACAGGGTGACTGATGTGAACATCCTTGATCCGACCGTAGCCACCCGTTCTGGTTCCTATCGTGAGGTGCACAAGGATCGCGCCAACTTTTTGGTTGCACGCATTAATCTTCACGTCATGGGTGTTCACGGGCGAGATCTTTCCAACAACTTCGCGCCGGTTCTCCGAAATGATCTTCGCTGCATGAGTTAACGCCAGCATCGAGCATGAATTCGGAATCGCTGTCGCTCCGGTTGGAGTAATGGAGGCCAGATTGGCGATAAGCAGTACAGCTACCGCGCCGATAATGATCCCGAATTTAGACCGACGACTTAGCGCCAACGAACTTCTCATCCCAGACCCCCTTTGGGAAGGCCACGATTTGACCACATGGTAACACCATGATTCCGCTCAATCTCTCCTTCTCGGAGTGGGGCCAGATCATCTCGGATGCTCGACTGGTGGCGGCGATCGTGGACCGGCTCACCTTCAATGCTCACATCATCGAAACCGGCACCGAGAGCTATCGACTCAAGTCCACTCGGGCTAAGCGGACCTCGACGCGTTAACGGCACGCTGCAGGCGGGCATTGATCTCGGCGAGGTCGACGCGCTCGAAGTCGTAGTCGCCACCGCTCCACTCCACGTAGCTGTCGTGCTCGTCGTGGGTGGGGTCGGCTATGGCCTCGAGGAACTGTGAGAAGCCGCCGACCCCACCCACGTCCTCGGGTGGGGCGGCGTGCTCGCCACCGATGCAGACGGCGTGTTTCAGGGCAAAGCGCACCGGAACGACCTTCTCCACGTCGATGGTCAGTTGCCAGTTGTCGCCGAAGTCATAGCGATAGGCGAGCGCGTCGCCGACCTGACGGTGCGCGCTCAGCCGGACGCCGCGTTCGTTGCGCCATTCGAAGTCGCCGAAATCATCCATCTCGGGCTGCCCGAACTCCACACCATTGATCGTGAACAGATGCAGGTGATAGTCCCACCAGAGCATCAGCCCTTGGATGACCCGGTGAAGCTTGGTCAGTGAGATCGACTCGGGAACGAGGACCCGGCGCCACACCGTCGGCTCGAACGCGTCCAGACTCACCTTCAACTGCAGCACCTTGGCCACCGGCGGCCCATAGGGATCCCATTCAGTCACGTCCTCAGGATACGATTCGCCTCCAAGAGGGGTGGGGCCAAATCAGATGCGCACGGTGGGGCCAAATTGACTTGACATTCCCACCGTGGGAATCCGCATATGGGCTATCTCTGCTGCGGCGGTCTCACCATTGATCTGCCAACGACGAGTTTCTCCTGATGCTCAGAGATCACCCACGCAAACCCGAGCAGAACCACAAACCCGAGGAGAACTCAAATTGACTTAACACTCCCAGCCACTCGACCCGCACGACTTTCACGGCGAGTGGAGTGGAACTTCACCCTCAACGCTCAAGCAATCTCGATGTGAGTCCTTAGGGCGGGGAGTCCTCCTGCGCGGCCAGCCGTCGCAGCGCGACCTTGTCCACCTTGCCGGTGCCCGTCCTCGGTAGCGACTCGATCACGCGGAGAGATCGAGGCACCTTGTAGTTGGCAATGCGGTCTCGACAGTAGGCGATGAGGTTGTCCTCACTCAACTGACCACCCGGTCGCAGGACCACGTATGCCCGCCCCACTTCACCCATTCGGGGATCGGGGACTCCGATGACCGCGACGTCCGAGACTGAGTCGTGGGCTATGACCACCTGCTCAATCTCCGCCGGATAGGCGTTGTAGCCACCAACGACGAACATGTCCTTGGTTCGGTCCGTGATCGTGAGATTGCCGTGGACATCCTGGAGGCCGATGTCACCAGTGTGGAGCCACCCCTCGACGTCGATCGCTTTCGCCGTGCTCTGGGGATCGTTGTAGTAGCCGACCATGAGGTTGTAGCCCCGGACGTACACCTCTCCGGTCTCGCCCGGGGCCAGCGTCTCGCCTTTGCTGCCCACGATCTTGACCTCAACCCCGTCGACCGGCCGCCCCGAGGTCTTGGAGATCACCTCGTCGGGATCGCCTTGGCGGCAACTGGTGACGTAGCCACAAGCCTCGGTAAGTCCGTAGGCGTTGATGATCGTACTCACGCCCAGTTCGGTCCGCATCCGGTGAAGCAGGGCAGTGGGAACGACGGAGCCACCAGTGACGGCCACACGCAGCGAGGAGAGGTCAAACTCATCGCGGTCGGGGTGGTCCAGCATCGAGATATAGAGGGTTGGGGTTCCGGGTACGATGCTCACCCGCTCTGCCTCGATGATACGCATCGTCTCTTTCGCGTCGAAAATGGCCACGGGTAGGATCGTTGCTCCCTTGATCACGCTCGCCAGGAGTCCAGCCTTGTATCCGAAACAGTGGAAGAACGGATTAACGCCAAGGAAGCCCTCTCCGGGCTGCACTCCAGCAATGTCCGCCCAGGTCGTGTAGAGCATCACCGTCTGATGGTGCCGTAGTTCAGCTCCCTTGGGTCGTCCCGTGGTGCCGGAGGTGAATATGATGTCGGAGACGTCGTCCGGGCCGACTGCCGACTTGGCGCGCTCGAGGGCGTCGAGATCAACCGCCGAGGCTCGACTGAGCAATTCGTCGAAGGTGGTGGCCCCTTCGACCGGAGCGTGTTCGAGGACGATGATCTCTTGGAGATCAGCGAGCTGTTCGCGGTTCTCGAGAGGCGTCTGTTCATCACGGATCATCGCCACGTAAGGGTTGCCGAGGAAGCCCTCCTCAACGACGGCCCTCGACGCCTCGCTCGTGCGGAGGATGTGTCGGATCTCGGCACCCTTGAGCCGGGTGTTGACGGGCACGAGTATTGCGCCGATTGAGGCTAGAGCCAGAGCACAAACAGGCCACCGCTCAGAGTTAGATGCAAGAACTGCGACGCGATCGCCTTTTGCGACGCCACTAGCCAGCAGGGCGCGTGCGGTCGTGTTCACCTGCTCGTCCAGGGCGGCGTAGGTCACCCGCTGCTGTCCGCAGACGATCGCTTCCGTGGTCGCAAACTGCCGAACCGAGCGCTCCAGGACTTGCGAGATCGTTTGGGGTTTCTCTGGTGTCGACATGGGCAGCACCTCCCTACATCGTTGACGATCACGCCCGGGCGCGAAATGTTGGACGCAGTCGCGGTGGGATTCGCCGGAGCCGCCGAGGGTTGTTCCGACTCTTCACTCGGTCATCAAGAGCCATCCTTGGCAGTTAAGGTACCCCTCAGGTCGTTCGTGCCTTCTTCGCGCCAGGATCCTTTCCTAGCAAGCGCTTGTTCGATAGTTTATTGTCATGTGCAGTGATCGAAATGAAGATCGACCCTCGCGTGATGCGGCCGCTGCGATGGTAGTCGGGGATCGATCTACGGACATCGGAGACCACGGGCGTGAGGCTCGGCTAACGCATCGGCTTGGTGTCGAACATCCTATCATTCAAACGGGGATGGGCTGGGTTGCGGGCGCCAGCCTCACGGCTGCCACCAGCGCGGCGGGGGGCTTCGGGATCCTTGCGGGATCGACGATGGACGTCCAGGAGTTGATGGCTTCGTTGCAGCGGGTCAAGGCGCGAACCAGTAAGCCGTTTGGAGTCAACTTCAATGTCGACCTGCCCGACCTGGAATCGCGATTGGGAGTAACGATCGACCAGGGCGTGAGAGTCGTGTCCTTCGCCGGCCCTCCGACCGCCCAACTCGTCGAGCGCCTTCATCGAGAACACGTCATCACAATCGCAACGGTGGGTGCGCGGCGCCACGCGGAGAAGGTGGCCGACCTTGGCGTGGACATCGTCATTGCGCAAGGAGGCGAGGGGGGCGGTCACACCGGTTCCGTGCCGACCAGCCTTCTCACTCCGCAAGTTGTTGACGCCGTTGGCGGACGAGTCCCCGTGGTCGCCGCGGGAGGAATATGCGACGGTCGTGGAGTGGCTGCAGCGTTGGCTCTGGGGGCTGACGGTGTAGCGATGGGCACTCGATTCCTGCTGACGAGGGAGAGTCGCGTACCTGACTCCGTCAAGCGGAGGTACCTGGCGACGGGCGTCTTGGATACTGTGGTGACCACTGCAATCGATGGCCGGCCCCAGCGGGTGATTCGTACCCCGTTCGTGGATCGGCTCGAGAACACCAACCGACTGCTCGGCCTCCTCCTAGCCCTTCGGTCCGCGAAGCGATTTTCACGGATTGGCGGACACTCGCTACGTGAGCTCGTCACAACAGGACGTTCGATGCATCGCACGTCGCTAATTCCGTGGACCCAGGTCCTGACGGCGGCGAACGCGCCGGTATTGACGCGGTCGGTCTTGGTCGAAGGGAACGAGGAGTCCGGGATCTTCCCCTCAGGGCAGGTCGTGGGGCTCATCAATGACATCCCCACCGTGGCCGAACTGATTGATCGACTGCTCTCGGAAGCTCGCGAGGCTCGAGACCGACTGGTTTCGGTGGTGATTTGAGTGCACGTTCGGCGGAAGTGAGTCGGAATGTCTCTTAAATGGATGGCTATGATGTCATCCGACCTTGACTTCGCCGATGGCGTCACATCGGTCATACGGATGAACTGGCAAGGAGGATTGACGCCATGACCAAGGCGAGCACGGAGCCGGAGGCAACACCGGATCGTCGCCAATTGATTGTCCAGATGGCGGCGGAACTCTTCGCCCAGAGCAGCATCGCGGAGACCACAGTCAGAGAAATCGCCGATGCGGCGGGTATCCTCTCGGGGAGTCTCTACCACTACTTTCCATCGAAGGACGCCATTGTCGAGGAGATTATGATGAGTTTCCTGGATCATCTGACCTCGCGTTACGAGGCGGTATTCCAAAGTGGTGGATCGGCTATCGACCAATTCCGCGGGCTCGTCGCGGCGTCGCTCGGGTGCACTGCCACCTACCTACACGCCGCCGAGATCTACCAGAACGACACCAACTACTTCTTGAAGTCGCCACGTTTTGAGTCGGTCCAAGCACTCGTCATCAAGATTCGCAATTCGTGGATCGAGGTTCTCGACGCGGGGATCAAAGATGAGGTCTTCAGGTCTGATCTCCCGTCGTGGCTCGTCTACCACCTTCTGCGAGATTCGATCTGGCAGTCAGTGCGATGGTTCAAGCCCTCAGAGGGCTACTCGTACTCCTCGCTGGCCGACGATTGCTGCAAGTTGTTTCTAACTGGTATCGTGGCGATACCGTTGTAGGAGCGCGCGCGGGCCGCCGCATCCCGTCGCTCGCGCGGGGGAGTTTCAAACCGGCACTTCGCACTTGAAGGGGGAATGACGGTTCGGAAATAGCACGAAGGGCGCTGCTGTCGGTTTGCTGGCACTTCGCAAGTGAGCGGGGTCGGGTTGACGCCAGTGGACTGAACGTCAAGGGTCAGTCACGAGAGCAAACGGGGGCTCTGCAATTCTGTTTGGTGACTAAGCCAACAGAAAGAGAACCCCCGTGATCACCGACCCTACCGCCATGAACCGGTTCTTCGTCAACCTCAAAGGCCTCCGGCCGATGCAGATCGACGATGAGACGGTGGTTCCCGAAGTGCACATCGAACTCGAACGCGAGGACGTGGGGTGTCCCACTTGCGGAGTGGTGACGGTCGTGAAGGATTGACGCTTGGTGCCCCTCGTCCATCTCACGATGGCCGGTCGCAAGTTTGTCCTGGTTTGGAACAAGCGGCGCTTCGCCTGCCGAGAGAGCGAATGCCCGACGGGCACCTGGACCGAGGGCGACGAACGCATCGCGGCGCCCCGGCTCAAGATGACCGATCGCGCGGGACGCTGGGCAACCTTCGAAGTGGGCAAGAACGGCCGCACCGTCGCCGAGATCGCCGAGCACCTGGGCTGCGCCTGGCACACGGTGAACGACGCCGTCCTCGCCTACGGCACCGCCCTCGTTGATCACCCCGAACGCTTCGGCACGTCAGCTCCCTCGGCCTTGACGAGCACTTGATGGTCAAGCTCGGCGAGCGGCGGCGCCAACAATTCGTCACCGCGATGGTCGACGTGGACCGGGGTCAACTGCTCGACGTCGTGCCTGATCGAAAGGCCGAGGCGCCCAAGAGCTGGCTGTGCGCGCGGGGCGAGGAGTGGCTCAGTCACGTGAGTGCGGGCACGCTTGATCTCTCCTCCACCTACCGCAGCGTCTTCGCCGCGGTCCTGCCCCACGCCGAGCTCGTCGCCGATCCCTTTCACGTGGTTCGCCACGCCACCGCCCAGGTCGACCTCGCGCGACGGCGCGTCCAAAACGAGGTCTTCGGCCACCTGCGGGGTCCCCTCTGAAATGATCCAGCGCGACTGAGAGTCCCGATGCTCCAGAATGGAGCCAGGAGGACAGCATGAAGCAGCGGCATCACACCCCCGAGCAGGTGATCAGGAAGCTCGCCGAGGGTGACAAATTGCTCAACCAAGGTCAAGATCTCGTCGAGGTCTGCCGGCATCTCGAGATCGCCGAGTCGACGTGGCACCGCTGGAAGTCCCAATTCGGCGGCATGAAGGCCAACGACGCCAAGCGTCTGAAGGAGCTCGAGACCGAGAACGGCCGCTTGAAGCGAATCGTCGCCGATCTCACCCTCGACAACGCGATGCTCAAAGAGGTCGCCAAGGGAAACTTCGGCTCTCCTGCCGATTGTGTGGGTTGAACTGAGCCGAAAAAGCCAGACACGCCGTCTCTCCCTTAGGTTTTCGGGTGCTGAAGCCTGAAGACCAAGGAGGAGACGACGTGCTGTCCCAAAGATTATTAGCCCGGACCCTGGGCGTCGACGCCAAGAGCGTCCGCGTGGAGAACGTTGATCTCGTCGAGGAGACCGTCGAGATCCATCTGCGCCCTCGGATTTCGCATCGATGGCGATGCCCGCACTGCCAGCAACGCTGCCCCGGTTATGACTCGGGTCGTGAACGCCGCTGGCGAGCTCTGGACTTTGGACGCACGAAGGTATTCGTCATCGCGATTGTTCCTCGGGTGAGTTGCACCGAGCACGGTGTGGTGGTCGCAGGAGTTCCCTGGGCGCGCCACACGGCGCGCCACACCCTGGCTTTTGAGCAACTGGCGGCGTGGTGTGCGGTCGAGATGTCCTCGACGGCCGCCGCTCGACTACTGCGTTGCACGTGGCGCACCATCGGACACATCATCGCGAGAGTCGTCGCCGATCTCGACGACGACGAACTCCTCGACGGTGTGAGACGAATCGGCATCGACGAGATCTCCTATCGACGTCGATATCGCTTCTTGCTGGTCGTGGTCGATCACGATCGTCGACGACTCATTCACGCGGTCAACGGGGCGAATGGCGATTCCCTGGGCGGATTCTTTGACCTCCTCGGCGAGGAGAAAACGGCTGCCATCACGCACGTCAGTGCTGACGGGGCTCCTTGGATCAAGAAGATCGTCACGAAGAGGTGCCCGAACGCCATCTTGTGTGCCGACACGTTCCACGTCGTCAAGTGGGCCGGTGACGCCCTCGACCAAGTGCGCCGCGACACCTGGAACGCAGTGCGTGAACGTCGACGTCACGGACACCAGAGCGCACGAGGAGAGGGCAAGGTCCTCAACGACTCACGCTGGTCGCTCTGGAAGAAGCCGGAGAACCTGAACGACGCCGAGAGAGCCCGTCTCGACTACATCGCCGCCACGCATCCGCGACTGCATCGAGCGTGGGCCCTCAAGGAGGGACTACGCGTCGCGGTGACCGGGTCGGGACCCGGTGCCGTTACCGCACTTGATCGCTGGGTGGCCTGGGCGCAACGCTGTCGCATCGCACCCTTCGTTCGACTCGCTCGACGAATCCGCGAATACCGTTCTGCGATCGTCGCCACTATTGAGAATGGTCTCACCAACGCGCTCGTCGAATCGTTTAACACGAAGATCCGTTTGATCACTCGAAGAGCCTTTGGGTTCCACAACGTGAACGCCCTCATTGCCCTTGCTCGACTCGCGCTCCGTGGTCAACGCCCGCAACTACCCACTTGAACGGCAGGAGAGCCGAAAATTCTGACCCCGAACCGTCGTCGTCAAGCGGTCATTGAGCTTGAGATACAGTTCGGGGTTTCTGAGCGTCGGGCCTGCGCCGTGGTCGGCCAGAGCCGCTCCACCCAACGGCTCGCCGTCGTCGTCCACGAGATCGACGAGCAGCTGCGCGCGTTCCTTCGCGAGTTCGCCACGAACCACCCCCGCTGGGGCTGGCGACGGGCCCACGACGCCCTGCGCGACGAGGGCTGGCGCGTGAACCACAAGAGAGTCCAGCGCCTGTGGCGTGAGGAGGGCTTGAAGGTCCCCTATCGCAAGAAGAAGAAGCGTCTCACCGGCATCGGCGTCCCGGTCGGAGCGATGCGCCCGATTCGACCCAACGTCATCTGGGCAATGGACTTTCAGTTCGACCAGACGAGCGACCTTCGCACGATCAAGATGCTCAACATCATCGACGAGTTCACCAGGGAGTGCCTGGCGATTGATGTCGGTCGCTCGATCACGGCCGACGACGTCGTGAACCGCCTCGACCAACTGGCGAAGGAACGAGGTGCACCCTGTTACGTGCGCATGGACAACGGACCGGAGTTCGTCGCCCGCGCGCTCAACGATTGGTGTCGCTTCAACGGCACCGGCTCACTCTTCATCGACCCGGGCTCGCCCTGGCAAAACGGTTGGATCGAATCGTTCAACGCGCGGCTCCGCGACGAGTTCCTCAATGGCCAGCAGCTCGACACTCTCTTCGAGGCGAAGGTGCTCCTCCAGGACTGGCGACACGAATACAATCACCAACGAACCCACAGCGCCCTTCGCCGGCAAACGCCGGCCAAGTTCGCCGAGACCTGGAAGTTCAGGAACCAGCAACGACTCGCAGAGTTAGTGGCTTAGGAATCGGGGTCCGGCCAGACTACCAAGGACCGAACACAGCGAACGCATCAAACCACCCGATCCCCTAGTGGTGTCGGCAACGCTCGAAAACTGAACACTTTCGACGGTGAAAAGTGAACACCTGAAAATGGAGGGTGATCACTTTGGAAGACTGGGCCCTGATTCGAAGACTGGCGGCTG
>JAJYDR010000090.1 GCA_021777285.1 Actinomycetes bacterium
TCATCTCGATTCCTCTCTTCCAGTAGTCGACCGCCCAACGGCGAACGGGGAATTCCGATAGTCCGACGCTAATTTTCGAAAATGTTGAGACCTGAAGAATCGTCTGTGAAGAGTCTGTGAGACACGACATCGCACGGTTGCGGGTACTTCATGACCAGGGAGTACCGGAATCCGAGGGTCGTCGCGGTTTAGTTCACGAGTGCGCACTACGGATCAGGGGGGCGTTGGATTCATTGACGGTCTGTACGCGAAGGGCTGGAGTGGACAGTATGGGACGAGGAGGTCGTGATGCGAAACCTGCGGCGTGTCATCGGTGTCACCGTGCTGGTCGCGGTCTCGTTCGTCGGATTACGCGGCGGTGCGGTCCCCTTTGGTGAGGTGTCCGCCGCCTCGCGTGTCGCTGTGGTGCCGTGCACGACCGCGCTCGCGACGCTCACAGCGACGACCGACCACGCACGCTATCGATCCGGCACGCCAGTGCGTTTCACCGTCACGTTGCATAACCATGCCACGACGGCCTGTTCCTACGTGATTGGGCCGACGTCGCCGAGTTATCGCGTGCTCAACGCCGTTGGCACCACGGTCTGGGGGTCGTGCTGGATGGGTGGTGCGCCCAGCCCGTGCGCTGATTTCCTCGTGCAGCGAACCCTCGCCGCCGGTGCGACGGTGCACCAGCGGTTCAGTTGGGACCAGCGCAGCGGTGCGCCGGACCAGCTGGTCCCCACGGGCCACTACCGGTTCTCGGTGTCCCTCCAGGGACTTGGCGCGTCGACCTCGTTCGTGCTGGAGCGACCACGCACCCTCGTGCTCGGGATCGCTGACGCCGGTCGACAGTTCACGGTCTCGGTGGGAGCGCGAGTCACAGTGACGCTGCCAACGGCCGGCGTGCTGCAGTGGGGAACCGTCCACGTAAGTGACCCCTCAGTCCTCTCGATGCTCCCCATCCCGACACCGCTCGGCGTGACCATGTTCGAGGCGGCCCACGCGGGTGTCGCCGTGATCACCGCGACGGGTAACCCCACCTGTTCCCCCCAGTGCCTGATGCCGAGTCGACTGCTCAGCATCACTGTCGTAGTCCGCCCAACCTGAGTTCGGACAGCCCGGGGGGTCGAAGCCGCCGAAGGGTCAGGCGGTCGACTTTGCGTCTTCGAACTGGAAACCCGCCGCGAAGACTCGGAGACACGCTTTGACGACGTCGGCGTCGTAGAGCATCCCGGCGCCGCGGCCGACCTCGGCGAGGGCCTCGTCGATACCGAGTGACGAGCGATAGGGGCGGTGGTGGGACATCGCTTCGACGACGTCAGCGACCGCGACGATCCGGGCCGGCCAGCTGATCGCCTCGCCGCGCAGGCCGTCGGGGTAGCCCGAGCCGTCGAGGCGCTCGTGATGTTGGTGGGCGACTTCAGGAATGGGACTCGGTAGGCCGCTCTCGGTCATGATGTCGCTGCCAGTGGTTGGGTGCTTGCGCATGAGTTCGAACTCGAGGGGGTTGAGCTTGCCGGGCCGGGTCAGGATCTCGGCGGGGATTGACATCTTGCCGATGTCGTGAACCTCGGCTGCCTGGCCGATCATCTCGGCGACGCGACGGGGTTCGCCGAGTTCGAGGGCGATGGCGACGCTGAGTTCGGCGACGTGGCGTTGATGACCGGCGGTGTAGGGGTCGCGCAGTTCGCTCATCGACGTGAGCGCCCGCAGCGTGCCTGTCAGCGCCTCATTGAGGCGTTGGACCGAGCGCACGTGGGACAGGTCGAACTCGACCTCGTAGACCACGGCGTGGAGCCCCTGGATCGTCCAGTCGTCGAACTCGTTCTCGTGGTTGGAGAAGACGTTGAGCACGAGGCGCCGTTCGTGTGCCGTGAAGGGCAGGGCGATGGCTGAATGCAGCCCTAATGACTCCATCTCGTTCACCCACTCGCGCATGAGTGGCAGGTCCGCTGTATTGGCGACCTGCGTGATCCCGGTTTGTGCGGCGGTCCCGGTGAGACCCGAACCGGTCTTGGTCGAGGTCGCGAGTTCCGCAATCACGCGCTCGAGTTCATCCACCATGCCCGAGGCGTAGCGGATCGCCGTCGCCCGGCCGACACCTTCGGTGATGAACACCACGGCGTAGTGTCCTGTGGTGTGCAGCGTCTCACAGAGCGCTTCGAAATACTCGGTTTCGGACTCGACGACCGTGACGATGCGGATGACCGCCAGTGCGACCTCCAGGTTCCGGCGGTTCTGGATGAGTTCGGTGACGTCGTAGTAGGAGGCGAGCACGCCGATCTGAACCCTATCGACCATGGCCGGGTAGGTATTGACAGAGAGCCAGCGGAACGCTCGACCGCGCACGCTGAGTCCAATCGTCGTGCCAAAGACGCACTGGCCGGTTCGATTGGTCACGCGGGTCGGATCGGCGTCGTTAGCGAGCGAGACGCCGTGCTCGTCCTCGGTGCGCCAAGGCAAGGACTCGAGCGACTGACCCACGAACTCGTCGCGGCTCATCGTGAGGAGCGTGGTCGCCGCGTGATTGCAGTCGCGCACGACGAGGTCATTGTCGAAGAGGACCCAACCCATGGGAGTCGCCTGACCGACCCCACTGGTCTGCAGCGTTGTTTCGAGGTTGTAGATCGAATCGCCCATACGTCACACCGCCTGTCACTCGTGCGCCGCCGTGGCGGGCCGACGTCGAGAAACTTAGCGGAGTCGGCCCGCCGCGTCCCGGACAGTCGTCGTGGGAAGATGGCGTGTGCGGCGATTCACCGATCATCGAGATCACTGGGACCTCACGCGCCGATTCTCGCGGCGCGGCTTTCGTCGACGCCGTTACGCCACGGCCGCGGGCGCACTGTTCGTAGCGGGTTCGCTCGCACCACTCCCGCTCGCTGCGACCACGCCGCCAGTGACGGTCATCGCGGTGGGTGCCCCTTACCACGGTTCGCCGGCACCAGCGAGTCCCGCGGTTGTGGCGATCGCTGGCGGTCCCGGCGGCCACGGGTACTACGTGCTGCGAAGCGACGGGACGGTGAGCGCCTACGGCGCGGCCGCCTACGGATCGATCGTCGCGGGTTCACTGCCCGTCGACGTCACCGCGACGGGCATAGCGCTCGACCCCGCGACGGGCGGGTACTGGATCGTCTGCTCGAACGGCGTCGTGCGGGCGTTCCATGCCCCCTTTCGCGGCGAGCCGCACATCCCGTCGGGCGGCTGGGGCCAGTACCCGGCGGCCGTCGCCATCGCGAGTACGGCGAACGGCTCGGGCTACTACGTGCTGCGCGCCAACGGCGCGGTCGACGCGTTCGGCGCACCGCGCCAGGGGTCCCTCGCGGGGCGGCTCCACTACGGCACGACCGCGCCAGTCACCGCGACGGGGATAGCGCTTGACCCCGCGACCGGCGGCTACTGGATCACCACGTCGACCGGCGGCGTCTTCGGCTTTGACGCGCCGCGCTACGGCTCACCGCTCGACCTCGCCCACGGTCACTACAACGGCGTCGCGACGGTCGGTATCGCCGCGACGCCCTCGGGCTACCTCGTCGCGCGCGCCAACGGCGAGGTCGACGCCTTCTCGGCGAGGGCGAACACCGTGCGCGACAACGCATCAAAGCTCGCCTTCGGCGCGACGGTGAGCGGGGTAGCCACCGCGACCGGGGGGTACTACCTCGCCCTCGACCTCTCGCCGCGCCAGGGGTACTACAACCCCTTGCGCGCGCTGACCTCACTCGTGCCCCAGGAGATCGACCAGGGCGTCGACTACTGCGGTTCGGGGCCGATCTACGCCCTCGGCGACGGCGTCGTCACCAACCTGTACGACCCGAGCTGGCCGAGCGGGGTGTTCATCTCGTATCGCCTGAGCGACGGACCAGCGGCCGGTCACGTCGTCTACGTCGCCGAGAACGTCACGCCGACGGTCTCGATCGGTGAACACGTGAACGCTGGGACGGTCGTTGGCATCTTGCACGACGCGAAGACCTGCCTCGAAACCGGGTGGGCGCGCGACACGGGTCGCGCGGGCTACGCCGCGGGCTTCACCCAGTTCAACGGCAAGAACTCGACCGCTTTCGGGCTGAACTTCAGCGCGCTGCTCGACGTCCTCGGCGCCCGACCAGGTCTCGTCCAGCCCGACGGTCCGCCGGGAACCCTCCCGGTCGGTTGGCCGACCTGGGCGGCGTGACGGGTCAGACCGTCGTGCTCGCGAGGGACTGGAAGAAGAGCGCGATGGGCCGGTAGATGACGTGGGCGAACTTCATGAAGGGCACCAGCACGAGCAGTTCCATGGCGAGTGAGACGTGGGCGACGAACATCCAGTAGCCCCAGGTCGGCGCGCCGGGCAGGTAGAGGGCGAGTTCGGTGAGCAGCCCACTTGCGCCGACGACCCAGAGCAGGGTGAGAAAGACCCAGTCCGACTGGTGTGAGAAGGCGCTCGCCTGGTTCGAGTGGCGAAGCCGGCTCACGATCATCGTCGTGACGCCGGCGACCATCGCGAGGCCCGCCACGGTGCCGAGTAGACGCACCGGGTACCACAGGGGTTCGGGCGTACCCGTCGCGCGCACCCCGGCTAGGGAGAGCCCGTAGTCGAGCATCGTCGCGACCAGCAGTCCGATGAAGCCCCACATGACCGTCGCGTGCACGATCCACCGCTTCTCGTACCAGTGCTCGGCGGGGTCCGCGTCGGCGCAATCGTCGCGGAAGCGCTTCTGGCCGAGGGACTCGACGGCGACCGCGGACCAGGCGCCACGCCAGGCCCGGCGCCACGAGGCGATCCCGACGACGAGGTCGCGTCCGTGCACGCCCTCGCGGCGGGCGAGCCCGTGGACCATGGTCGAGACACCCGCGAGCGCGACGAGTACGACGGCGATCATCACGGCGACCCCGGTCCAGTGCACGACGCCGTCGGGCAGGAACGAGAAGAGCCGTAGCGACTGGCGCGGCTCGGCGCCGCTCATGAGCGTGAAGAACGTCGCGAAGGCCGCCGCGAGCGCGACGAGCACGCCCGAGCCCACGGCCGGGTGGACGTAGAGGGCGCGCGCGATCCCGGTGCGGTCGTAGCTCGCGATGGCGTAGCGCCGCGCGGCGGCCATGTACTCGCCGGGATCGGCTCGCTGCGGGCAGCTCTCGCTGCAAAGTCCGCAGTGGTAACAGGCCCAGAGCTCCTTACTCCCGAGGAGCTCATCGCGCAGCCCGACCTGCCCGTAGCGGATCATGCGCCGGGGGAACGTGCCGTCGTTGTTCGAGAGCGGGCAGATGGCGCTGCAGTTGCCGCAACTGAAGCAGGCCGAGACGTCAGCGGCCCCGAAACGCTGGATGTCGGCGAGCAGCCCGGGGTCGACCGTGGTGACCTCGATGACGGCGC
Organism: Actinomycetes bacterium; assembly: GCA_021777285.1. The sequence continues at coordinate 5,333 of JAJYDR010000090.1, forward strand.
TCACGAGCGGACCTCGAGGGCGGCGTACTGGAAGAATCCGTCGTCGGTCGGTTCACGCAGCTCGACGAGCTTGGCGTAGCGGCGCATGCCCATGACCCAGTACATGACCTCCTCGCTCGGTCGCCCGAGAGCGTCGGCGATCTCGGGCACGGTGCGGGGCCCATCGGCGAGCACCGCAAGGATTGGTCGGTGCATGAGTGGCTCCTCGCGGATCACCTCACGGACGTCTCGGTTCAGTGTGCTGGTCACGCGACGGTCACCTCCACTAGGTTCTCGATCAGGGCACGCATCTGGGCGTCGGTCGCGCCCAGTAGGTCGATGGCGTTGTTCGGGCAGTACGACGTGCAGCCGCCACAGCCTTTGCACACCGCGGCGTCGATGGTCGCGACCTCGCGGCCGTCCACGCTGACCGCGGTGATCGCCTCGTAGGGGCAGACCTGCTGGCACTCGCCACACCAGGCGCAGGCCGCCTCGGCAACGACGGCGACGAGCGGATCGAGCTCGGCGACGCCCTTCATCAGCATGGCGCCACTCTGGGCGACCGCCGCGAGGCCCGACGCGACACTCTCACTGATCGTCTTGGGTCCCTGGCAGGTACCGGCGATCATGACGCCGTCGACGACCGTCTCGACGGGGCGCAGCTTGGGGTGGATCTCGTTGAAGAAGCCGTCGTCGCCGACGGGCAGGTGGAGCATCGTGGTGAGATCAGTGTTCTTGCGCGGCACCATGCCGGTCACGAGCACGACGAGGTCGGTGGGGATCGTCACGTCGACGTTGCCCGACAGGGTGTCGCGCGTCGTGACGGCGAGTCGCCCGTCGTCGGTTCGCGCGACGCGGGGCGGGACCTCGTCGGGGAACTTCATGAAGACCGAGCCACGCTTGCGCGACTGCTCGTAGAGCAGCTCGTACTTGCCGTAGGTGCGGATGTCGCGGTAGAGGTGGTACTGGTGGATCGAGGGGTCGAGCGCGGCAACCTCGAGCGAGGCGTGCACGGTCGCCGAGCAACAGAATTTGGAGCAGTACTCGTTGCCGCCCGGCTGGCGGTTACCGACGCAGTAGACGTAGGTGACCGTGCGAACGGGCCGGTCGGCGAATCGCAAGCCGTCGGGCGAGGACTCGACGAGCGCCTTGAACTGCGCGAGGGTGACGACGCCGTCGATCCCGTAGCCGTACTCGCCAATCGCGGGCTCGTAGGTGTCGAACCCGGTCGCGATGATGATTGAACCCACGGTGGCGAGCACCGTGGACTCGGGCTCGCCGTGGACGGTGATCGTCACCTCGTAGTTGCCGAAGCTCCCGGACTTGGCCGTCAGCTCGGCGTCGGTGAGCAGCGTTATCGTCGGGCGCGAACCAAGTTGCTCGAGCAGGTCGGCCACCATCGCCCGCCCGTCGCGGTCGTTGGGAAACGTCGGGCCGAATTGGCCGACCCAGCCGCCGACGGTGGCCGACTGCTCGAGGAGGTAGACCCGCAGACCGAGGTCAGCGAGTCCGATCGCGGCGCGTAGGCCGGCGATGCCCGCGCCGACCACCAGCGACGCCGGCGTGGTCTGGACGGCCATGGGCTCGAGCGCGCTCGACTCACGGGTCTTGGCGATGGCGCCCTTCACCAGTCCGATGGCCTTTAACGTGGCACCGTCGCGGTCGTCGGTGTGGGCCCACGAGCACTGCTCGCGGATATTGGCCTGGGTGTACTCGAACGGGTTGAGGCCCGCACGCCGCGACACGCCGCGAAAAGTGAACAGGTGCAGTTTGGGCGAGCACGAGGCGACCACGAGTCCGTCGAGGTTCTGCTCCCTGATCATCTTGATCATGTCCTGTTGGGTGCCGTCGGAGCACGCGAAGAGCGAGGTCTCGGCGTGCACGACGTCGGGCAGGTCCGCTACCGCGTCGCGCACCGCCGCCACGTCGACGTAGTCCGAGATGTTGCCACCGCAGTGGCAGATGTAGACACCGATCCGTCGTTCGCTCATCGTGACAGCTCCATCGTGGCTAGTTCCTGGTCGATCCGGTCGCCCGCACGACGACCTTCGAGGTAGGCGGCGACCTGGGAGACGGCCGCCCCGGCGTGGGTGATCGAGTCGACGATGTCCTTCGCGCCCGCCGCCGCCCCGGCGACGAAGACCCCCGGGATGTTCGTGCGGCCCGGGTCGAGGTCGTCGTCGGGCTCGTCGACGTAGTAGTACTCGTTGAGGTCGAGGTGCTCGTCAGTGAAGAGGGTCTCGACCTCGCGATTGGGCTGGACCCCGACGGCGAGCACGACGAGGTCGTACTGCGCCTCGACGATCGCTCCGCCGTTCTCGATGTCCTCGTAGCGCAGCACGAGGTCGCCGTTGTCCTTCTCGGTGATCGTGGAGACGCGCCCCTTGATGTAGGACGCGCCCATGGCGCGGGACTGCTCGTAGAACTCGTCGTAGCGTTTGCCGGCCGCGCGGATGTCGATGTAGTGCATCGTGACGTCGGCCAGCGGCAACGTGCCCATGATCAGCTGGTTCTGCTTAATCGAGTACATACAGCACAACTTGGAGCAGAGGGGGTTGTCGACGGTCCGGTCGCGCGAACCCGTGCACGAGACGTAGGCGATGCGCTCGGGGACCTTGCCGTCGCTCGGTCGCAACACGGTGTTGAAGGGACGCGTGGGCGCGAGCAATCGGTCCATCTGCATGCCGGTGATGACGTTCGGGTATCGACCCCAGCCGTACTCGGGCTTGAGGTCCGCGGCGAAGAGCTTGTAGCCAGTCGACACCACGACCGCGCCGACGTCGACCTCGATGACCTGGTCCTTGGCGTTGAGGTCGATCGCGTCGGCGGGACAGGCGCGTATACACGCGCCGCACTCCGAGCAGACCCCGCAGTCGAGGCACCCACCCGCGCCGGTCAGTGCTTCGACCTCGCTCAACGCTCGTTCGACCTCGCTGAAGTCGCTCGGGGCACCCGTAAGCGTCATCGTCTCCGGGGTGGGCTCGTGGGCGCTGTAGCGCTGCTGGCGCGCGAGGACGGTCGCCTTGTCCACGACCGCTAGGCGGTCGTCGAGGGCGACGAACCCGTCGAGGGATCGTCCGGTGAGGTAGCGGTCGATCATGTGAGCCGCACGACGTCCCTCGCCGACCGCACGGGTGATGTCCGTGGCGCCGTTGACGACGTCCCCGGCGGCGAACAGGTAGGCGACCTCGCTCTGACGAGTCTGCGGGTCGACCGTGATGCGACGGTTGCTGGTGACGGTGAGGGTCTCGGCGAAGTCACCCGTGTCGGGAACCATGCCAATCGCGCCGATCACCGCGTCGCACTCGATGACGAACGCACTGCCCTCGACCGGCTCGGGACGGCGTCGACCCGACGCGTCCGGTGCGCCAAGTTCCATGCGCTGACAGCGCAGGCCCGTCACCCGGTCTTCCTCGTCGCCGAGCACCTCGACCGGTGCGGTGAGGAACGTGAAGGCGACGCCTTCTCGTTTCGCGTCGTTCACCTCGCTCGCCATGGCGGGCATCTCATCGGGGCCGCGCCGGTACACGACGGTCGTGTGGCGCGCCCCGAGGCGCTTCGCCGTACGCGCGGCGTCCATCGCGACGTTCCCGCCCCCGATGACGACGACGCGCCGGCCGGTCCAGTCGGGCGGGTTCCCGAGGCGCACGTCACGCAGGAAGTCGAGGCCGCTGCGCACGTGCTCGAGGTCTTCGCCGGGGATCGCGAGCGCGGTCGACCGTGGCGTGCCGGTGGCGACGAGCACGGCGTCAAAGCCCGCGTCGTGCAACGCCTCGAGGTCGGTGATGGGCGAGTCGGTCTCAATCGTCACCCCGAGGGCGGTGACGTTGGCGATGTCGCGCTCGACCACGTCCTGGGGCAGTCGGTAGGCCGGGATGGCGTAGCGCAAGAACCCGCCCGGTTCGGGTGAGGCCTCGTAGAGTGTGACGCCGTAGCCGAGCCGGGCGAGCTGCCAGGCGGCCGTGAGTCCAGCCGGGCCCGATCCGACGACCGCGACGTGTTTGCCGTTGGGCTCGGGCGCCGCGACGCCGGGGCCGTCCATCGTGTCGTAGTGCCGGTCGGCGACGAAGCGCTTGAGGCGACGGATGGGAATCGGCGCTTCGAGGTCGTCGCGCGTGCACTCGTTCTCACAGGGCGCGTAGCAGGCCCGCCCGAGGGTGCCGACGAGCGGGGTCGCTTCGAGCACGAGCTGGAACGCCTCCTCGTACCGGCCGTTTCGGATGAGTGCGACGTAGCCGTGGGCCTTGATCCCCGCCGGGCAGGTTTCGGTGCACGGCGAGGTGCCAGCGCGCTCGATGACCACCTTCTTCGGGACGGCCTGGGGGAACGCGAGGTAGGCCGCGCGGCGCGGCACGAGGTCGGCGTTGAACTGGTCGGGCACGGCAACCGTGCAGACGGGCTCACACTCCTGGCAGCCGGTGCAGGCGGCCGGGTCCACGTAGGTGGCGCGCTTCTTCACCGTGGCGAGGAAGCGGCCATCGTCGGTGCGTCGGATGCCGAGCACCGTGCTTGAGGAGGCAGTCGTGATGTTCGGGTGGTTAATGGTCGAGGACATCTTCGGTCCCGAGA